>NZ_KV917374.1:4734368-5080337 GCF_002019645.1 Litchfieldia alkalitelluris | reverse complement strand
CCGGTGCTGGAAGGTTGAGAGGAGAGGTTATCGCAAGAGAAGCTTTGAATCGAAGCCCCAGTAAACGGCGGCCGTAACTATAACGGTCCTAAGGTAGCGAAATTCCTTGTCGGGTAAGTTCCGACCCGCACGAAAGGTGTAACGATCTGGGCACTGTCTCAACGAGAGACTCGGTGAAATTATAGTACCTGGGAAGATGCAGGTTACCCGCGACAGGACGGAAAGACCCCGTGGAGCTTTACTGTAGCCTGATATTGAATTTTGGTACAGCTTGTACAGGATAGGTAGGAGCCGGAGAAGCCGGAGCGCCAGCTTCGGTGGAGGCGTCGGTGGGATACTACCCTGGCTGTATTGAAATTCTAACCCACATGCCTAAATCGGCATGGGAGACAGTGTCAGGTGGGCAGTTTGACTGGGGCGGTCGCCTCCTAAAATGTAACGGCGGCGCCCAAAGGTTCCCTCAGAATGGTTGGAAATCATTCGTAGAGTGTAAAGGCACAAGGGAGCTTGACTGCGAGACCTACAAGTCGAGCAGGGACGAAAGTCGGGCTTAGTGATCCGGTGGTTCCGCATGGAAGGGCCATCGCTCAACGGATAAAAGCTACCCCGGGGATAACAGGCTTATCTCCCCCAAGAGTCCACATCGACGGGGAGGTTTGGCACCTCGATGTCGGCTCATCGCATCCTGGGGCTGTAGTCGGTCCCAAGGGTTGGGCTGTTCGCCCATTAAAGCGGTACGCGAGCTGGGTTCAGAACGTCGTGAGACAGTTCGGTCCCTATCCGTCGTGGGCGTAGGAAATTTGAGAGGAGCTGTCCTTAGTACGAGAGGACCGGGATGGACACCCCGCTGGTGTACCAGTTGTTCTGCCAAGCGCATCGCTGGGTCGCTAGGTGGGGACGGGATAAGTGCTGAAAGCATCTAAGCATGAAGCCCCCCTCCAGATGCGATTTCCCATAGCGCAAGCTAGTAAGATCCCTCGAAGATGACGAGGTTGATAGGTCAGAGGTGGAAGCGCGGTGACGTGTGTAGCTGACTGATACTAATCGATCGAGGACTTAACCAAATATTAATGAATGTATGAACGTTATCTAGTTTTGAAGGTGCGAACAATTTTACAGCTAATCATAAAATTTCCTCTTGAAATTTATGAAAATGCTAGTATAATAAAGTTTGTCCTTGAAAAATAGTCTAGTGATGATGGCGAAGAGGTCACACCCGTTCCCATACCGAACACGGAAGTTAAGCTCTTCAGCGCCGATGGTAGTTGGGGGATTCCCCCTGTGAGAGTAGGACGTCGCTAGGCTTGGATTATTCCACAGTAGCTCAGTGGTAGAGCTATCGGCTGTTAACCGATCGGTCGCAGGTTCGAGTCCTGCCTGTGGAGCCATTCCATTTGGAGAGCTGTCCGAGTGGTCGAAGGAGCACGATTGGAAATCGTGTAGGCGGTAACCCGTCTCAAGGGTTCGAATCCCTTGCTCTCCGCCACTAGGTTTTATATAAATAAGCATTATGCTTGTTTGGCCCGTTGGTCAAGCGGTTAAGACACCGCCCTTTCACGGCGGTAACACGGGTTCGAATCCCGTACGGGTCACCAAAGTTATATCAACATCAGTGAAATAACCCAAATTATCGGAGGATTAGCTCAGCTGGGAGAGCACCTGCCTTACAAGCAGGGGGTCGGCGGTTCGATCCCGTCATCCTCCACCATATATTTTTTATTATCGCGGGGTGGAGCAGTCTGGTAGCTCGTCGGGCTCATAACCCGAAGGTCGCAGGTTCAAATCCTGTCCCCGCAACCAAACCAATTTATAATAGATATTCTCAAGTGAAACTTAAAAAAAGTCTGGTCCCGTGGTGTAGCGGTTAACATGCCTGCCTGTCACGCAGGAGATCGCCGGTTCGATCCCGGTCGGGACCGCCATTATAGTATGGCTCGGTAGCTCAGTCGGTAGAGCAATGGACTGAAAATCCATGTGTCGGCGGTTCGATTCCGTCCCGAGCCACCATTTCTATGTAAAAAAAAATGCCGGTGTAGCTCAGTTGGTAGAGCAACTGACTTGTAATCAGTAGGTCGAGGGTTCGACTCCTTTCGCCGGCACCATTTAAATATGGAGGGGTAGCGAAGTGGCTAAACGCGGCGGACTGTAAATCCGCTCCCTGAGGGTTCGGCGGTTCGAATCCGTCCCCCTCCACCATTTAAATTTGTTATCACATTTAACTTAATAGGGGCATAGTTTAACGGTAGAACAGAGGTCTCCAAAACCTCCGGTGTGGGTTCGATTCCTACTGCCCCTGCCATTTTTTTATTCCATGGCGGTTGTGGCGAAGTGGTTAACGCATCGGATTGTGGTTCCGACATTCGTGGGTTCGATTCCCATCAGTCGCCCCATTTTATATAATAAAATGAAATGAAATATATATTAGGTATCTTCAGTGGGCTATAGCCAAGCGGTAAGGCAACGGACTTTGACTCCGTCATGCGTTGGTTCAAATCCAGCTAGCCCAGCCATTTGCGGAAGTAGTTCAGTGGTAGAACACCACCTTGCCAAGGTGGGGGTCGCGGGTTCGAATCCCGTCTTCCGCTCCAACGGCGGCATAGCCAAGTGGTAAGGCAGAGGTCTGCAAAACCTTTACCACCGGTTCGAATCCGGTTGCCGCCTCCATTTGAGATCAAGTCCACCATATTTACATGCCGGGGTGGCGGAACTGGCAGACGCACAGGACTTAAAATCCTGCGGTAGGTGACTACCGTACCGGTTCGATTCCGGTCCTCGGCATCCTTACAATTTTAATTAGTTTCATATATATTCTTGCCGGTGTGGCGGAATTGGCAGACGCGCACGACTCAAAATCGTGTTCCTCTGGAGTGCCGGTTCGACCCCGGCCACCGGTATCTAAAAACATTTCACATTGTGAAATGTTTTTTTGTATTCATTTTGAAACATAGAAAATAAAAATTTGATTTCTATGTTTTTTTAATTTTATTATAGAATTTACTCAATTAAGTGCTAGTTTCAAAGCTTGAATGTTCTTTTTCATAATGTCAAAATAGTCTTCATGATTTTTTATATTCTCATCTGTAATGGCTTCAAGGTTGTGAAGTGTAAGAGCTTCAGTGCCCGTTTCATTTTTTACAATCTCTGCAACTTTATTCTGTAAATTCTGTTCAAAAAAGACATACTTTAATTCATTTTCCTGAACAAGGTCAATGATTGATGATAACTGTTTCTGTGAGGGTTCATTAGTAGGGGAAAGACCACTAATCCCAACTTGTTTTAATCCATAAAGATCCTCCCAATATCCATAAGCAGAGTGGGAAACAACAAAGGTTTTTGATTTTGATTGGTCTACCACATTCTTAAACTCTTTATGTAAATCCTCTAATTCAATCTTTAAAATAGAGAAATTCTCTTCAAATTCTTGTTTCTGTCCAGGCTTCATATCAACTAACGCATTTTTTATATTTTCAGCGATCACAATGGAACGTAACGGATCTAACCATACATGAGGATCAGTGTCAAAGGTGTGCGCATGACCTTCATGGTCTTCATGATCCGCGTGTTCATTGGATTCGTCATGATCTCCTACCTTTTCTTCACTCTGATTTTCCCCACTATGGTCATCATGTTCATGATGTGCGTCCTTTGCTGCAATAAATGAAACATTCATTGTGGAGTTTACAATAGCTACATCTTCCTTCGAGAGGGATTTTATAATTGAATCTGCAAATCCTACTATCTCAGTTCCGGTATAAATGAAGGCATCACCTTCTGCTACATCCACCATTTTTTTAGTTGTAATTTCGACATTATGAGCATCTGCACCAGGAGGCACTAAATTCTCCGTTGAAACATAATCTCCACCAATTCTCTCCGTAAAATATTGTAATGGATAAATAGTTGTATAGATTTGGAGTTTGTCACTAGTGCTTTCCTGATTAGTTTCGGTGTTAGTACTAGAACATGCTGTTAGTACAATTAAACTAGTAAGAAAAGTAAATAAACTTAACTTTTTTATCAATTCTGTCACTTCCTCATTATATTATTTCTATCCATGATTAAAACGTAATAATTACGATTTATAATGATTATAATAGTAATCATTACGATTTGTAAATAGATATCGAGAATATATAGTTTACCGCAAGAAAGGGCTTTTCCTAAATCAAAAGTGCTTGCGTTTCGTTTCCGAGTTGTTTAAAATATAAATCGTAATCATTTCGCTTTAATGAAAGGAGGTCAAATATTGTTTGATTGGTTAGTTATCGGAGGAGGAATTCATGGTTGCACCATTTCTAACTTTTTAATTCAACATGGTATAGTCCAAAATGAAAAGCTTTGCATCGTTGACCCCCATTCAGAGCCTATGGCTAGATGGAAACGAAATACGGAAAAAATAAGCATGTCATTTCTTCGCTCTCCTTCCGTTCATCATATTGATGTTCATCCATTTAGTTTGCAGCAATTTGGAAAGATATCCAATCTACATAACCAATTTTATGGAATGTATAAACGTCCATCGCTTCAATTGTTTAACGATCATTGTGATCAAATTATATATGATACCAATTTAAAGAAAAGCTGGTATCAAGGTATAGTTGGAAAAGTTCGAAAAGGTAAAGATGGATGGGATGTTACGCTGGAAAATGGAAATATGATTCAGTCGAAAAACGTTGTCATTGCTATTAGTATAAATGAGCAACTATATATCCCTGATTGGGCAAAAAATCTTGCTTCCGCTTCTCCACAACGAGTTCGCCATATATTTGATGATAACCTAAAGGATTTAAAAGAGATAAAACCACCGATAGCAATTATTGGAGGAGGGATTACGGCTGCTCACCTTGCAATTAAGATGGCAGGAGAATTTCCTGGTGAAGTCACTCTAATCAAACGCCATCCATTTCGGATTCACGACTTTGATAGTGATCCTGGTTGGTTAGGATTAAAACGACAAGGTCCTTTTCGTATGGTGAAGAATTATACGAGTCGTCGTGAACAAATAGTAAAAGCCAGATTAAAAGGTTCTGTACCGACGGACGTCTTACGTAAGGTAAAGGGACTGGTAGATAAGCAAAAGCTACGTGTGGTTGACGGGGAGGTAAACTCTTATACCAATGATCAGGAATATGTCAGTCTTCACGTTAGCTCGGAGTCGTACCAAGTCCAACATGTTTTACTAGCTACAGGTTTTATACCAACAAGACCTGGCAATTGGGTGGAGCAATTGATTGAAGAGGAAAATTTAACGTGTGCCAATTGCGGCTATCCGATTGTAAATAGAGACCTCCAATGGTGTCCTCATCTGTATGTGATGGGACCATTAGCAGAGTTGGAAATAGGACCTATTGCAAGAAATATTTCTGGCGCAAGACAGGCCGCAGAAAAAATTGTTTCCAGTTTATAAAACTTAAATCGTAATGATTCTGTTTAAAATGGATTTTATGAGGGAGAAAATAATATGAAAAAGATACCAGTAACGGTTTTAAGTGGATACCTAGGTTCGGGAAAGACGACCTTGTTAAATCATGTTTTACATAACAAAGAAAATTTAAAGGTTGCTGTTATTGTAAATGACATGAGCGAGGTAAATATTGATGCTTCAATGGTGAAAAAAGGTGGATTTGGTCGCACCGAAGAAAGACTTGTTGAAATGCAGAATGGCTGTATTTGCTGTACGCTGCGCGAGGATTTAATCATTGAAGTGGAGCGTCTTGTTAAAGAGGGAGATATTGATTATATCTTAATCGAATCATCCGGAATTTCTGAGCCTGTACCTGTTGCACAAACATTTACATATTTCGATGAAGGATTAGGAATAAATCTGTCTGAGTATTGTCAACTTGATACTATGGTGACAGTGGTAGACGCGAACCGCTTTTGGCACGACTTTGCATCAGGAGAAAGTCTACTTGATAGAAAACAGGTGGATGACGAAACGGATACTAGGGAAGTGGTGGATTTACTCATTGATCAAATTGAATTTGCGAATGTCATTATTTTAAACAAAATTGATTTAGTTAGTCGAGAAAGTATGGAGGAATTGAGGAATGTACTGCAAAAGCTGAATCCAGAGACAAAGGTGGTTGAAAGTGCACATTCCGTTGTTGCTTTATCGAATATATTAAACACGGGTCTATTTGATTTTGAAAAAGCGAGTCAAGCAGCAGGCTGGATAAAAGAATTAAATGAAGAGCATACGCCAGAGACAGAAGAGTACGGTATCTCTTCCTTTGTTTATCGTAGTAGAAGACCATTTCATCCAGAAAGGTGGAAAGTGTGGTTAGAAAACTGGCCAGAAGAAGTAGTGCGTGCAAAGGGGTTCTTTTGGTTACCTACCCGAAACAATTTAACAGGTATGCTCTCACAGGCTGGAACTTCTATTATTTTTCAAGCGGCAGGAGAATGGATTGCTGCAACTTCTAAGGAGGAACAAGCAAAAATTCTTGAAGAGGAACCAGAATTATTGGAACGCTGGGATGATGAATATGGCGACCGAATGAATGAGTTAGTGTTTATTGGAATTCACATGAACAAAGAAGAGCTTATAGCAAGTCTTGATGAATGTTTATTAACAGAAGAGGAAATGGGTGAAGATTGGAATAAACTTGATGATCCACTTCCGCCTTTTAATATAGAAGAGTTGACGATATAAGATAGCTTTCCAATACAGAGTATAATATCTTTATAAAAAAATACTGTTTAAATCGTAATGATTTTGTTTTAATAATGGGAGGGAAAATAAAATGGCAAAGAAGTCAAAAGTAGTAAAAGAACTAAAGAGACAAAAGCTAGTGGAACAATATGCAGAAATTAGAAAAGAACTTAAAGCAAAAGGGGATTATTTAGCTTTAAGTAAACTCCCAAGGGATTCAGCACCTTCTCGTCTTCACAATCGCTGTTTAGTAACCGGTAGACCAAGAGGTTATCTGAGAAAGTTTAAAATGTCACGAATTGCTTTTCGTGAACTTGCACATAAGGGGCAGATTCCGGGCGTAAAGAAAGCTAGCTGGTAAAAAGAAAGAAGGGTAATATTATGAACGAAAAGATGATCAATATTTTTATAGAAGATATTGTAACTTCCTTGCCATGGAATAGGAGAAAGCTCTATCAATTTATTGTGAGTATTGAGGATTGTCTTGCAAAGCAATCCGAAACGAAGGAGCAATTTTTAGAGCTTCTTAGGGAACATTCACCACATCATCAAGCTGCCAAACAGTTCAATATATCAATAGAGACAACACTAAGAGTAATGCAAGATATTGAAGATGAAATTAGTGAAAAGCTTGAAAAAAGACTTAATAACTATAAATGGATTGATGTTACAGAACATATAAACGGTACCCAAATTAGCACAAATCAAAATATACAGTATTTCTTTATAACATCTTAGGTATTAAGGCTGATTTCTTAGAAGGAATCAGTCTTTTTACTAATTGAGAGGCTTTAAATAATTTTGTTTAGAAATGTTATAAGGAAAAGATATATTCATTATTTCATATTTTCTTATTGTCAAATCGTAATCATTTCGATATAATACAAATCGTAACCATTTCGTTATAAATTAAATCATAATAATTACGATTAAAATAAATGAACATAAGGAGCATAAAATGAGGATGAAAAACAGTAGTATAAAAGCAAAATATATAGGAGTTAGCTTTAGAAAATGGGCTTTCTTTTTGGTATGTGTCATCTTGTTAAGTGCGTGTACTCAGTCACCGGAAACTACAGAAAGTGGAAAAGAAAAGCACGTAAGTTTTCTTTATAATTTCTCAACTAATTCTCTAGATCCTCATGTGGATTCAAGCTACGTTCCATTAAGAGCAGGAATCACGGAAACATTAGTTCAATTAGACGAAGAAAATTTAACGATTGCACCTTGGTTAGCAGAAAGCTGGGAAGGGGAAGACGGGCAACATTGGACCATTAACCTTCGTACAGATGTTACTTTCCATAACGGTAATAAAATGGATGCACAGTCAGTAAAAGCGTCCCTCGATCGAGCATTAAAAGAGAGTATCGCTATTCAAAATGCCTTGAAGATAGATAAAATTGAAGCAGAAGGTTATACCTTAAAGATCACCACCAAAGAAGTATTTCCAGAGTTTGTTTCTGAACTTGTGAATCCAAATGTATCGATTATTGATGTATCAGAGACTGATTTTGTTAATAAACCAATAGGAACTGGCCCATTTATACTTGAATCCTTTGCACCAGGAAGTAAGCTGGAACTAAAGCGTTATGATGATTACTGGGATGGAGCCTCTAATTTGGATTCAGTGACATTTGCTTTTAATGAAGATGCAAATGCTCGAACACTCGCTCTTAAATCTGGGCAAGTTGATATCGTTTATCGTCCAGAGGTTGAAAGTTTAGAAGCGTTAAAGTCTCAAGAGGGCATGAAGGTTGAAGCAACAGAGACGTTCCGAGTACATCAAATGACGATGAATATGGAACGTAAAAGCTTACAGGATGTTAATGTTCGCCGAGCTGTTGATGCTTTAATAGATCGTCAAAAGATTGTTGATACGATTCTTTTAGGATATGGAGAACCAGCAGTCGGTCCTTTTGCACCATCCTTACCATTTGCACCAACTTATGAACAAAGTGAAAATACAGGAAAAGATATGGCGGTTCAATATTTAGAGGAAGCGGGCTACACACTTAAGGATGGAAAAATGCAAAAAGACGGAGAACAACTTTCATTTACTCTCTTAACTTATAGTGCAAGGGCAGATCTACCTTTAATTGCTCAAGTGTTTCAATCAGATGCAAAACAACTTGGTATAGAAGTAGAACTTCGTCAAATTGATACTCCAGAAGAATATATGGCATCAAATCGTGATTGGGATTTAGCGACATATAGTAATTTAACAGCTCCTCGTGGGGATGCCGGCTACTACTTAAATGCAACATATCACCCAACTGGTGCACTCAACTTTAGCGGCACTGAAGATCCTCAATTGACTACAATTATTGATCAATTAAATCAAACCGTTAGTCAAGAAGAACGAGCTATACTTGCTGAGCAGGCTGCCGATTATGTACATGAAAATGTGATCAATTCATTTGTCCTTCATCCATCTACGATTGTGGCTTATGATGAAAATAAAGTGGACAATTGGGTAACTAGCAGAAGCGAATATTACATGATTACAAACGAGCTGGATGTGAAGTAATGCTCAAAATTGTAGCGAGGAAATTCTTTGAAGTGGTATTGTTTGTATTATTTATTACCTTTGTTAGCTTTTCTTTTGTTCGACTAGCACCTGGCGATCCTGTATTGACAATTTTAAATGTAGATGAGCTAGCTGTTAGTCAGGAACAAATAGAAGCGCTAAGAGAGGACATGGGGTTTAATGAACCTTTACTTGTCCAGTATGGATTATGGTTATTGAAATTTATTCAATTCGATTTCGGGGTGTCTTATGTCACAGGGCAACCCGTTTTGGATATGATCCTAATAGGATTACCTGCCACAATAGAGATAGCCGTCGGTTCATTAGTTGTCATGTTAATGGTATCAATACCATTAGGGTCATTATCTGCTTTGTATCGGAATAGCTGGATTGATCAAATGAGTAGAGGTTTATCAATTCTTGGTGCAGCTATCCCAAGTTTTTGGCTTGGTCTAATCTTAATTGATTTATTCGGTGCACGTCTAAATATACTTCCGACCATGGGAAGAGATGGATTTGCTTCATTGATTTTGCCATCATTGACCCTTGGTTTGGCTATTTCAAGCGTATATGTGCGTTTGCTGCGTTCGAGTTTATTAGATTCTCTGAGCCAGGAATTTATTAGAGCAGGTAGAGCCCGTGGATTATCAGAAACAAGGATTTTCTTCGCCCATGCACTTAGACACAGTCTCCCTCCAGTGATAACTGTATTTGGTGTCAGTTTAGGAAGCTTAATTGGTGGTGTAGTGGTGATTGAAGTGTTATTTGCGTATCCAGGGATAGGCAAGTTAGTTGTTGATGCAATCCGTCAACGTGATTACCCATTCATTCAGGGGTATATTTTTATCATGGCCATTGTTGTATTCCTAGTAAATACAGTTGTGGACATATCTTACCGATATTTAAATCCTGAAATGAAACTGAAAGAAAGGAAGACTAACTAATGACAGGTTTGTCAATGCGTTTGCCGAAGGCAAAAAAGCACAGATTCCAAGCGATAACAGCCGTATTATGTGTAGTCTTCTTTTTGGCCGTTTTCATATATACGTTTCTATATTTACAGCATGATTCAACATTAACAAATCTTGATCATCGTCTTCTTGGATCTAGCTTACAGCATCCACTCGGAACGGATCAACTTGGACGAGATGTGTTGACGAGGTTATTATTAGGGGGTCAACAGACGCTTGGTTATAGTTTTATGGCCTTGATGGTAGCTCTTTTTATTGGAGTTCCTATTGGAATTATTGCAGGATATACACGAGGACTTGTTGACCGGGTGTTTATGAGAATTGCTGATGGATTTTTAGCTTTTCCAGATACGATAGTGGCAATTGTTCTCAGTGGTTTACTAGGGCCTGGAATCGGTAATCTAGTGCTAGCAATTGTGCTGGTCAAATGGGTAAACTATGCTCGCCTTGTTCGTAGTACCGTATTATCAGAATCCCAAAAAGATTATGTCATGATTGCTCGTATCAACGGGCTATCTTCAAGAAAAATAATGCGTAAACATTTGTTTCCACATGTCGTTGGACATGTACTTGTTCTCGCAAGTCTTGACCTTGGAAAAATAATTTTACTTATTTCTGCATTTTCCTATATTGGACTAGGTGCGCAACCACCAATACCTGAATGGGGAGCAATGTTAAATGACTCACGACCTTATTTTGGATCTCGACCAGAATTAATGATCTATCCTGGTTTAGCGATTGTAGGTGTTGTGTTAGTCACAAATATGCTGGGCGATTATTTACGAGATCGGTTTGATGTAAAGAAAGAGGTAAGGTAATGATATTATCGATGGAGCAAGTATCAATTGGCACTAGAGAAAAGACCATCGTTGACAACGTGTCGCTCTCTATTCGTGCAGGTGAATGGTATGCATTAGTTGGTCAAAGCGGGAGTGGAAAAAGTCTTCTCTCACAGGCGATTGGGCGTATGCTTTCACCCAATTTGCACGTGGAGGGTAAGATCATGTTTAAAGATAAAGACTTACTATCCTTATCCCAAAAAGAAATAAGGACAATTCGTGGCCAAAAGCTTTCTTATATTTTTCAAGATTATCAGGGATCTTTTACTCCATTTCGAACAATTGGCCAGCATTTTCAAGAATACCAGAAGGCACACGGGAACAGGGATTCGAAAAGTAGAAGAGCAAAGGCAGTTGAAGCACTTGAATCAGTTGGTTTAGATGAAACCTTATACAATAGATATCCTTTTCAGTTGAGTGGAGGACAGCTTCAGCGTGTTTCCATCGCTATCGCACTTTTATTATCGCCGGACTTATTAATCGCTGATGAAATTACCACTGCTCTTGATAGTGTATCAGGGCATAGGGTGCTAGAATTACTTGCCAAGCTACAAAAAGAAACAGGGTGTACCATTCTGTTCATTACCCATGATTGGCGTCATGTTAGACGCTATGCGACGCGATTAGCAGTCATGAAGGAAGGGAAAATTGTTGAATCGGGTGGAAAACACCGAATACTAGATCATCCGCAACACGAATATACGAAACAGTTAATACAGGCAGCACCGGTATTACAACGAGGGCTAGCATCAGGGTTAGATGAGGTGGGAAGTGTATGAGTTTACTTTCAGTTAAAAACTTAATGAAAACATTTCCCGGTGGAAAAATCGCAATAAATAATCTTTCGTTTGAACTGAATAAGGGAGAATGTTTAGGACTTGTAGGTGAAAGTGGCTGTGGTAAAAGTACGTTAGCTCGGTGCTTGCTGAGAATTGAATCGGTGGATCGCGGTTTTATTTATTTTAATGATAAAGCCATTGAAAAGTTGAATGAGCGTCAGTTATACCCTCATCGGAAAAAAATTCAAATTGTATTCCAAAATCCTACAGCATCTTTAAATCCAAAGCTTAAAATAAAAGATTCGATCATTGAACCCTACGAACAATATAGAAAAGAACTAACTCTTAGTCATTTTTCCTATACTTCAAGAGACGCATTTATTAAACAACTGCTTGATGCGGTTGAACTACCGGCAAATATAGCGAATCAATATCCGCATGAATTAAGTGGAGGACAACGTCAACGTGTAACAATTGCACGTTCTATCAGTATTGAACCCGAACTTATCGTTCTAGATGAGCCGACCGCAAGCCTAGATGTGATTTCCCAGGGGGCGGTGCTCACTCTTTTAACAGAGCTTCGCGAAACCTTAAATCTTTCTTATTTGTTTATTTCACATGACCTTGCTGCAGTGAAGCAAATGAGCCAAAGAATCATGGTCATGAAAGATGGGGTAATTGTTGATCAGTTCGATCGAGAACATCTTTTTAGTACTGAGCGCCATCTATATACAAAAGAACTGATATCTATTTTTTAGAAATAAAAGATCATTTGTTTCATATTTAAATTGTAAAGAGATAGGACCTTTAACTCCCTATCTTTTTTATTTTTAATAATCAATCCTTAATGTCTAGATCTTTGAGAGTATTAAGAAGTCTTGGGTGACTTTTTGTGCAAGGATCATATGTTATAATATTGAAACGATACGTTGTCATTCTATGTTTTTAGTGAATTCGAGTATGACTTTTGCATTCTTAAACAGTGAATTTAGGTTTGCTGCTAGTTGAGATTTATAGAGGGAAAAACTTCCCTTAATTAGTAAATCGCACTGAAAATAGCTTAAATAGAGGAAGAAATTCCCTTTATTAGGCTCGGAAAACGTAAAAATAGATAGCTTTGGGTTGTATAGAGGAAAAAACTCCCTCTATTTTTCTCGAAATGGGCTCTAATCTGCATTTAACGGTAAAACCTCCGCTTATTTTTCTAACACGGGTTACTAAATTAAGGTCAGATATTTAGTTTAAGTACATAATTTCCCATATCTTACTACAACGAGGGCCAGATACATCAGGTTCTGGCCTTCTATTTTTTTGAAACCACAATTGCTAGCTCTTCAATTAAACCCCCGGAAACCATCCTGGAGTGTTTGTAATAATGTTCCACAATGGGTCAGGAACGACAAGCTGGTCTTGATTATCTTTATCGAGTTTTGTAACAATTGTATCTTCTTTACCTTCCTCGACTTTTTGGACCCAATCTGGATCAATAATAAGCTCTCTGCCTAAAGCTAAAAGTGGAATGCCTGTTTCAAATGCTTGTAGTGCATCATCTAAAGAGTAGATCGACCCAACTCCAATCAGAGAAGCACGGTTATTGATTGTTTCTAGTAAATAGTCGATGCGTGTTCTCGTTAAATCTTCCACACCTCGTCTAGGCGTAGAGTTGAATTCCTGAAGAGATACATGTAAATAATCCAAATCCTTGTCTGCAAGTTTATCCACTAAAGCAAGGGTGTCATCCATTGTGATTCCTGGAGTTTCAGCCTCTTCTGGTGAAAAACGATATCCTACAATAAAAGGTGATGTAGCATACTTATCCACCACACTTTTTACCTTATCTACAATGGCCAAAGGAAATGTCATACGTTTTTCTAAACTTCCACCAAATCGATCTTCTCGACGGTTTGAGTGTGGAGAGAAAAACTGTTGAATGAGATATCCATTTGCGCCATGGATTTCTACGCCATCATAGCCTGCTTCAATGGCGCGACGAGTCGTCTCACCAAATGCTTCAATGATATCCTCTACCTCCGATTCTGTTAAAGCTCTTGGAGTCGGGCTGCCTTCTGCTTCTGCAGGGATATCGCTGGCACTAACCACATCACCATTTACTAAGTCAGGAGGGCACGCTCTACCTCCATGGAATATTTGTAGGACAGCTTTAGCACCTTCCTTTTTAATGGCTGTCGCTAATTGAGTTAAGCTAGGGATAAAGTCGTCACTATATGCCGCAAATTCACCAGGAAATCCTTGACCATTCTGAGTAACATTGGTACATGCCGTGATGACCATACTTACTCCAGCAGACCTACGAGCATAATAGTCAACCTCTGAATCTGTAACTGTACCATCCTTATTAGATGAAAAGTTCGTCATGGGTGCCATAATGATTCGGTTTTTAAGTTCAATTCCGTTTGGAAGTGTATAGGAAGATAGTAACTGTTGATTGTTATTAGTCATGAATTTTGTTCTCCTTTTAAAAAGTATGAGAGCAATCATAATCAAAAAAAGTGATTATGTAAAATATTTTGCACTATTATTCTTACCAATCGTTCTTTTGGAAATCCGAATTTAAATAAATGCATTGCTAAAACGGGTAGAGCACTAAACTAAACAATTTATACTACTATAAGCAACAATAAGTTTATGCAGAAATGCCTATATTTCTGTAGCTATGATAAAGAATCCAATCATTTCAATAATTGTTAGGTGAAATGATTAACCTACTGGGCTTTTTATTGGGAAAATTTATATCTAGTCTTTTTTATATAATTAAATTATATTTGCAGTAGATAATGTGAACGAGACTACGTTCAACATTTGAAAAAGGCAAATCTATTTAAAGGTAGAGACGCAAAATTCCAGACCTACGGTAATAGTAATATTACTATGGTGGCTGAATTCCCAAATGAAGAATGGAGAAAAGACTCAAATTTAATAGAGTTGATTCAAGATTCTTCCTTTACAAAAAACTTGTTTTGGAGGGATTTTTTAATGACAAAAAAATATTTTTCGTTTAGTAAAAACGTTCGAAACATCTTTGCTACAAGTGTTGTTGCCACGGCTTGTGCATTTTCATTAGGAACTGGACATTCTGCTGCTGAAGAAAACGAACAACCAACAGAATCACAGGTTGAAGAAACAGTACAACAAGATCAAACAGTAGAGACAGTAGATACAACAACTCAAGAATCAACACCAGACGTTGCTCAAGAAGATGAAGCAACAGAAACTGCTGAAGGTGCTCTAGAGGAATTACAAACAGAAGAAGAGACGGATCTAAATCAGGAAGTCGAAGAAGATACTACTTTGCTTTTACCAGGGGATTTCTTCTATTTCGCAAAAAAACTTATGGAAAATGTTCAACTTGCTTTAACGTTTAATGATGTAAAAGAGGCTGAATTGCTTGCTTCATTTGCAGAACAGCGTATTAAAGAGGCTGAAGTATTACTTTCTCAAGGTGATGAGGATTTAGCCAATGAAGTTCTTAAACAAGCGATTGAACAACAAGAATTAGCATTAGCAAAATACGAGCAATCACAATCTTCAGAAGAAGGAACTATTTCTGAAGAACCAACAGAGGTAGTTGATGGTGTTACAAAAGAACAGAATCCGGATGATTCAGTTCGTGCTGCCTGGGAAGCGAAATTTGCTGAAAACTTAGTTGCCTTACGGGCTGCTTTAGATAAAGTGAAAAATCTTGAGGCCAAAGAGGCATTAGCAAAAAACATTGTTAAAGCACAAGAGAAATTTGAAGAGAAAATCAACAAAAAATTAGCCATACTTCAAGAGAAAGAACAAAAGGCAGATAAGAAACAGGCTGAACTTGCAGCAAAACTAGCATCTGGTGAAATTGATGAAGAAGAATACAACGAAGAACTTGGTGAACTAAATGAAGAGTTAGCAGAAGAACAGGCTGAAATCATAGAAGAAATCAATGAAGAGGCTGATGAAGTTGTAGAAGATGCTCGCAAAAAAGCAAATGATAAAGGAAAAGAAGAAGACCGTGATGATGAGAAAGACAAAGATGACGAGTCTGACCGTGAAGAAGAAGCACGTGAAAAAGCTGAAGAAAAACAGCGTAATGCTGTAAAAAAAGAAGAAAAATTGAAGAAAAAAGCCGATGAAAAGCAACGTGAAGATGCTAAAAAGCAAGAAGAGAAACAACTAGTAGAAGTGAAGAAGCAAGAAGAGAATGCAAAAGAAAAGGCATTAAAGGCAGAAGAAAAGCAACGAGAGGTAGTAAAGAAACAAGAGGAACAACAGAAAAAAGCTGAAGATAAAAAACGAGAAGTAAAGAAACAAGAAGAAAAGCAGCATGAAGAGGCTAAAAAACAACGTAAAGAAGCAGAAAAACGAGCTGAACAAGATAGCGAAGATAAAGAAGAAAATGAGGAAGAAGATTAATATTGTTTAAGAGTGGGTCATTAAGCCTACTCTTTTTGTTTTCGTGCCATCAACTAAGCCGCGAAAGTGTGCTATGGACGTTGGGATTCGCAAAGCATTCCAACAAATCAATACTGAATAAAATGCTTACCTATCAAGTTAACCTTAAAGGTAAAGGAGTTGTGCTCCTCAAAGTGCAGGAAACAGATGCTAGAGGGCGATTTATTAAAGTAAGTGGATTTACTCTTTTCTGAAACTTACAACCTATACCTTAAAAATGGCTTTCTTTTTTTTCTTTTAGCTAATAATAAATTGATGGTTTCACAATAAGAAACAACCTCAAAAGTTAGATTTCACTAACTTTTGAGGTGCAATACAAATCATGAGATTCCATTTTAGTAGTTGGTTTTCCACCTCTATCTATTCTCATATTTTATCCAGAGTTGTTCAACTTGCTCAGCTGGTAAAGGACGGCTGTAGTAATAACCTTGTCCTATAATTTCAAACTCCTCAAGGAATTCCGACTGCTCTTTCGTTTCAATTCCCTCTACAATAACATTTGTTTTTAGGCTTTTTCCTACACCGATAGAAGCTTTTAAAATGGATGCTTTTCGACTATTAATCATAAAATTATCGATTAGGGATTTATCTATCTTTAATGTGTCAATATCAACTTTAGAAATAATATTTAAAGAGGAATATCCAGCCCCAAAGTCATCAATTGCAATTTTAACCCCCATCTTCTTTAAATCTCCTATAATTTTTGAAGCTTCTTCTACATTTATCATGACACTTTCTGTAATTTCAATTTCAAGATATTGAGGATCAACATTTTCACTTGCTACTGTTTTTTGGAATTTCGAAGAAAACTCCGGATCCTTAAATTGCCTTGCAGATACATTTACAGATACCCTTATTTTCGGTAAAGCTTGTTTCTCCCATTTCCTGATTTGTTTACAGGCCTCTTTGATCACCCATTCTCCAATGGGGATAATAAGTCCTGTTTCCTCAGCTAATGGAATAAATTCAGCAGGTGATACATGGCCAAAAGAAGAAGAATTCCAGCGAAGCAAGGCTTCCACGCCTACTATGTTTTCTGTCCTAATGTCAAATTGTGGTTGATAAAATAAAGAGAACTCGTTTTGTTCGATGGCCTTCCGTAATGCATTTTCTAATGATACTTTTCGTATTACTTTATCATTTAACTCTTTTGTGAAGAATTGAAAGTTGTTTTTACCTTTTTCTTTTGCTGAATACATCGCAAAGTCTGCTTGTTTAATAAGTGTTGCAGCATCAGTATTGGAATCGGTTTGAAAACTAATTCCAATACTTACAGTTACCAATATTTCTTGATTTTGTAGAAGCAAGGGTTGATTCATTTCAATTATAATTTCATTTGCGAGTTGATAAACTTCGTTTTCATTAATATTTTCCAAAATAATAATAAATTCATCTCCACCCAATCTGGCTATCTTATCATGTGTACGAATGCACCTTTTCAATCGTTTTGCTACTTTTTTAAGAAATAAATCACCTGCGTGGTGTCCTAACGTATCATTTATTCCTTTAAAATTGTCAAAGTCAATCGTAAGAATCGCAAATGTTTGTCTTAACTCTTGTGCTCTTTTTAAAATCATTTCGAGATTTTTATATAACCAGTGCCTATTTGGAAGTTCAGTCAATTGGTCGGTGAATGCTAGTTCTTCTATTCTCTTTTGTGCTTGTTTTTTCTCAGTTACATCTCTAATGATTGCAAAAACCCCATCGAGATTGCCATGTTTTCTTATTGGTACTACATTAACCTCCATCTCAGTTATAGTTCCATCCTTGTTTTTTACTGTGGTTTCATCATAGGCTGGTTTTCCTTCAGATAAGTTTCTGTATGCTCTCTCAAGGTCATCGGAATTAATTACAGAAGAAATGTGCGTGACAAGTAATTCTTCTTTTGATAATTGTGTCAGTTTTTCAGCCATTTTATTGACGTTTTTATAGTAACCGTCTAAACCAATTTCAACAACAGCATCAAGATTAGAATCGAATAGAGACCTGTATTTTTCTTCATTTTCCTCAAGTAACATTAACGCATTTTTTTCTTTTGAAATGTCTTTGGCAATTCCAAATACGCCTATAATAATTCCATCCACGATAATGGGGATATTTGTTACACTTAAAGGAACCTTGCTACCATTTTTATGGATACCAACTGTTTCATAGTATTGTGGTTCCCCTTTATATGCCATTTTAAAATGTTCAGTAGTTAGTTCTAAATAATCTGGATCGATAACTGAATGAAATGTAATGACAGAAAGCTCATCTCTAGAATAACCTAGTAGCTTCTCCACTGATGTATTTATATTAGTAATGTATCCATTTTTGTCTACAGAATAAACTGCATCAGGGTTATAATTAAAAAGGGACTTATACCGTTGTTGGCTATCATGTAATGCTCGTTTTGTTTTCTTCTGTTCCGAAATGTCCCGTATAACTAGTTGAATAGCAGGTTTTCCTTCGAACTCTATTCCAACAGCTGTGACTTCAACATCAATTGTTGAACCACTAAGTGTCTTAATTTTTTGATCAAGAGTTTTAGTCTTAAGAAATTGCGTTTCTATTAAAGCAAGATTCTGTATTTTTGAAACCTCAAAAAAATCTGGGTCAAGGAAGTTAATAACAGGATAACCCAATACTTCCTCTTTCATGGAGGAATGTATTAATTTTAAGAATGCTTCATTGACATAAAGAATACTTAGACCATCATGAACAATAATTGCATCTGGAAAGAATTCAACTAAGCGACGGTACCGCTCTTCACTTTCTGCTACTTGCTCAAGTATAAGCCTTTCTTTCTTTAAAGATTTGTAATCTAAAAAAGCGATAATTAGCCCAATAATGATAATCATAAGTGTGACAAAGGGTACAATGAGCCCTAATAAAAAGGTGCTTAAAAATGTCTGTTCATCATGCGAATGTGGAATAAAAACAATGGCCCTCATGCCTATATGATGTAACAAATATACGGTAGTCCCTAAAAACAATGCGCTAACAATATTTTGAAAGACAGAAGATTGTTTCTCTTTCTTCATTTTATAAAAGGCTTTCAACGCGATAGAAGAGAATATGAGTGCAATTAATATCGATAATGAAAAGTATATAGAATTAAAGTCTATTTTAACTGGTTCCTGTATAGCTTTTACACCAATAAAATGCATTGACATAATACTAGTTCCGGTTATTAAACCGCTTACAATTAATTTGATTTTTGTAAGGGATTGCATGTATAGAATAAAATAAGCAGCAAATGAAGAACAAATAGCAGCAAATAGTGATATAGATAGCAAGTATGGGTTATAAGATAATGGTGCATCGATATGAAAGGCGATTATTCCAATAAAGTGTAATGAAAAGATACCCAAGCCCCAGATAATGGACCCTAAAAAAAGCCATGTAATTTTGTTCGATCTATCCTTTCTGAAAAATCTTTGGGCAAGAGTTAAAGATGTATAGGACGAAATAATCACAATGATAATGGAAAGGATTATCAGAAAAGGGCTATATGATATATTTAACATGGTTGGACTCCTTTCTAAAATATTATGTACAAAATCATTATACCTCAAATAAAAGATAATTCGATATAATTCGCTAAATTTCGTCAATAATATCACTTTATCTGATGAAAAATGGATTATAGCGGTTTAAATGGAAAATCCTATGCAGTGTTTTGCTGCACTGGATTTTACAAGTATGAGTGTTTTTTGTTTGTTATGGATTAGGCTTTTTAAGGCTCGGTTTAATATAAGTTAGTTTACTTATTTTATAAATACATAATGCATTTAGATAGGGGTAAATTCTTACTTGTAAAAATTTGGTCAATGGATAGGAGCCTGGATTATTATCTGCAAGTGGTGCAAGTGGGATAATGCTCGTTGTATTTTAACGCAGGACATTAAAATAGTTTGTAGAATATATATAGTAAATTCCATATAAGGAGGTTACGTATGAAAGTTATAAAAGAAAATCGTGAATATGGTATTTTTCTATTGGATGACGGATTTTCTATCGTGCATCCTGCATGACCTACTAACATTTGGAACATCGGTGATGTTCGAGATATTGAAACAAGAAGAAGGCTTTCTGATGTTGAAGTTAAAAAGTATATGAATTTGATTGAACCTGAAAAACCTTGGGAGCAAGCGAGGGAAAAACTATGGAGAAATTGTTCTTCTCTTGGTGATCCTGGAACAAAAGAAAAAGAAAAAAATATTCAAACCGCAATATTCGAACAAGGTAAAGATATCGTTTAGTTCGACAATGGATCTTTACATTTTTGGAAATTAAATTAGAAAAGGATTTATCTAACAAGACATAACTCCGGTTGGAGTAGTGTTTTCTTTAAACATAAAATATGAAACAATTCACCTAATCATTTTTTAGAATTGAAGAAATCAACGCTTTCTACAGCTTAAAGGTGATCTGTAATCTAATGGCTACACAGAAGTGGAGCATGAGTATCCCCATGCTCCACTTGTTCCTTATACCATTCTTTTTCTACTTTGATACAGTATTAAGCTCATTAATCTTTCTTGCAATATTATCTGTTAATTCTGTCGCAGTTTTTGGAACAAAAGATTTGAGAGCAGGGTTCACGAGAGGTCCCAACATGCCAGCAGCAGTAATATCTAGATGTCCAATCATCTTCGTGTGAGAATCAGAGAGAGCTACAGCTTTAAAATAACCAGTACCTGAAAAGTTTTCATTTACCCCTTTTAACCCAAATGAAACCAAGTTAGGTCCTTGCCACTCATTAATATCAATGTGTAAGTTGATTTTCTTTTTCATCACCCCAATATCACCTATAAAAGCCCATGTTGATTGTGTTTCGTTCAGGATAGTGTGTTCAATGTACCCAGGAACTAATGGAGCCCAATTGTTCATATCACTTACGAACTCCCAGATTGAGTTGATTGGAATATTTAATTCCACCTCATATGTACCAGTTGGCATAATTAATCCCTCCTCATTTAAACTCTTATCATTCTATTATCGTGGCATATGAAAAATTCCAGGATAACGAATGTCTATATCCTACTCCTTCAATAAATGTATTCTTTATTGTGAGGATCTTTAGATTTGTATTCAATTTAGAACGTTGAAAGAAAAGGGCTAATGTTGGCATTTTTTTATATAATAGAAATTTAGTGTGTAACTTTTGCAAACTTTAAGAGTCAATAATTAATAGAAGAGAGGGGGATAAAATGGCGGATCTATTTAGTGAGTTATACGAAACGTATAAAAAGCAAATTTACTCTTATTTATTAAGAAACACAGGGCACCCCCATATCGCAGAAGAGCTTACCCATGATACATTCATCAAAGCCTTCAAATCACTAAAGAATTTCCGTGGTGAAAGTACTCTAAAAACCTGGCTCTTTACGATTGCCAGAAATACATACATAAGCTACTACAAGAAAAACTCTACACGATATGAAATGAACAATGATCTAATAGATGAACAGTGGGCAGATACAACTGACGATTATAAGACCATGGAGGAACAGGCTAGTATTTCGTCCATTTTATCCAGGCTCTCTGAAAAGGATAGAACATTACTGCTTTTGAGAGATCAACAAGGAATGTCATATAAGGAAATCGCAGATATAACAAGTGAAACAGAAGGTGCGGTCAAGGTAGGGATTTATCGAGCAAGGAAAAAGTTCAAGGAAAAATATAATAAGGAATTTGGAGGTGTGTAATTGTGAAATATCCATGTGATCTAGTTCGAGATCTCTATCCGCTATACGAAGAGGGTGATCTCAGCCCCTCGGTAAAGGAAAAGGTAGAGGAGCATTTACGAGAATGTGAGTCTTGCAGGTCAATTTATTTGTCAGGTAAAGGCTTTGAGGATGATAAGCAACAATTAACAAAAATCGAATCCACAATTCCAGAATCATTAGATAACCGGATCATTTTATCGGTAAAATTAAAGAGGATGAAGTTTTATGTTGCGGTATTAATCAGTGTCATCTTAATTATTGCTGTAAATCTTTATCAAAATCAGCGCCATGAAATATTTTCTACCTACAACCAAGTATATAGAGGTGCTGAAGAACTTAATAATATCCTTCTAAGTGCTCCAGAGGCATCTGGTGAAGAGCTCAGTTTCTTAAAAAACATGTTCTTTGAAGAAATGTATGAAGGAATCGAAAATTTAACGCAATCGTTAAATTGGTTTGAAGAACAGAAGTATAAAGGTTCGAGTCTCTATATAAACCAACAATCATTTTATACCACTCTAGATAATCTTAATTTAAGGAAAAAAGATGACAGATGGGATGAAGTTGACCAAAAGACATATGACCTGCTAGTACAATATGCTAAGAGCTATATGCAAGAGGTTGAGGATGATTACAATAAATTCAATCACGGTTATAGCTCCTATTTTGAACAAGTGGATATTGTGGGCTTAAGCGGGCCATTAATGGAAATTAACAAGCTTACTTATACCTACAATCGGTTCCACAAGCTCCCGGATCAAATGAAGCAATTAAAAGAGAATGAAGTGAAAACCAAGATTGCGTCAGGCTTCAGAGTGGAAAATGAGGATATCACTCTAAGTAAGTATTTGGACTATACTTATAGATTTGAAATAAAAAAGAGAAGTATAAGTGGAGAGGTGGATGCATTTACAGGGCATCCAATCAGAATGGATTATTTCGGTACTGTAGATACAGATACAACAGGGGAATTGTTAGATGTTAATCAGGTACAAGACAATGTCATCATGATGCTACATAACATTTATGGAAAAGAGCAGCAATTTGATGTCAAATATCTGGGTATCAATGTGGATTATTCAAGTAACATTGATGATCAATATTATACTTTTTCATATATGCCTGTGGTTCATTCACACCCTATTTATTCTATTTCTGATCAATCAAACAGAATTTACTTCGATGCAAGATCGGGTGAGTTCAGAATGATGCATAGTCTTCATTTCATTCCTTTCTCGTTAGATTTTAATCAGAATGTCAATGAAGTCATTTCACCTGAACAAGGTTTAGATATACTAAAGAGAAAAGTAGACATCGAGGATCAAGAACTAATAGAAAAGCGGAAATATGAGTTTATTGATACATTTGTTATTTATTCTTCAACCTCAGGTGGACTCGTTCTAGTTCATGCGTATGGACCAAATGGTCACGACTATGATTGGCGTTATATAAATGTAGAAAATGGAAAAGAAGAGATGTTTTATTTTGAAAATTGATTCGGTTTCTTTTAGTGGAGAGAGAGCCGTAACAAAAGCTATTACACTCAAAAGGTGAAATAGCTTTTGTTATTTTTTATAAAATTCCTTATATAAAATGATAAAATAAGATTACTTACAAATTTATACAAGTAACTAGTTATTGTTCTATAATTGGTTATTTTATCCTAAAAAGTAATCTTTTTTTAAATTTTATTTTCAGATAATAATGTTAAAATTAAAAGTAGTAAATAGGTTCTTGTTACCTATCCAAAGGTAACAGTTAACGGTAAGTAAAAAATATCCTTGTTCACATACTAATGAAATATATGAAGGAGATTCGTCATATGGACGGTGCAAATAAAAACGGGAACATCAAATATGCTAACACTTCAGCTCAATATGAAGAAGCCGGACAGGGCAGGAATGCTATAGCTTATCATCTATTAGAAGCAAAGAATTTATATAGAGATGGTTTATACTCCAATGCCAGTATGAAAATGGAAAAGGTCCTCTTGCTGTATAAAAAGTATGTGGACAGAGAACCGGCTGTAAGTGTCCAGTTCATGTTAGCTAATGTGTTAGAAAAGAGCGGTCATCTTAAAAGAGCGTTAACCATTTTTAATGACCTATACATTAAGCATAACTCCTTATATGCCTTGATTAGAGTAGGATATATTAGTATCAATCTTCGTGATCTATCACTGCTGAAACAATATGAGAACGCTTATCTAGAATACTTGAATTCTCCATCAATAGCGATTAATGAGATGCTACATCTGCAAGTGATTTTAGGTTATTATTTCTCCTATACAGGGCGTGACTCATCACTTGTTCATGAGATGGTTCAGTATCATAAAGTGAACAGCATGATACTAAGAAAAAAACTAAAAGTTGAAGACTATATACACTGGGTATACAATTTGCATATTCTGCAGTTGTTAAATCATTACTCTTGGAATGAAAGGGCCAAATTGATTTATGAAGCAGAATCATTGGCGGAACAATATCACCAAACTTCAAGATTAATGAATATATATAACCTAATGGGTATCGGATTACTTGAAGAGAATGTTATGAAAGCAAAAGAGTACATGCTAAAATCTAAGGATTTGGCGATAAAGCTAGGAAACAAACAACATGAGATGGCCACCTTATCAAATCTACTAATGTTTTATCAATTTTTAGGTGATACCACCCATGCTTTAGCGCTTGCAGAACAAGCAAAAGCATTAGGAAAAGCCATCAATTCTAACTTTAATGAAATGACTGTTGTGAAACTTTATTATCTCATTGAAGATTATCCTCGAGCATTAGAACTGATTCGTGAATTGAAACCTAAGGCGAGAAGAATAAACCTAACTATCACAAGGGTAGATGCGTTGTTTTTTCAATATAAAATCATCTTGAGGCAAAAGGATGAGAAAAAAGCGAAAAGGTTATGGCCATTTTTCGAAAAAATGTGCAAGAAACATAGGGATACAGTAAATTTATCATTACTGCAGTGTCAGTATTATATGGTACTTAAACGATATGATCAAACGATTCCTATCGCTATAAAATATCTTGAAGAAAAGAACCTTAGTGTAGAGTATAGAATAGAATTTTCTATGATTCTATTAGAAGCATTTATCAAGCTAGACCTGGATGAAGAGTTCACTAAGACTGTGCATTCTTTTGAATCCTTGGTCTATCACAAGGGTTATTTTGGTTATTTAGGCTATGTATATTATTATAAGGGACTATTTTACTTGAAAAATAAATCTTATATTCAAGCGAGAGTTTATTTTATTCGAGCAAAAAGTTATTTTACCAAGGTCAACAATCTTCTGAAACAAAAGGAAATGAATATTCACATTGAAACGATTAATCAACGAATCGTAGAAGCGCCATCAAATAAACAGCTAGAAATGATGAATCTGCTCACAAACAATGAAATTATGTTTGATAGCATTAGGTTAGTTCATTCTGCCAAGCACCTTGTGGATGTTTGTAAAAATATAACGAAGGTTCTCCATGAACATATAATGTTCGATGATGTGTATTTTCACTTTATTATTGATCCAAGGAGAACGAAGACTTTATCTGTTAGTGATAAGCTGCAAAGTGAAGAAATCATAAATGAAAAAGTGGATGCTGCCTTGAGAAAGGTAATTGAAGAAAAGGGAGTAAGTCAGTTTGAGTTGGATAACTCGTATTTTCATGGTTTTCCGATTATTTCTGATGAGAATGAGGTTGTATCCATCGTGCTGATAAAGAACCATGATGTTCTATCTGGAGTAAGCCTTTATTATCTAGAACAATTTTTTCAATTTATCGCTCCTAAGATTAAAAATGTCATCTTTAATGAGTTGGTCCATGTAGATGTTCTAACAAATCTATATAACCGAAACTTCTTTATGCAAAGGTTGAAAGAGGAGTTTCAAAAATCGGCTGATTTCCAAAACGACCTTTCTTTTATTATGATCGACATTGACGATTTCCGAGGTGTAAATAATCAATTTGGCCATGCTGAAGGAGATCGCATCTTGGAAAAGGTGGCTAAGACCATCCAGCAGTCTGTTCGTAGTGGTGATATTGTAGGACGTTATGGAGGAGAGGAATTAATTGTTATACTTCCTAACACGTATTCTGAGATTGCCAAAGGGGTAGCATACCGTATTTTAAATAAGATACGTGAAATTTCCGTAAACGAAACATACCAGATAACAGCAAGTTTAGGTGTATCAAGTGTTGATAAAGACAAAACGGTCACTTTTGAGGAGCTCATAGACAAAGCGGATCTTGCTGAAAGATATGCTAAGAAGCATGGCAAAAATCGTGTGTATTGTTATTGGGAGATTGGTGAACTGTTAGACTTGGTTAAGAGTCACCAAGATTATTAAGTTTAGAATGGAAAAAGGATGTTCTCCTTGCCTAGGAAGAGCTTACGTGTAGATCTTTTATTTTATCTACTGGGAATTAACCTAGTATAAATCCCAGTAGATGCATATTTTTAAGAATATTTCATCTTGTAAATTTCATGAGTAAAAGAGTATAAAGGGGTTGTGTTGTTGACAGTTTCTCTAATCCGATATATCCTATAATTAACTTAATAATCAATAGATTCTTATTTTTCTTTCTTATTATTAATTATGCCTTTAGCATTCTGTTAATATTTAATGTTGACTGGATGAAAAAGTTTCCTAATCATCAAAGAATAAGAGAGCAATGTTATCGGTAAATCTAAGGATTATATTAGAGATATAAATTGTTAGAAGGAAATTTAAAAAACATAAATCATCATGACTATAAAAGGTAGCTCTTCAAAAAACTTAGCTTAGTTGAATTGAAACCGACAATTTTCAAGGTTCAATGATTTAAAATTATCATTGAACTATTGAAATTGTCGGTTTTTTAGCATAGACTTCCATGCGAATTAGTATTTGCACCATGGAGTATGAGAATAGTTCATTCATCTAGTGTGGAATGAGCGGAGATCCACTGACTCCTGCGGGCTCCAGTGGTCACGTGAGACCCCACAGGAGCCCCTGGCGACGAGGAGGCTCACGGACCACCCCGCGGAAAGCAAGTGGATTGCAGCTCATGGAACTCCACTACCTAGGTTATTTTCAGGGTAGACATTCTAGTGTTAATAAAGAAGGACGTTGGGAAAACTGATAACTAAAATAACACTTTTACATTGTTTGTCATTCAATCAAAAAATTCAATGAAGTTAATAAAAATCATAAAAAACCGTCAAATCGAACTAATCAATATTTGTATCTAGGAATGGAAGGGGGAATTAGCTTTAATGCATCCATACATGGGGAAAAAGGCAGTTCTATCTACAATTCATGGGAAAGAGCTGGCAATTGTCGAACCCTTTAAAAAATTCTTGAACGTTTCTATACAAGTCCCTAGTAAAATTAATACAGATGAGTTAGGAACTTTTTCTGGCGAGATAGAGCGAGAGTTTACACCTTTAGAAACTCTCCGGAAAAAAGCAAGAATGGGAATGAAGGAACTAGGACTTCCTCTAGGAATAGCTAGTGAAGGGAGTTTTGGACCACATCGTCATCTTCCTTGGGTTGCGGAGGATCATGAAATCCTTTTGTGGATTGACCAAGAGCGAGGAATAGAAATTATAGAGCATGAGGTAAGCGTTGAGACCAATTTTGATGCCAAAACAATATCTTCATTTAATGATCTTAAAGATTTCTTAGATAAGGTACAATTCCCTTCGCATGCTTTAGTTGTTAGACCAAATTCGGGGATAATTCCAGGGTTTACTTTCAAGGGACTAAAGAATTCTCGTGAAGTAAAGAAGGCCATTGATCTTTGTAGCTCTGAATCTGCCGATGGCTTAGTACATGTCGAAACAGATATGCGAGCTCATATGAATCCTACCCGTATGAAGGTAATCAATAAGTTAGCTGAAAAATTAGCTGCTCGATTACTAAATCTATGTCCAAGTTGTTCTTGCCCCGGCTGGGGAGTAATTGATGTGGTTCGAGGGTTACCTTGTGAAGGCTGTGGACTTAAGACCAAACAAATTGCTCAAGAGGTTTATGGATGCCCAAGTTGCAATTTTAAAAAAGAAGTACCTCGTCAAGATGGTATTACAGCATCCTCGCCCACTTATTGCGATTGGTGTAATCCTTAGTTATTTAAAAAGGGTAATTTAAAATGGAGGTAGGATTTTCAGTAGGTAAAAATGGATAAAAAATTCAGATATAGTCCTGCAGTTAGTTGGGCTTTCTGTATATATGTTATGCTTATAAAAATATGAAATCATGTTAGGAGTTTTAGTTATATGAATAGTGAACAATCAAAAAGTCGAAGTTCTGTTTTTAATGATGTTAATCGTGCTCCAAATCGTGCAATGATACGTGCAATGGGGATAACCGATGAAGATTTTAAAAAGCCATTTGTTGGAATTGCTAGTACATGGAGTGAGGTTACACCGTGTAATATGCATATTGATGAACTAGCAAGGAAAGCCAAGGCAGGTGCCTTAGAGAATGGAGGAACTCCTTTCATTTTCAATACGATTACTGTATCAGACGGTATCTCTATGGGAACGGAAGGTATGAGATTTTCATTACCTAGTCGTGAGGTAATTGCCGATTCAATAGAGACTGTAATAGGTGCTCAGAATTACGACGGTGTAGTAGCAATTGGTGGATGCGACAAGAATATGCCTGGATGTATGATTGCCATAGGGCGTTTAAATTTACCTGCCGTTTTTGTATATGGAGGAACCATTCGACCGGGGCGTGTAGATGGGAAGGACATTGATATTGTTTCCGCCTTTGAAGCAGTAGGTAAGTACAATAACGGAGATATAGATCGTGATGAACTTCATAAAATCGAATGTAATGCTTGTCCAGGAGCAGGTGCATGTGGTGGCATGTATACAGCAAATACAATGGCATCGGCAATCGAGGCTATGGGGATGAGTCTACCTGGAAGTTCGTCCAACCCAGCAGAGACCGAAGAAAAACTAGAAGACTGTACTAAAGCAGGAAAAGCTGTTATGAATTTATTAAATAAAGGAATCACGCCTAAAGATATCATGACGAAGCAAGCTTTTGAAAATGCGATTACTGTTGTAATGGCTCTGGGTGGATCAACCAATGCCGTTCTTCATTTATTAGCCTTGGCTCATACAGTCGATGTTGATCTTAGTTTAGATGACTTTGAACGTATTCGTAAAAATGTTCCTCATATAGCAGATCTAAAACCAAGTGGACGTTATGTAATGGAGGATTTATCTAAAATTGGTGGAGTGCCTGGGGTAATGAAGTTGCTTCTAGAAAAAGGATTGCTTCATGGGGATTGTATGACAGTAACAGGTCACACAATAGAGGAAAACCTATCAGAAGTTCAACCTTTAAAAGATGGACAAGACATTATCTCCTTTGATAACCCAAAACGCGAAACAGGACCACTCGTTATTCTGAAGGGTAATTTAGCTCCTGAGGGTGCATTAGCAAAAATGTCTGGACTAAAAATCAAAAAAATAACAGGACCTGCACGTGTGTATGATTCAGAAACAGATGCAACAAATGCGGTCTTAAATAATGAGATTAATCCAGGGGATGTTATTGTAATCCGATACGTCGGACCAAAAGGCGGTCCTGGAATGGCTGAGATGTTATCAATTACAGCAATTGTGGTAGGGAAAGGTCTTGGAGAAAAAGTAGGCTTAGTAACAGATGGACGATTCTCTGGAGGGACACATGGGTTAGTAGTTGGTCATATTTCCCCTGAAGCACAAGTTGGCGGTCCAATTGCATTAATTCGAGAAGGCGACAAAATAACCATCGATAGTGACACACAAGAACTTGCTGTTGATGTTTCTGAAGAAGAGTTTAATGAAAGATTAAAAGCTTGGAGTCCACCAGAACAAAATTTAAGAGGGATTTTAGCCAAGTATGCGAGGTCAGTCTCTTCAGCTTCAAAAGGAGCAATAACCGATTAAAAGTAAATATTGACTGTTTTGTTCCCTCGGACTTTGTTCGGGGGATTTTTTCATGGAGATCTTACTAATTACATAGCTCATACTAAAAAATCGGTAGGATTATCAGGTTCAAGAGAGGGTCATTTTACTCCATTGACTCAAGCTATGTTCTCAGGAATTAAGTATTTGCAATTCAAATGGAGAATAACTCATTATCAGGATTGGAAGACAACATCGGAGGATTTGGAATAAAAAAAGTAAAAGTTGTTTAGTTTTTTAAAAGAGTTATATAGTTTGTTCGTAGTGAGGGAAAGTGGAATTATGTTAGTATTGTAGTGTTAAAAAAATGTAAGCGTTATAAAAAAGTTGCTTAACATTAATATGTTACTCCCTATTAATAGGAAAAAAGAGAATGATAAATATGTAGCAGAAAGGATCGATTATGGAATTTTTAATAAATCAAGAAATGTTAACAAGTGCATCATCTACAGATGGTTCGTTATTTTATCAGGAAAAAGAGGCTTTCACCGGTGTGAATAAGATTGCCGGGAAGGTTATGCATGATCTGGAGTTGGTGTTTGGATATGCACCACAAGTAACCACTGATAGAACAAAGCTTGGAAAAACAGCTGTTTTGTATGGAACGGTGGATCACAGTCCAATGTTGCAGGAACTTGAAGAGAAAGAGATAATCGATCTTTCGGAAGTTAAAGGGAAGAGAGAAGTTTATTTATTTCAAGTAGTTAACCATCCAATTGTAGGTGTTGAAAAAGCCTTAGTTATAGCGGGAAGTGATAAGCGCGGTGCGATATACGGCCTGTTTCATCTTTCTGAGTTGCTTGGTGTTTCTCCATTGGTGGATTGGGCTGATGTGAAGCCACAGCGTAAAGAGTCATTCACCTTGAGTGAAGACTTGAAATATATTTCGAAGGAGCCATCTGTTCGTTACCGCGGCTTTTTTATCAATGATGAATGGCCTGCATTTGGTAATTGGACAATGAAGAGGTTTGGTGGCTTTAATGCAGACATGTATGAGCATGTGTTTGAGCTGTTACTAAGGTTGAAAGGGAATTATCTCTGGCCGGCGATGTGGTCAGCGCGTTTTAGTGTGGATGGCCCGGGCTTAGCGAATGCTGAACTGGCTGACGAATATGGAGTCGTTATGGGGGCATCCCATCATGAGCCTTGTTTGCGAAATGGAGAGGAATATAAATATCTGCGTGGAGAGGATTCTATCTATGGAGATGCTTGGAACTTTATTTCAAATAGAGAAGGCATTACAAAGTTCTGGGAAGATGGGTTGAAGCGCAGCGGACAATTTGAGAACGTGATCACTGTCGGTATGCGTGGTGAGGCAGATACGTCAATCATGGGGAAAGAAGCCACACTAGCTGACAATATTGAGTTGTTACGAGATGTGCTACAGACACAAAATCAGTTGATCCAAGAAAATGTCAATCCTACTCTTTCAGAAGTGCCAAGAATGTTGGCGTTATATAAAGAGGTGGAACCGTTCTTTTATGGTGATGAAAACACACCAGGATTAATGAACTCAGAGGAGCTCGAGGATGTCATTCTGATGCTTTGTGATGATAATCACGGGAACTTAAGGACATTACCGACAGAAGAAATGCGTAACCATCAAGGTGGTTATGGGATGTATTATCATTTTGATTATCATGGTGGACCAATATCGTATGAATGGATTAATAGTTCTTACCTTCCTAAGGTGTGGGAACAGATGACGATGGCGTACGAGTTTGGTGTTCGTGACCTTTGGATTGTGAATGTGGGTGATCTTGCTACCCAGGAGTTCCCGTTATCGTACTTTCTAGATTTGGCTTATGATTTTGAAAAATGGGGAACGAATGCGGTTAATAAGACAGACCTTTATACGAAGCAATGGATTCAAAGGCAGTTTGCTGGTGTGTTCTCTGAGGATGAGATGAAAAAGGTATTTGAGCTGCTGACAGGTTACACAAAGATTGCTCATAATCGTAGACCAGAAGCGATGAATGCAGAAGTATATCATCCGGTGAATTATAAGGAAACAGATCGTAGGTTGGAGCAAATTGATTACCTTTTGGATCTTGCTGAGGAATTATATGAGAATGTAAATCCTGAGAACTTTTCAACCTATTTCTCACTCGTCTATTATCCTGCGGTAGGAAATCTAAATTTACAGAAGCTGTGGTTGCTTACTGGGAAAAATAATTATGATGCCAAGTTACGTAAAATGGAAGCAAATAAACTGGCTGAGCAAATCAAAGAATGTTTTAAAAGAGATCGTGAACTGGTCGATCAGTATCATACCATTGATGATGGCAAGTGGTATGGGATGGGCCTTTCTGAACATATCGGTTTTATTCACTGGAATGAGGAGGAAGCGAAGTACCCTATCCTTATGAATGTATTGCCTGCTAGTAAGCCAAGACTACTAGTTTCGTTGGATGGTACGGAACAGCACACAGAGGGACCAGCGTGGCACAATAATAAACTTTATTTAAATGATTTTTTGCAGCCGGATATAGAGGAAGCTTCTTTTACCATTTCTAGCATTAGTGATCTAAATGCGGATTATAAGATTACTAGTAAAAGTGAGTGGCTGACTTGTTCTAAGACGAGCGGGAGCTTAGATGGTATCGAAGAAACAATGGAAGTCATTTCTGTTAAAATTGATCGCAGTGCAATGAATGGTGAAACAGAAGGTAGTATTGTCGTAGAGATGCCGATTGGTACATGTACCATTATTGTAAATGCTTCGAACAAGGATTTTAGTGATTTACCTGATATGACCTTTGTTGAGACGAATGGCTATATTTCTATTGAAGCAGAACATTACTTTTTAAATAAGGAATCGACAAGTCAACACGGTGATGTTCATAGATTCCAAGTGCTTGAAGGATATGGAAAGACATTATCGGCAATGAAGGCTTTTCCGACAACAGAGTATTTTACTGTAGGAAAGGACGCACCTTATTTAGAATATCTTTTCTTCGTACAGGAAGCGGGAGAGTATGAGGTGGCATTATATATGCAACCATCCAATCCGGTAACAAAGGATGGAACGTTATTCTGTGGAATACAAGTAAATGACGATGAGACTAGTGTTGTGAATGTGCTCCCGGAAGGATATCGGGTTGATGGTGATAACTGGGCGGTAGGGGTGATTGATAATATTCATAGGCATGTTAGTAGAATCAATTGTCTTGAAGGATTGAATACTTTAAGGATTTATGCGGTGAGCCCAGGATTTGTGTTGGAAAAGCTGGTGATTTATCCAGAAGGAAAGAATCCAGCAGATAGTTACCTGGGGCCGGCAGAGACTTATTATGTAGGGAAAAAGTAGATTACACTATACACATCAAGTTAACTTTAACCAGGTTTTCACCCACTTTTTACTTTTGTCTTGTTTTAGTATTCTCTTCTTTTGGAAAGAGTTGAGATAGGAGTGATTAGTGGGATGAAAATAAAAAGGCTATCTAGTGCACAGTTAATGGCACTATTCTTAATTGGTATTGCATTTGTTATTGTTGGGGTATTTGGTTCAGCCATCCCATCCTATATAACAACCATGATTGGATTTAACTTTTCTGCTATCTTATTTATCTTACTCGGTGTTTTCCTTCGGTCAGAAGAAGAAAATCCAGAAATTTTGACAACACCGGTTCTCTGGTTTCTGCGTGTCATCATCTTTGGTTTTGCAACAATCCAACTCATACTGTTTTTTCCCTTTTGGCAGGACTTGTCAAGATATCTAAATAAACAATATGAAGTTTTGGAAGGATATCCATCTAATGTTGATTATGACCCCGGTGGCTGGTCAAAAAATGATCATCCCACATTATACTTGACCATTGATGAAAAAGAGCTGCTTGTGGATTTATATCCAGAAAATCCAGAGGAATTATATGAGAAGTATATTAGGATTGAGTATTTACCAAAAACAGAATGGATTGTAAGCATTGATGTAAGATGAGACTGATTACGACAAGGCCGCCGGTATAAAAAACACTTCTTATTTCTAAGGAGTGTTTTTTACTTTATCTGAATGAATCACGTCACCTCGGAAAAAATGTAAAATTATGGGTAAATACAAAAATATACATTTTCAGACTTGTGTTTGGAGGATTTATAATTGAAAAGAATGATAGATAAAATAACAAATTTCCAAGGCGAAAGAGGCTGGAAACCTTACCCAGGGGTGGGGGCAATCACAGTGTCCTAGTGGGTTTTTGTTGGGCAAATTATGAAATACGGTTCGATTTAGTCCTTTTAAAAGGCATCTAGTAGTGGGACATTTAAAACCTCCCCCTGTGTCTCTGAAATTTTTTAAATTACAGTCCACAAAAAAAGGAAAACCCTAACCATTCTTCTAGTTAGGGCTAAGTCCTTTAAATCGGGGTATCAATCTGATTCGACTGATCATTTATAGCTTTAAGTGTAATTGTTTCAGAAACAGGATTACTGTAGTTAATCCACATTTCCACTAACTCAGTTCCTGTAATCAGATCAATATTTAAACCTTCTGCATAGGAACGTGCATGTTCAGTAAAATCAGATGTTGTTACAACGTATCCTCTTGAGGCATTTTGTTTTACCATGTTGGAGTGGATAATTGCTATTGGTTCATAACCAACATCATCCTTGTAACACTTTGCTTGTCCTAGAACTTTCACGTCACCTGTGCCATGTTCAATATCAACACCAAAGTCCCCAGAACTTTTTGTAACAAAAGTAGATTCACCATATTTATGCTTGAATACATCAGCGATAAAGTGTTCAAATTCTATGGGATTATTTTTCAAAAAGATAGATGAATAAGATCTCTCATCATTTTCCTTACAAAAACGTTGATATATGCCAAATGCTAGAGTTCTTTTAAATTCCTCAGTAGATAAATATTTTTTATTGGCCTCTAGTTCTTTGAAAGTTTTACTCTTTTTCCATTGAAAAAAGATAAAACCTAATAAAATTGCTAATATAAAATATTCCATATAATCACCTCGAATACCAGTATTATCAACTTTTAGAATAATATACAGGGTGAAATTAGTATTCTATAGATTTTTTTATTCTAAACTAAATACTAGCTTTGGGGTAGAATTTAAAAACTCTGAAGTTTTCTACCCTTATTTAGCGAAAGTTAATTGAGGTGTTTAAAAGCTTATTTTCCTGTCCAAATAAGTTGCTTCTAAATATATTACATTAGAAAGGTTAAGAAAAGGAAATAAGCTTTTTTTAGATATTTACGGTTGAAATTCAGTTTTTAGTGAAAAAATGCTCAGAAAATCCTAATTTAGGTTTTAGTTTGTCCTATAACGATCATTTTGAACTCCAACATAATACTCATCAATGTAATGTTTGATGTTAATCGACTTCCTATGAAGTTCGTGGTTTGTTCGAAAGTGTAGTACACGATCGAAATCAATATCTAAGTAAAGGGCTCCCTTATCTAGCATTATGTGACAATTAGGACAGACAACCATCATATTTGCTAAATCATCAGGGCCTCCGTCACCAACTTGAAATAGATGGTGAGTATGACATGTATATTTACCAGGAGAAGTTTCAATTCTTTTATCGCAAATTTGGCATTTGTATTTATATAACAACTTCAATAAGTTAGAACGTAAGGGGTCTCTGGGCGTTTCAGTATGGTTTAGATAACTAACTGAACCTCCGCCCAACTGAAGTCGATATTCCTCTAACAACTGATTTCTGTGTTCTAGTGTTTCTAGTAAAACATCACTCAATTTAAAAGGTACTTTGTATCCTCTATTTTTTACAGTAACTACTGACATGTAATTCATCCTCCATTACTACGAATTTTTTTTCATATATTACTATAGATCAGGAGTTCAAAATCACACACTTTTTATAAATTAATTATGTTGACAGTTGCCTTTTTTTAATGTTCTAAACCATCGTCTTAGTTAAAATGTTAAAATAAGGATAATTACAAAAATATACATATTCCGACTTATCCTTGGAGGATTACTAAATATGAAAAATATGATAGAGAAAATAACAAGTTTCCGAGACGAAAGAGGTTGGAAACCTTACCACAATGAAAAAGATCTTGCTCTTTCAATCTCACTGGAAGCAAACGAACTTTTGGAGAATTTTCAATGGAAAAGCAGTGAAGAAGCGATATCTGAATCGAGACAAAACATTAAGGAAGAGATGGCTGATGTTTTAATATATCTTATTCAACTAGCAGATCAAATGGATGTAGATTTAGAAGAGGAAGTATTGAAAAAGATGGAGAAGAATGCGATAAGATATCCTGTTGATAAGAAGTGAGGTAGAGATTAATGATTATATATAATGAAACGTCCTCAGATTTTATTAGTCATATTTATGAAAATAAAATTGGTTATGTGTTGAAGGAAAATGTTTTCAAGAGAATGAATAAGGTTGTTTCGGAAAGTGAACTAAGATCCTGGGAAAACTCTCTTCCACAAATGGCGAAAGTATTAAGGGATGCTGGTTTAAAGAAAGATACTCATGTCCTACTTGAGTACAAGCTTCCTTCCACAGAAAAGAGGATTGATTTTTTAATTACTGGCAGAGATCAAAAGGGTAAGAAGAACGCAATGATTATTGAGTTGAAGCAGTGGAACAAGGCGAAGGCTGCTGAAGGTAATGGGATTGTAAGGACATTTCTTGGTGGTAGGGAACGGGAGACTGTGCATCCTTCGTATCAAGCATCATCGTATAAACGCTTTTTGCTTAACTTTAACGAGTCCTTATATACAGATACATCTATCCAGTTATCTTCTTGTGCATTTCTACATAATTATATTCAGAATCCAAATAGTGAGCCATTATTGGATAAAAGATATAAAGGGTATTTGGATGAATCTCCATTATTTTTTCAGTTTAATGATAGAGATTTGGCGAAACGGATTAAAAACTTAGTTTCAGAGGGACAAGGTGGAAGCATTGCAGAGGCCATTGAACATGGTAGAATTCGTCCTTCTAAGAAGCTTGTTGAGACGGTTGGATCGCTGATTGAAGGTAATGAGGAGTTTATATTATTAGATGAACAGAAGGTTGCATATGAAAAAGTGGTTAGTCTGTACAATAAGTTAGAAACGCAGACAAATCAAAAACATGTAATCATCATTAAAGGTGGACCTGGAACTGGAAAGTCTGTGATTGGACTTAATTTAATGAGTCACCTATTAAAGTCAGATGCATATGCCGAATATATTACACCAAATCAGGCATTCAGAGAGATTCTCCGGAAGAAATTAGTAGGAAAATCTAGTCATGTTGAAGTAAGAGATTTGTTTAAAGGTTCTGCCTCCTATGTTCAGACACCGAAGGATTACTTCGATGTACTGATTTGTGACGAAGCACATCGACTGAAGGAACATGGGCATATGAAAAAGAAAATTGAAGGTGAGAATCAAGCGACTCAGATTATCAGGTCATCAAAGGTGAGTGTCTTTTTTGTAGATGACATGCAAATCATATCTAAAAAAGACATAGGAAGTGTAAAGCTCATTGAAGAAGAGGCTAAAAAGCTTGAAGCAGATATACATGTGGTAGAGCTAGAATCCCAATATCGCTGCTCTGGGTCAGGAAATTACATCTCTTGGTTGAACAGTTTGCTAGGATTCACCGAGGTAGAGGTTCCGCTTGAAGGTGAGTTCGAGTTTAAAGTAGTATCTAACCCAAATGAACTGGTCGAGGAAATCATAGAAAAGCGTGGAGGAAGACTTCTCGCAGGATATGCATGGGATTGGACAAAGAATGCACCCTTCGGTCAATTACCAAATGATGTGGTGATTGAAGAGCACAACTTTGCCCTACCGTGGAATGACCCCAATCGAATTGATTGGGCCATACATCCTGATTGTGCTAATCAGATAGGATGTATACATACAGTTCAAGGACTAGAAATGGATTATGTAGGAGTTATTATTGGAAAGGATCTTGGATATGATCCAGAAACGAACTCTATCATTATTCGCAGAGAAGAGTTTAAGGATAAAGGTGCAAGGCCAGCTAAGCCGAAAAAGGGGCAGGACAATCCACTTTTTGATTTAGTTCGGAATACATATAAAACTCTAATGACAAGAGGGATGAAGGGTTGCTATGTGTATTGTTGTGATGAAGAGCTTGGGAGATATCTGAAGAAGAAAAGTAAGTTGTAAATATCTGAGCACCTGGATGCGTATTTAAAATAAGTACAGAAGCTATTTTACTGCCCAAATATCATTTTATTATATAGATGCGGCCTATCAAAATAGGTAGGCAGTTTAGGGAGATGTACATATATGGATATATTCGTTTATCTTATTCCACTATTGTCATTATTAGTAGGTGTATATTTAGTTATGTTAGGCTTTTGGGAATTAAGGATAGCTGAAAACAGAAGTAGATATATAAACTACATGTTTACTGGATTATTTTTAATGTTATTTGTAACACCAATACTATATTTGATAGTAAGAATTCTTAATCTGAGATTTGTTTTTTGATTGATTTTAAATACATAGCCTATAACGTGAAGACGATATGAAAGAGAAAGAAAATAGAACTAAGCGAACAAACCGGTTTGACTCACCAAGATTTAAACCAATGATGAAGTTAAACATAACTTCAAATCAAGAAACCTGTTTTTCAGCCAAGATGGGTTTCATTGGTAAAATCTAAATAGAGAAAACGATTTTGTACTTCTAAAATGGTGACGTAGGTACGGGATCCCTAGTTAATAGGAAGGGGTATATTAATATCAATTTATCTAATATTGCAAAAAGCACTGGCTAAATTTCAACAATGCTTTTTGCTTAACTATCCAGAATGTACCGCTCCTCTGCGTCTCTTTCCAACTAGAAAGGTTTTAGTTAAACCTCTTCAAATTTCAACACTCCATATACTCCTGCACCGAATGCGGATGAAAGGGAGGGTTCGATAAATTGAATATTTGTATGATAAAGTGGAAGTTTTAAGGCTCTGTCGTTGATTGAATCTATTGTAGCTTTTCTAAAGCTATCCACTTGATTATATGGACTTTCAATCAAGATGGCCTCAGGGTTTATTAGATGTATTATATGGGTAATTCCAATTCCAATATAGTTACCATATTGAGATAGGACATCTTTAATGAGACTTGGACAAGAATGGGAAGCCAATTCCTCGTAATGTTGATTCATTTGTTCCAGGGTTTTCTTAAAAACTGGAAAACTGATAAGTGTTTCTATACAGCCTTTCTGACCACAATTGCAAAGTGGTCCATTTGGATCTACGCTTATATGACCAAATTCACCAGCAGACCAACTAATACCGTTATAGATCTTATTGTCAATTATTAATGCTCCTCCTACTCCATCTTCTATTCTAATATAGAAGGCGCTGGAAAGATTGGAATCAGCCATTTTTTCAATAGAACCAAGAGCAGAAGCTTTTACATTATTTATTACATGTACTGGCATAGATATTACACTTTCCAAGATTTCTTTCAGGTTCGTATTTTTCCATCCTAAATGAGTTGACTCGTGTACGACTCCGGTTTCAGGATCGACTAGTCCAGGAATGGAAATGCTTAATCCAATGCTCCCGGGGTATTTATCTTGTAACTGTTTAGCCAGGCCGGTAATTTGTTGGCTCATTGAAGAAAATAGATCTGCGGAAAAGAAAAATTCCCCCTTTTCTATTACATCAAGAAAATAGTTCACGACCACATAGTTGCATGTTTTATTGTTAAATGATAGACCGATAGAGTGATAAGCATTGGGGTCTAACGTAATTAACTTTCTTGGTCTACCAGCCCCTTGTTGCTCTTCTAATCCAACGTCTTTTACAATCCTATCTTTAATTAGTTGATCGATAATCAATGAAATTGTATTTTTGCTGACACCCAACGCTTTCACCAAATCCATACGTGAACAGGTTTTATGTCTCCGTAAAAATGAGAGTACATTCTTTTGGTTTATTTCTCTTAATATTGCAGTCCCCTTATGATTCATATCTTTACTCCTTAAATATTATTAATTTTCAAAATTTATTGACAACTATTATAAATGTAGGTATTTTTAAAGTGTATTAGTCATACACTATGACTAATTATATGGAAAGTGAGGTGAATTTACAATAAGATTAAAATTGGCGGCTTGCACCATTGTGAGACCTAAATTTATTTTATGAGGAGGGAAAGGATGGCTTCTTTAGATTGGGTCGTTATAATTTTTTACTTACTAATAATGGTTGGAATTGGAATTTGGTCGTTTAAAATGATTAAGGGTTCCGATGACTACTTTGTAGCCGGGGGGAAATTACCTTGGTGGTTATCTGGAGCATCTCACCACGTATCTGGGTATAGTGGGGTTGTATTTTCTGCATATGCAGGTATTGCCTATTCATTTGGCTTTACCATTTATATGTGGTGGGCTGTAGCTATTACAATCAGTGTGATCACTGGTGCTTACTTAATTGCTCCAAGATGGGCACGTCTTCGAATGAAGTTGAAAATTGAATCTCCTCTTGAGTACTTATCTATTCGTTATAATATGCCAACCCAACAACTAATGGCTTGGAGTGGTGTTGTCTTAAAGTTATTCGATGTGGGAGCGAAATGGACAGCAATTGCGATATTATTAAATGGATTTACTGGAGTACCACTCATTTATGGAATATTAATTTCTGGAGGGGTTTCGTTACTTTATATTACGGTTGGGGGATTATGGGCAGATGTTTGGAATGATTTCGTTCAGTTTGCCGTTCAAATTATCGCCGGCCTTGTTATGTTCTTTGTTGTAATATCCAAATTAGGAGGAGTTAGCTCAATCTTCACGATGTGGGGTGAGCTTCCAGCAGGAAATGCTGATTTATTCCGTGAGCCTTATACTGTTGCATTCTTCATAGCCTTTATCTTTATCACATTCTTCAGTTATAACGGAGGTACCTGGAACCTAGCACAACGTTATATTGCATCTCCATCTGGGTCGGAAGCCAAAAAATCTGCCCTTTTCTCTGGTGTTTTATATTTAATCTGGCCACTTATTATGTTCTTCCCAATGTGGGCAGCACCTATCTTCTTTCCAAGCTTAGACGATCCAAATCAAGTTTATTCCATCATGACAATAGAATTCTTACCAGTTGGATTAGTTGGATTGGTGTTAGCAAGTCTCTTTGCTGCAACGATGTCTATGACCTCGGGTGATATTAATACTGTATCTGCAGTTATTACGAAGGATATTCTCCCGACAATATCCAGTAAGGTAAGAACTTTGGACAAAAAAGCTTCTCTTAAACTAGCACGGATTATTACCCTAATATTTACAGGTTTAACGTTACTACTAGGTATGAATGCGGATCACTTTGGAGGGGTTCTCGGACTTATTATTTCTTGGTTCGGTGCATTAGTGGGACCAATCTCCATTCCGATGCTGCTTGGATTATTGCCTAGATTTAAACATAGCAATTCAGCAGCAGCGATTGGTTCCATTATTGCAGGTTTAATCACTTTTGTTGTCTTCAAGTATGGGCTATCAGAAGTGGCACAATCAATTAGTATCTCTGCACCGCTTGCTATTTCTCTGATTACCTATATCGGTATGGGATGGTTAAATCGAAATCAACCTGTTCCTCAAGAGGTTGAGGATTTATTGGATGCCTTAAGTGATGAAAACACACCGTTTACTGATAACTCAATCAAGGCGTAAATAAACCTTTTGCCCGAATATACCTCAGGTTATATTCGGGCGAAAAATATAAATTAGGAGTTTACGAGATGAGCAGAAAGTCAGTCCATTTACGAAGGGATTTACTTGATTTCTATAAAGGACAAATAAATAATACCCTTCTCCCTTTTTGGCATCGAGCAGTAGATACAGAAAATGGCGGCGTGTTTACATGCTACAGTAATGATGGAAGTACCTTAATAAGTAAAGATAAATATACCTGGTCACAGGGAAGGTTTTTGTGGTTATGGTCAAGACTAGCCTCCATGATTAATAAGAAATGTATTGAAGGTAACAAGGAAGTATATTTGGCCCAAGCTAACAAAACGGCCAATTTTTTAATGGACCATGTTTTTTTACCTAATGGCAATTGTGCTTTTTTGTTAAATGAAAAAGGTAATATGAAAGAATCAGTTTTAGGGAAGGGGTACGATACAAGTTTTTATGCTGATTGTTTTGTCATACTAGGCATGGCGGAATATATTCGAGTCACGAAAAAGAGTAATTTTTTGCAGCCAGTACTTAATCTTTATGACAGAATAGTAGACCGTCTTCAAACGGGAGAAGTTCGTAGTGAACCCTATCCGATTCCAACGGGATATCGATCCCACTCTGTATCAATGATTATGTTAAATGTGACCCAAGAACTAGGTGAGGTCTTAGTTTCACTGAATCATAAACGAAGTCAGGAGATTAAGAAAAAGAGTCTTTTATATATGCATGAAATAATGGATAAGTTTTTACTGGAAGAAGGAAGAATTGTTGAGTTATTAACGGAAGATCCTTCTAAAAGGGATACATTATTATCGCAACATGTAAATCCAGGCCATGCAATTGAATGTATGTGGTTTGTTATGATATCAGCAAGTCGTGTCGGTAATAAAGAAGTAATCGAGCGGGCAGCAAAAGTCATAAAATGGGCATTCCAAATAGGTTGGGATGAGGAGCACGGGGGATTGTTTCGGTTTGTCGATTGTAATGGAGGTCAGCCAGCAGGGAGACTAATTGATGACCCCTATGAAAAGTTAATCTTAGATACATGGGATACGAAGCTTTGGTGGCCTCATTCAGAGACGCTGTATGCAACTTTACTAGGATACTCACTAACTCATGATTTAGAATTGTTATTTCTTTATGATAGCATGGAAAAGTATGTTTTTCGCACCTTCCCAAATCCAAATACAGATATTGGAGAGTGGATCCAAATTCGGGCGAGGAATGCCGAGCCAATTAATAAAGTAGTTGCCTTACCTGTCAAGGATCCGTACCATATTCTTCGAAATATGTTACTCATCGTTGAGCTACTTTATGACAAAACAGACATAATGGGGTGTTCATAAGTGAAATCAGCTTTAAAAGTAGGGGTTGGGAAGATGACTATTACACCCGAGCACCCTGTCCCATTAGCAGGTTTTAAAGAGCGAAAAAATCCCTTTGAAGGGATTTCACATCCTTTACATCTTCGTGTGTTATTTTTTCAATTAGAAGAATTGGGAAAGGTAAATAGGAGCATTTTGGTAAGTGCGGACCTAATATGGTGGGATACGAACCGTACGAAGAAGCTTCATAAAAGGATTGCGGAGAAATGGGGCTTAGCGGAATCTGCAATTATCCTACATGCAACTCATACACATTCCGGTCCACAAACAAGTGATCAATTTACACCTTCACTAGGGTCTCTAGATTATGGGTATCTTGACTTTTTAGAAGAACAATTAATGATTGGTTTGGAACAGGCTTATCAAAATTTGGAGTCCGTCACTATTATGCATGGTGTGGGGAAGTGTGAGATTGGTATTCATCGAAGAAAACTTTTGAATGGCAAGGTTGTTATGGCACCTAACCCAGATGGTCCGTCTGACTCTGAGGTAAATGTTATAAAGTTCCAAACAAAAACGAAACGAACCAAGGCTTTGATTACCCATTATGCTTGTCACCCGACTACGACAGGAGATAACTATGTTTCTTCAGAATATCCAGGGGTGGCAATGGATATTGTCGAACAGTACCACAAAGGTGAGACGGTAGCTATTTTTTTACAAGGTTGCAGCGGGGATATTCGTCCTTTTCTTATGAATACTGGTATTTTTTTCCGAGGAACAGACGCAGAGGTGCGAAAACTTGGAAAACTTTTAGCAGATCAGATTATTTCAGTTGTATCTAAGCCTATGAATTTTGTAGAGCCTAAGATGAAAAGTGAAAATTTCCGGATATTACTGCCTTTTAAAGACTTACCAAGCTTAGAAGAACTAAAGTCAAAAATAAAGGAAGAAGATGTAATAGGAGAATGGAGTTCATTATTAGTAGGGAATCCGAATCGAGTTCGCACAACAATCCCTGTAGAGTGTACTTACTTACAACTATCAGATTCTCTGGCTTTTTTAGGGATGAATGCTGAGGTTGTGGTTGAATATGGAATATGGATTAAAATGATTTCATCTGGAAAAGTCTTACCTATTCCTTATAGTAATGGAATGATTGGTTATATTCCTACAGCCAGACAATTAGTAGAAGGTGGATACGAAGCTGAGGAATCAATTTTTTACTTTGGATTGCCCGGACCCTTTTCGCCAAGTATTGAAAATGAGATAAAGAAGTCAATAAGGAAGCAGCTGGGAGGTAACATACTTGATCAAACAGCCTATCAAAATGAAGAAAATTGATAAATTAAGAGTAGAAGTTTATGAGAATAGAACGGATATGGGTAAATCTGCAGGAATAGCTGTAGCCAATAAGATGAGAGATTTATTAGCAAAGCAGAAACAGGTTCGCATGATTTTTGCATCGGCTCCGTCACAAAATGAATTTCTTGAACAGCTCAGACAAGAAGATAGAATTGATTGGTCACGCATTATAGCCTTTCATATGGATGAATATATTGGGTTGCTTAAAAATTCTCCTCAATTATTTAGCAACTACATAAAGGATCATTTGTTTTCTTTTGTGTCTCCAGGAGAAGTTCACTATATTAATAGTGCAAATTCTATTTCAGATGAATGTATGAGATATAAAAAACTGATTTCTGAGGCTCCAATTGATATCGTGTGTCTAGGAATTGGTGAAAACGGACATATCGCTTTTAACGATCCACCTGTCGCTAATTTTCATGACCAAGAGATTGTTAAGCCTGTTAAATTAGATGAGATGTGTCGGCAGCAGCAAGTAAATGATGGGTGTTTTCCACAATTGAGGGAAGTACCTACACATGCTCTTACATTAACTATACCCACCTTATTATCAGGAAGTTATTTATTTTGTATTGTACCAGGTAAAACGAAGGCTGCAGCAATCCAGTCTACACTATATGGGGACATTTCCACAACATGTCCGGCAAGTTGTTTACGGAAGCATTCAAACTGTGTGCTTTATCTAGACCAAGATTCCTTTGGGGTAGAAATATAATGAAGGAATATATTGGTATACATTATCGAACAGGTAACCCTGTTAGATTTAAGGTGAAGAATGGAGTGATTCTGGACTATTCCGATTTAACCGGTGAAAAGAGTGAATCACTACCCTATATTGCACCTGGTTTGATTGACATGCAGATAAATGGGTATGGTGGGATTGATTTTAACACTGTTCCAGTTAGTGAAGAAAGTATTATCAAAGTGACCAGCATGCTGTGGCAAGAAGGCGTCACCTCTTACTTACCAACGGTGATTACGAATAGTGATGAGAACATTGAGGATATCGTCAAGACCATAGCAAAGGTATGTGAAGAGAATCCTACAGTAAATCGCTGTATTGCAGGTATCCATGTAGAAGGTCCCTTTATTTCACTAGAAGATGAACCGAGGGGAGCTCATCAAAAAGAGTATGTGAAACGCCCGGATTGGAATCTCTTTCAGAAGTGGCAGGAGGCAGCTGGTGGTCGAATTAAGATTATTACGCTCTCACCTGAATGGGAAGGGGCAACAGATTTTATACGGAAATGTAAGGAACAAGGTGTTACAGTTTCAATTGGTCACACATCTTCTTCACCTGAGCAAATTCAAGAGGCAGTTACTGCAGGAGCTCGTATGTCTACTCATCTTGGGAATGGTGCTCATCTAATGCTTCCCAGGCATCCTAATTATCTTTGGGAACAGTTAGCACATGATGAGTTATGGTCTTGTATGATTGCTGATGGCTTTCATTTACCGGATTCGGTTTTGAAGGTGATACTAAGGACTAAACAGGAAAAGGCCATGTTAGTAAGTGATGCGATTTCCTTTAGTGGAATGGAGCCAGGAGAGTATACCACTCATATTGGCGGTAAGGTGGTATTAACACCAGAAGGTAAGCTTCACTTAGCAGAAAATCAAAAGCTTCTGGCTGGTTCCGTACAAATGCTGAAATGGGGAATAGAAAATCTCGTTCATCAGGATTTATGTTCATTCGACGAGGCCTGGGAAATGGCATCAGTCAGGCCGGCTCGATTTCTTAACCTACCACAACAAACTGGACTAAACGAAGGGGCACCTGCTGATTTTATCCAATTTATAAAAAAAGAAAATCAAATTCATATTCTTCAAACGGTGAAGGATGGAAAAAGTGTCTATCAGAATCCTGTTTAAGGGGGAAGGTCATTTTGAGTTCAGTAATGTCAGACTATTTAACAAAAATTATTGGTCACCTCCAAAAGCTTCATGATGAAGAGGGAGACTCAATTCAAAAGGCAGCAAGAGTAATTGCTGATCATATTAAACAAGATAAAATTGTATATGCGTATGGACCCGGCGGACACTCCAATTTAGGTCCGCAAGAAATTTTCTTTCGCGCCGGCGGACTAATGCACATTAGTGCTATGCTCGATGAAGGAACACTGTTGAATAATGGGGCTCTACGATCAATGGCAATGGAACGTACACCTGGTTACGGTAAAATAGTCATTAAGGAATATGGATTACAGGCAGGAGATCTCTTACTTATTATTAATGCGTATGGAATGAATGCAGCAACTATTGATGCAGCACTTGAAGCTAGAAAATTAGGGGTTAAAACAATCGGAGTCACCTCTGTTAGGCATGCCTCTGCCACACCAGAAAATCACCCAGCACGACATCCGACTAAAAAAAATCTGCATGACTTAGTAGATATAGTTGTGGATTCAAAGGTTGAGGTAGGTGACGCGGTAGTAGAAATTGATGGCCTCGATCAAAAAGTAGCTGCTATGTCTACATTTGCCAACGCTTATTGTCTAAATTCAATTGTCGCAGAGACGGTAGATATACTTGTAAAAGATGGTGTTACACCTCCTATCTGGATGAGTGGAAATGCTCCCGGAGGAGATGAGGCAAATGCTCGTTTTATCAAACAGTTTAAAGAGAGAATTAAGAAGCTTTAGGTCGAGCATGTCCCATCCTAAGTAGTGTGTTCCATGAGTGTATATCCTTTTTAAATTAAGGTGCAGGATAAGGTAGTTAATGCCTAACGACAAATTTTCTCTGGAGAAAAGTTATTAAAGATACTGATGAACATACCTTGCCAGATGTTTAACACCTCATAGTTAAAATGTAATCTTTATACTTCAAGCATAAGTTAATTAATAGAAAGAAAATGATCTAAAGGCATTGGATTCAGTTGACTCTTAAAATTACACGGTAAACTGTACCCTGTATAATAATGAATCACTACATCTCATTTAGTTTGTGAACGAACGTAAGTACACGACACATGTAGAGTGTGTAACAGGCGGTCTTAAAGTAATTCTTCAATTAATTCAAAACAAAAAAATTTAAAAACACCTTAAAGAGGTACTGGTCACCAGCGCCTCTTTGCTTTATATGTTGTTCATTTGGTGGATCAAGGAGTTTCAGTTATTTTCACCTATATGCTTTTGACATTTTCATTTCATTCTTAGCTCTCTCGTAATCTCCTTTGTTTTTATAGGCAATGGATCTTGCTTCGTAAGCTCTTGAAATACCAGGATTGTTTTGAACTTGAGTAAGGATTTCAATTGCTTTAGTTGCATAATTAATAATTTCTTCAATACTAGCATTTGTAAGTCCTTTGTTTCCTAAATCCGCTAGTATAATCTTGCACTCTCAATTTCTTTTTTATTGATTAAACTAGCTTCTTCTTTTCTTCCTAACTGACGCAATATACCTGCTTGGCGTAAGAAGCATTGAGCTAATAATTTATATGCTTGTGCCATTTCACCTTTGTTTTGCTTAATCATTTTATTAATCTCATTTTCTACTTCTTTGTAATGCTGTAACGCTAAATCATATTTCTCTTGTTGCTCAAATAAAATTAGTGCATCTTCCAGTTTTCTCTCCCAAACAGCTATACTATTTACCATAAACCCCCCCAACCTTTGCCTATTTTATTTGTCGATATCAAATCCTAATAGGTTTCATATTTTACCTGGATTTACCTGGATAGAAAGTGAGCAATTTACACCATCAGCCCAACTCTAAGAGCCTATTATCCTTGATGTACTTAGGTTTTTCCAGCTAAACCTTATAGTAGATCCTCTAATTTTGTATCGAGGGACAGGGGGATGTGTCCCAGGGTCAGTGTTGTAGGGCTGATTTATGAAGATAGTTAGATGTAGTCCTTTTAAACGGCTTCTAGTAGTGGCACATCGACCTGCCCTGTGCCCCTCAAGCAATGAGCCTGAATTATGGTAATGAGAGATGGTAAGAGTGTTGATCAGTTTTAATCTTTTTAGAATTGAACCTCATCCTATGCAAAAGAACTGATATCTATTTTTTATACTGTTTTTCTAGGAAGTTATAGGGGGATTATGCCTTTTTTTTATTTCTAGATCTCTAGTACCTGAAAATGGGATGTAGGGATAGTAAGTGTGTCCATCTGGAAATATTTGTAGTAAAATAGTGCTAAACAGTCACTATTTTTCTCTTAGCAAGCTAGTCAATATGTTATAGAAGAGTGAAGGTTTAGTTTAATAGAATAAGAGTTATAGGGGGATTTAATGATGAGTAACGTACAAGTTGATTTTGATCAGTTTAATGAATATGTTGATTTGGTAAAGAAGCTAGATTACTACTTATTAAGTGAAATGAAAGAGGAGTTAGAAGGTTATCAAGCTTTTAGAATGGATGATATTAAGGATGGTATTGCATATCATAGGATTGAAAACAGAGCAAAAGATGGCTTTGTAAAGTTATGTTCTGCTAATAATGCAATTATCTTAAGGTTTGGTTCCAATACAGATAATAATTATAAGGGTTTAGTAAAGCAACATGTAGTTGATAAACACTTTAATCTACTAAATAAGCGAACAGAAAAACATCTAAATAAGTTTGCCAATGAAGCGTTTATTTACTTTGAAACACTAGAAAATCTAATTAATATAGATGATTGGGAGTTTGTCAAACAGCTTATCAAAGAAGCTTACACGGATAAATTTTTGGATAAAGAGTGAGATTTATAGTTTGAGTAGAATACGATAAGGATTATTTGATGTAAATAAGAGTAAGATCACAACCACTTATTATGTCACTCATCTCCTTTATCATATGATGTAAAGCAAAGTATGAGAAAGGAGGCGTTCCTTTGTTAGTTGTCTATTCCTATCATTGTGAGTGTAGCTGGAGCAAAGAATATGTGACAGGTGGGTTCAGAAGACCGGTCCCCTTGGTTGAAAGAGTAGAAACGCAGCTATTGGAAGCAAGGGATAAAAAAACTAAAGCAGTTTGGCGAAGTATGTATCAACAAATCATCAAAGAGGAAATAGTTTCTGAGGAGATAAGGGTTCAAACTGGGTTTATATCTTGTCTTCGATGTAAAAGTAGTAAGGACCAGATGGTATTGCGGAATGCCAAGAATGGAGTCTTGCTACATCCTATATTATGTCATCAATGTGGAAGTGAAGGGCATTTCTGTGTTCCTCCGGAAACTTCAACCTGTCCTAATAGTCAGAGAACAGTAGCGAGTGGAAAAGGAATATCCACTCAAGATCAGCTGAAACAAATGCTGGAGTATTGTGAGATTACATTATCAGACCAGTTTTCAGACCCATTTGTTATTTTAATAGGTGATAGGGCGATACAATACTCAGTGCCTCACCTAAAAGGCATTCCTCATTTGAAGATACAGGAAGGAAAAAGTTCATCTATTCATGTGATGGAGTCTTTTGATAAGGTGTCTAGAGTGTATATACATACATATTTTGATAACCCGTTCATATCTAAACTAGTTCTTTTGATGATGAAGCAGTTTTTCACTATGAACATAGAAGTGGTCCCAATAATAGCAACTCCAGCTACATTTGAGGGGAGAAGAAGGGCTGAAACGGTGATGAACTCTGTAAAGGATCTTCAATTATATTCAGCTAGAACGATTTTACTGTCAGGTGGAATTCAGAAAAAATTCGACACAATCATGGCTCTATATGAAGAATATATTCCCAGTCAGTTAAAAGAAATAATAGAAAAAGAGAGTTTAAAAGGGGGAGATTCCATTGAACAGGTTTGAAGTGGTTAAGATTGTTACACATTGGAGTAAATCCAGTCAAAGTAATAAGAAAGTTGCGTGGGTACTTCGAGATCATGACAATCAACAGGACTGTGGGTATACGTTTAACGAAGCATGGGAATTGATCCGTGATTGTGGTGCAATCAATGCGGAGGCGAAAAAACCTGCGGGAATCAAAATCATTCATCCTGTCTCCACTTCCTCCTTCATCCATGATAAAGGTTGGCAGCTTCCCTATGAAGACGCAACCCATGTTGCATTTAGTCAAGCTGCCTTAGATGCTATTAATAAAATGATAGAAACAGATAAAAATTGGAAAGTGAAACTCCATAAAGATAAATTTCAACGATCACAAAAAGACCTATTGTCGAGTTGGAAAACACATGAAAAGGTTCTGCAATGTATTGATGTCGCTCATCGTATTCAAAGTGCCAGAAGCATACTCATCTATATAGGTTCTTCTGTTTGGGTTGAAGCGGTTGGAAGTCAGATCTATCCAAAGGATATCCCATTCACGTTTAACAACCTAGAGGACTTATTCTCTAATTCTCTTTGCAATCATTTAGAAAAGCTTGATATACAGTCTGGTCCTACTCCATTTCAGTATATTGATAAACCGTATGCAATCGACTTTTTAGATGCTGTTAAATCAGTTAATACACATACACAGGTAAGTTTTGAAGTGAGTGAAGGAACTTTTCAAGAAAAGGAGAGGGCTTCTGCTGTAGATTTGATTTTAGTCATTGGGGCCAGTTTTCAGGACTTACATCCAAGCGTTCCTACTTATTATATCAGTCCAGAAATAGGGGAGCAGTTTTCTAAACAGTCAATTTCAGGTCCGATCACACTTATCCTTAAAGAGATTGAGCAGCATTTTGTCATAAAAGGGAGACCTCTTTGTAATGTGTGTGGGAAGAAGGTGACCCAAGGAGTTGGCAGTTCTACGATTGCTCCCGTTACCATTGCTGTATGCTACTCGTGTCGATCACGTGGTGCGGAGCCATATGGTATTGTTCTGACAAAATATGCACTAGAAATAGATAACTTTCAGAACGGTCAACCAGGTCCATATTTTAGCAGTGTCATACAAGCAACGCTAGACTTACTAGGGATTTCAAGAGAACAGTTTGAACTGGATGTTAGAAGTAAAAGAGATGAACTGGAAAAAAATAAGTCTGGGACAATTTCAATGAATGGAGCCACTTCATGTGTAGGTACACCCTTGTACAATTGAGATATTAAATCTGATGGGAGATGGTACATTGGGCAAACAGGTGTTAAAGGTGCGTGAGGATTTTTATAAGAAAGACTTTATCGTTGGTGAGACGCATTCATTTTTTGAAGGAAAATACAAAATTTTGGACACTGACTATAGAAATGAGCATGGTGTATTTATTCTGTGTGAATATTTGGGTGAGTATGAAGAAGTGGGATTAAAGTCAGAGGTTATAAAGTCAATTCCCGCAGGGGTTGATAAACCCTTTAAAATGATCGGCACTATTCACATCCTAGGATATCGTAATCTCTTAGCTGGTCCAGGCTTTTATGTGGAAGACCGAAGAACTGGTGAGGTTGTGGGTATGTCCTTTCGAGAAACACTACAGCTACTATTTAATGAAGGAGCAACAAACGCCGAAGGATTCAAGACTGGAACAGGTAATTTCTGCTCTAGTACAATTGATTCGGTAGGGGAACTCCCATCATTTGATAGCCATTACTGGAAAATACCAGCATATGACGAAAATGGTGTTGCTTTTGCAAAGCTAACACAAGCTGCAAAAAGAGAAGTTGCAAAAGCGCTGCGGTATGCTGTCAAAAAACCCATGCGGAACAAGCAGTAGCTGGAGCCGACTTAGTCCTTGTAGCGGGTAATTCACTATCTGTTTATCCTTTTCTAGTTTGCTTGATTTTAAAAGTGATGGTACTAAGATGGTAATTCTGAATGCTGGGTTTGATCGTAAAGACGAGCGCTTTGAATTAATGATTGATGGGAATGTATCGGAGGTTGTTCATAAGCTGACGGAAAATGAATAAATGGGCAAGGAGTTATTCTTTGCCTAACAAGAGTTGGTAGCTGAAGCAATAGGAAATTAATTTTGTATCAACTTTCCCTTGTCTCATACTATTGGTTAGGTGAAGTTTAATGAAGTCAGACAGAGAAAAAAGTGTAGAGAGAAAAACTCTACACTTTTTATATAGGTAGTTTTTTAATCCCCGAACTAACACCACCTCGTTCTTTTATCCACTTGATGATGGCTGTATTTCTGTTGTATCTTGCAACATCAAGCGGGGTTTCGTCATCGATGATACAGTTGATATCTGCACCATGCTCGAAAAAAATAGGAAGGAGGTGGAGGTGTCCAGAGTCAATTGCCGCAATCAAAGCTGTTGAACAAATCATCTTTTTTTCTTCTTCGTCTTCTGGAAGTCCTCTTTTCATCATCTTCAATATCAAGTCCAAATAATTTTTACAAGCTGCTATCGATAAGACGTTGTAGTTGGGAGTAGGGGTTAATTTGAAAAGAGGGTCATACTGAAATAAGTAATTAGCCATCTCTTTTTTGTTCATCATCATCACCATAAAATACACTTTATGGGTAACGGGTATTCCTTTCTTTAACAGATAGTTAACGACTTCAAACCGGCTCGATGTTGCAGCTGATCTGAGTACATCTTCGTTTATGGTGGCCCCCTTTTCTTCGAGGAGCTGAAGGAGCTCTAGATTTCCATAACTTGCAGCCAAGCTGATTGGAGTGGCACTATATTTATTTTTTACATTCACATCAGCTCCATATTGTATCAACGCTTCGATTAATTCTCTATGCGCTTCCTTGGTTGATACAGCATAGTGAAAAGGGATCTGTCCATATTCACTTCTTTTGTTGGGATTAGCACCCTTTTCAAGCAGGAGCTTTACTGCATCTACCTTCTTGTGAAAAATTGCTGGGTATAAGCATGCTTGAATATCCTCTTTTGATTCAAGTGTGTGGATCAAAGGCATGACAAATGTGTTTTTTGTACTCATAAACTGTTTGATGATAGCTGCTCTCCGCTCACTTGTTAGATGTTGATATGGTATCAGTTGCTCTAGTAGTGAGATCTTTCGTTTCTTTAATGCGATCTCAAATAAAGTATCTGCCATTTATTCAGCCCCTTTAGTGTTGATATTTCTATTGTAAGAGGTGGGTCATACACAATAAGTCGCCGTTGACAAAATAATGGTAAAAGTGTAATATATAGGTATAAAGTTTTTTGAGGGAAAGTATATCGTTATATAATAATTAAATAGTAGTAAGCCCTAGTTATACGTATTTACGTACAGCTAGGGCTTTTTGAGTTGTTCTTTTTTATAAAAAAAGGAGGAATGTGTATTGTTTAATTGTTTAAGAGGTAAAAGAAAAAATGAATTGGAAATTAATAATGGAATGGAATTTATGATAAAACGAGTTCGTTTTACTCTTGAAGATGTTGAAAAAAAGAGTAAAAGAGAATCGTTACATCTTTTTGCAAAAGTCATTTCTATTAATCATCCTAAATTTTTTACTCTTAAAATAAAATCAAATTACGAAGAAAAATATTATATTGAAACTTTTCCAAAAGAAGAGTTTATAGAAAAAATTGATAAGCAATCAATTATTATTCTTCAGTAAATTTTAGTTGCTTTCCCTGAATATTTTTTTGGGGAAAGCAATGAACTCTTAAACAATTAGACATATTCCTCCTAAAAATAATAAATAGAGGTGATCTCATGAAGGAAGTTTGTGTTATTTGGATGCTAGAAAATGAGGTGCGAAAATTGGTCCTTAAAGGGCTGCCTGATCCTGACTTGTTTTGGGTAGAGGTTTATAGCATAACAACCCAAGCACTCTTGGAAAAGTCTCAAGTGGTAAATGAATGGGAAGATGTACAGGAGTTGTTAGAGGGGTATCACTGGACAGATTATGAAACAGTAAGGATTGATACAATGTTTACAGGACTTATCAGATCTTTTCGACTAAAAACAGGGACTCTGCCAAAGTACAAGGCACGCGAGAGAATTTTAGAGCTATATGATCGGTTTCGAAATAATGAAGGGTTGGAAGTGAAACGAGTTGCAAATGAGTATAACGTGGTGGAAGAAACGGTTTCGCGAGACATAAAACTCTTAAGAAATTTCTTCATTAGAGAGAAGAAAACGATTGTTTATCATGCTAATCAGAATGTTTATAAATTGGGGGGAATAGGGACTTCCGATGTTGAAGAAGAAGTACCACTTCAAGAGGTTAATTCCACTTTAAGAATTTTACAAATCTATGATTTATTCCGAACACAAGACGCAGTTGATGGAGATGAAGTAGCGGGTAACTATGGAATTGGAAAGGCTGAGTTTCAAAAGGATCTAAAAATTCTTCGGACATTTCTTTTACGAGAGGGTAGAACCATTAAGTATGATGGCCGACTGAAGAACTATAGGTTAATTCCTTTAGCGGTTGAAAAATAAATTTGTGTCTTTTTTAGAAAAGATACTAGAGCAACCTATGATGTTGTACCAAGGTAGTATCATGAGAGTAGATAACTATTTTTATAGGAGTGAGAAAAGATGTTAATCCCTTGTATGCACTGCCACCAAGAGTATAGTAAAGAATGGACTTGGTTCAAATGTAATACGTGTGGGCATCGAATCTGTCACCCATGCCTTGGACAAATCGATTTAAGTGTACGCAATGTGATTTTGGCTATTTTGAAAATAAATAGGAGGTGTCTCGATTGACCCAAATTATTGTGAATACAGAGGATGTTGAAGGCACAGTCGAGAATAATGCAATTGTCTACTATAATGGGGAGCCATTTAAAGTGGTCGATGCTAATTACCGTGATGAGAAAGGGGAAGGGGTACTTTTAGAAGTGATCATGTTGGAACCATCTAGTGATTACATTCATTAAGTTAAATATAAAGGGGGATTTCTATGGGAAATAGAGAGTGGAAGGTTTCAAAAGAGGAATATCAGAAGTTATTAAAATTTCTCGGGTATGGGAATTTTAGAGAGGCAGATCTAGTCATCTTTGGAAATGAAGAGGGGGCTGGCGGTTACTCTATTGAGGCCAACGTAAAAGCAAGATGTGAGAGCTACGGAAAAGATCCTAATGGAAATTATATCAACTGCTTGGAAGAAAATGATTGGACGGGTGGATATTGGGATTTAGAGGAAAACGGTCAACAAAAAATCCTGAAACATTTGTTACCAAGTGAAAAGGCTCAAAAAGAGGGGTATACTAGGGGGGCGTTTCTACCTGCAGTGGCACGCATTTGTCTTGGGCTTGAAAATAAGAATGAAGATGTTGAGGCTTGGTTTAAAAGCTATGCAGATAATGGTGATGCAGCAAAAGATATTAAAAGGTATATCAGAGAAACACTTTTTAAGAAAAACGACAAGATACAATCAGCATTAGTCGATTGGAGGCCGTTACCAAGGCAAACTGAAAGTATCTGGTATCCAGTAGAATATGGTGAAATCTCACCAACACGAACTAATAATCCATACTTAAGAGCGTTTAATAAGCCGAAAGTTTCCAGAACAGCTAATAGTAATAGTTTTAGTAATTTTAATCAGGATGTGGAGTCAAGAGCTTCTACGATTCATGCACTTTTTAAAACCATTCCTTCGAAAGTAATCATTGGCTTTGGAGGAGCAAATGGAATAAAAAAAGAGGTGTTCGAAAAGATATTTGGTGAAAATATATTTGAGCCCCTCGAGTTTAAAACTGTGGATGTAAGCTATTTAAATAGCTATAAAGCTAAAGTATCCGTTGGTGAGAAAGACATCCATATCTTTTTGCTTCCATTCCCAGAAATAGGGACTGTATTTAAGTCGCATGATGACCAATTAAAGTGCTTGAAGGAACTAACCGTATCTTATGTTGCTCCTTTGGTTGGGTAAGGGAAAGGGGTAGCTTGTTCCTTTGCCTCCATTTCATGTAGAGTGTGTAACAGGTGGTCTTAATGTAATTCTTCAATTAATTCAAAATAAAAAAATATAAAAACACCTTAAAGAGGTACTGGTCACCAGCGCCTCTTTGCTTTTTACATGTTGTTCATTATCGGTGGACCAAGGAGTTTTGTTCATTCTCACCTATAGGCTTTTGACATTCTCATTTCATTGTCAGCTCTCTGGTAATCTCCACTGTTTTTATAGGCAATGGATCTTGCTTCGTAAGCTCTTGAAATACCAGGATTGTTTTGAACTTGAGTAAGGATTTCAATTACTTTAGTTGCATAATTAATAATTTCTTCAATACTATCATTTGTAAGTCCTTTGTTTCCTAAATCCGCTAGTATGATCAATACCAGCCTACACCTTGGATATGATTTTGCTTCCAATAGTAGGGACAATCCCTCTTCAATTTGTCTATTGGATAGAAGATTGACACCTGTTGAAAATAAACTTTGAGCATATGTAATAGAACTTCCTGAGAGTCTTGCACTCTCAATTTCTTTTTTATTGATTCAACTAGCTTCTTCTTTTCTTCCCAACTGGCGCAAAATGCTTGCTTGGCGTAAGTAGCATTGAGATACTAATTGATAAGCTTTTACCATTTCAGTATTGTTCTGTTTAATCATTTTATGAATCTCATTTTCCACTTCTTTATAATGCTGTAACGCTAAATCATATTTCTCTTGTTGCTCAAATAAAATGAGTGCTTCTTCCAGTTTTCTCTCCCAAATAGCTACACTATTTTCCATTTAAACCCTCCCAACACCATATTATAATGAAGGACAATAAGATATTCATGGCCTCTAATTTGTCGATATATTAGCCGATAAGGTTTCATATTTTTATTTTGAAATTAAAATGTTAAAAGGCTAATTACAAAAATATACATATTCCGCCTTATCCTTGGAGGATTACTAATATGAAAAATATAATAGATAAAATAACAAGTTTCCGAGATGAAAGAGGTTGGAAACCTTACCACAATGAAAAAGATCTTGCTCTTTCAATCTCACTGGAAGCAAACGAACTTTTGGAAAATTTCCAATGGAAAAGCAGTGAAGAAGCTATTGCTGAATCAAGACAGAACATCAAGGAAGAGATGGCTGATGTTTTGATTTATCTTATACAATTAGCAGACCAAATGGGTGTAGATTTAGAAGAGGAAGTTTTTAAAAAGATGGAGAAGAATGCGATAAAATATCCAGTTGATAAGAAGTGAAGTAGTGACCATGATTAACTATAATGGAAACGCCTATAACTTAGTTTTTTGGGAATTAAGGATAGCTGAAAACAGAAGTAGATATATTAATTACAAGTTTACGGATTACTTTTGATAGTATTTGTAAAACACCACTACTGTATCTTATAGATAGAATTCTTAATATGGGATTAGTTTTTGATTATCTTGCATAATAAAACAATGGTCAATCAAGTAGAGTGTCACCCGGAGTTGAATGAAATAGAACTACATAAATCTTTGGAAAAAACAAAACCTAGGAGGTATTACCACGATGAAATATAGAAGATTGGGAAAAAGTGGCTTGAAGGTTAGTGAAATTAGTTTAGGAAGTTGGTTAACGTATGGGAAATCGATAGAAGAAAATGTGGCTGAAAAAACGATACATAAAGCATATGAATTAGGTATCAACTTTTTTGATTCTGCAAATGTATATGAGTAAGGTCAAGGTGAACGTGTAATGGCTCAAGCACTAAAAGAGTATCCACGTGAATCCTATGTCATTACGACTAAAGCGTTCTGGCCAATGGGAGAAGGTCCAAATGATCGCGGTTTATCACGAAAACATGTAACTAGATATAGTTAAAGAAGATCATCCGAGTGCAGTCATTAAATAATTACTTAGACATCTATCAGTAGGCAATCAGTCGATATTGGTTTTGTACTCCACACCGCTGGAGTATAGAATCAAGAACTCTAGGTTCTAGTTCTACCACGACCACCCAAACAACATTTAAATATTAAAATCGTAAGAAACGAGACAGGGAGTAATTCCTTGTATGAGGTAATTTATTTAAGCTACTGATCATATCCATTCCTATAATAGATTCAGTTGATTCTTCCTTTGAATGTTAAGACTGATTGAGGTGGTGTGTTTCTTCTTGATCATCACGAAATAGTAGAAGCCACTTTTGCCTCCTCGTATATTTTTTTGCTACATTAATTACAATTTTGTAAATCCAAGCTTCGAAAGAATAGTTTGTATTATATAAATTATGTTTTTTAAAAAGGCGGATAAAAGAATCTTGTGTAATGTCATCTGCTAAAATATGATCTGACAATATGAATGTACTACATACAATTTGTCACTTACTTCTAGCCTCTTCGGGCATAATTATGCGCCGGTAATCGCCAGGTTTATTAAGGAACTAGCTAATCCAAGAGCAGGCTATTATGCCCGCCGCCCCTCCAAATAAAGTACACGTCTGTATAGGAGAGGCTAGTGTGTAAATTAGAACTAACTTATACATGAAAAGCTTTTTACTAGCGATTTTTTTTATAAGACAGATGAATATTCCTTTGGCCATTATAACAAGCATCATGGCACGATTTACCTATAACTAATAGTGAATATGACGCCATATTTGGAAAATGGGGAAAGTGAATCTGAATGTTCTCCAACCACAAAATAAGGATTAAACAACGTAGAACCCGATTACCGGTATCTAATTTAAGCACACAAACTAAAAATACTATTATCGTAAAAAAAGGACAAGGAAAAAATCCATTGTCTTTTTTTGCGATAGATAGGTTGTGAAAGATGAGTCAGTCAGGGAAACTATATATGTTGTTTAATAGGATAAAAGCTCCAACCTGGACATCAACAAAATTGTTCATATATTCATATGCTTATAAAGGGTGGATAACTCATACAAGAGTTCAAGCTTATTAAATTTCAAAATGGTACTTCCTACTAGTCGAATTGCTATTTATCATTAAATTACCATCCGTACAGTTTCAGCATCTTTATCTAATTGGAAGCTAATTTTCTTATCTCCACAGATAAGTTCATAATCACCAAGGAAACCTTCAAATGAAACCATTCCGTTGTCATTTGTCTCGCTTGTCACGTTTGTATACCAATCTCCTTTAATCAGTTTCTTTAATACTTCATAAGAAGGTTTTAAACTATTATCTTTTCGGATAAATCCGGAAGGTGCATTGATCCACGCTCCATCATCACTGAACTCCCAAGAGGAGATGGCTTCTACTAAAGGATGGTTAAATAGGATTGTATACATTTCTTCTACTTCTTTTGCCTGACGTTCTTCAAATTCAGGAGTTGATGGCCAATCTGTTACTTTATAGTCATTTAGATCCACAATTTCAGGTGGCATAAGATGCCCAGATAACAGTGTGTTTTCTGTAAAATGAATAGGTAAACCAAATTGGGAGAATCGTTCTAGTACTGCTTCTAATTTTTCACGACCCCAATATCCTTGGTGCTGATGTGTCTGAATACCGATTGCATCAATTTGAACACCTGCATTTAGACAGCCGTCAATTAAAATTTCATAGTTAATAGAAGTATTAAAGTCATTCAATAAAAGTGTGGAACCAGGATTGAATTCCCTTGTTTTAGCAAACATTTCTTTAATAATTCCAACACGACCTAACTCTTTTGCGATTCTAGTAATCCCATTATCATATTTATCATAAACAGGCATGATCACGACTTCATTGATAACATCCCACATATCGATTAATCCTTTGAAGTCTGCTACCTCACGTTCAATTCTAGCAAACTGGGCTTTCAGGATTTCTTCATTGCTCATGTCGAGAAGCCATGGAGCTGTAGCTGTGTGCCAGACAAGAGGATGTCCTTTCACTGTTACATTTCGATCTTTTAACCATTGTGCAGCAGCCATTAATTCTTTTGTACGTGGTTTTCCTCTTTCAGGCTCAAATCCTCCCCAATAGCCGGGAAATTCTCCCCAGTAAAATGGGAGTGTGGCGAAGTTGAAAATATCCAAAAACTTATCCAGTTTTTCTTCCAAAAATGCAAGTCTGTCTGCTGGTACATTTTTGTTAGCTACCTCTATTGCATTAAAAATACCACTACCAAACAAAAACTTATGGTTTGTTTGTTTAAATGTTACTTCTTTTCCAGAAACAGGATTACCTGATGCATCTACTAGATTAATTGTCTTTAAAGCCATACGGTGTGCTAATTGATTTGTTTGTCCCATTCTTTTGCCTCCATATTCATAGTCGCTGCATAAACCACTTGTAGAAAACGCTTTCTACCTTAGATTATATCAAAGTTTATCCAACCAATAAACTAACTTTTTCTCCTAAATACTATAGTTAGTTTCGCCACCTATTAACAAGTCCTATGACAACTTCCTATACATGGTAGGTGAATGGCCAGTAAATTTCTTGAAATTCCGATTAAATGAACGTAAGTTGTTAAACCCACAGTTCATGGCGATTTCACTAATGGATTGCTGACTATTTTTTAACTGATAGCAAGCTTGGGAAATTCGATATTGAGTAAGATATTCAGTAAAAGTCATGTTCGTCATTTGAACAAAAAGCTTTGATAGATATGCATAATCATATTGGAGGTGTTTTGCGACCGCTTTTAATGTACAAACATCACTATAATGTTTATCTACATAAAGTAGAATTTTATGAAATACTTTCGTTTTTGTTGAGTATATAACTGGAGTTAAGCTGGAATGATCCACTAAAATACCACATAAATCATATAGAAAACTCTTTTGTCGATAAATCGAGTCTAGTTTATGGAATTCAGGAACATCAGTTAGATGAATCACGTTATTTTCAGGTATATATCCCTTGTAGTTCATAAAAAAATGACCAATTAATTCAGGAGAAAAAATAACGATTGTGATGTTAGAGTGATTGATGGTTTTGAATTCATGCATTTGGTTATTAAAGATAAAAGCTAAATCATTTTTATGTAGTGTATACTCTTTTTGATCCACCTTGACGAATAATTCACCTTCATTAACGATGATTAGTTCATATGCTCTGTGAAAGTGGAGAGGAAAGCTGTCATTGTGCAGTGTGAAATACTGAAAGGATTCTTTTTCCTCTACTCCGTGATCCTCAAAGAAAACCAACTCTTCTCCTCCTAAAAAAACACTAATATTGTCTTATATTATACTATATTTTGAATAGAATCGATTTTAAAATATTCTTATAATGAGAAAGAGATTGCTATTGAAGGAGGAAGTAAAATGGCTTTTGAATATCACGTAGCAAAAAATGGTTCTGATCTTGGGGAAGGCACGAAAGAAAAACCATTCTTAACGATCAATAAGGCAGCTTCCGTTGCCGCAGCTGGAGATACGGTCATTGTCCATGAAGGAGTCTATCGGGAATGGGTTAAACCTAAATATTCAGGGTTAAGCAATTTAAGAAGGATTACATATCAAGCTGCTGATGGAGAGAAAGCAGTTATTAAAGGTTCAGAACAAATTCAAGATTGGCAACTATTGGAAGGCACGGTATGGAAAACCGTCCTGTCTAATGAATTTTTTGGGGGCTATAATCCTTATAAAGAAGAAGTTTTCGGTGATTGGATTGTTTATAACCCAGGGAGACATCTTGGAGATGTGTATTTAAATGGAAAGTCTTTTTATGAAGCAGAGAATTTAGAACAAGTTAAAAATCCTATAAAACAAACCGAAGTATTAGATCACTGGACACGAAAGATTGTTCCAGTCCACAATCCGGAACAAACTCAATATGTATGGTTTGCTGAAGTGGATGAAACAACGACAACGATTTATGCTAATTTTCACGATTATCATCCGAACGAAGAATTAGTAGAAATCAATGTGCGAAAATGTTGCTTTTATCCAGAAAAAACTGGGGTTAATTATATAACGGTAAGAGGGTTTGAATTGGCCCAAGCAGCCACTCCGTGGACGCCACCTACGGCAGATCAACCTGGGTTAATCGGTCCGCATTGGAGTAAGGGCTGGATTATTGAAGATAATGTGATTCATGATTCTAAGTGCAGCGCAATCAGTATTGGGAAAGAAGGCTCCACTGGAAACAACTTTCGTTCAATACGTAAAGATAAACCAGGCTATCAATATCAGTTAGAATCAGTATTTCTTGCCCGTCAAGCTGGTTGGAGTAAAGAGAAAATTGGTTCTCATGTGATTCGAAACAACACGATTTATGATTGCGGACAAAATGGTATTGTCGGCCACCTGGGGTGTGTATTCAGTGAAATTTATAACAATCATATCTATAATATTGCCTTAAAGCGTGAATTTTACGGTCATGAGATTGCTGGTATCAAGCTCCATGCAGCAATTGATGTGCAAATCTATCATAATCGTATTCATGACTGTTCTTTAGGAACATGGCTGGATTGGCAGACTCAGGGTACAAGAGTGAGCAGTAATCTTTTCTATCGGAATAACAGAGACTTGTTCATTGAAGTCAGCCATGGCCCTTATATTGTTGATCATAATATTTTAACAGCAGACTATGCATTAGATAATCATGCTCAAGGTGGTGCTTACATCAACAATTTGATTCGTGGAAAAATGGTACATCGCAAAATGCTTGATCGTGCCACGCCATATCATGTACCCCATAGCACAGAGGTAGCGGGATTTGCTGTCACCTATGGAGGGGATGATCGCTTCTACAATAATCTCTTCGTTGGTGATGACGAGCTAGAGGATGTTGGTACGGCGCATTTTGATGGTTATACAGCATCACTTGAAGAATATATAGAGACTGTCCATCAAGAACCTGGTGATCATGAATCATTTAATAAAATAGAACAGCCAGTTTATATTAATAAAAATGCTTACCTGAATGGGGCAAAGTCGTTTGAGAGAGAACAGGAAAAAATAGTTGCGGACGAGTTTGATCCACAATTAAAAATCATTGAAGAAGGAAATGAAGTGTATCTTTCTATAGAGCTTCCAGAGGATTTTGAAAGTATGCTTGGAGAAGTTCAAACGACGAATACCTTGACGAGAGTACGTATCGTCGATGCGGAATTTAATAATCCAGACGGAAGCGAAGTAACTGTGGATACGGATTACTTAGGAGAAAAAAGATCGGAAAATAGTGTAATAGGACCAATTAGTAGCCTGAAAAAAGGACAGAATTATGTGAAAGTATGGGGGAATCTGGATTAATCCACACTCCTTTTTACTTGGTGTAAACGTGGACCGGCTAAGACACTAATTAGGATAAATGGTAAAAGAAAGTATCAAGAAAAGGTACCGATTGGTGCCTTTTTTGTTTCACTTGCTACAACTTGAAGAAAGTGAAACAAAGTATCCAGCTCTTTTTTAAAATATGAATGATCTCATTTGTCTATCTGGAATGACCAATGATAATGTTACCAAGGGTAAATAAAAGAGTTTTGGTAAAAGAGTTCGTCGAAGTACAAAAAATAGGTTAGCATAGATGTGCTAGCCTATCCTCCTTTATGTTCTTATGTTTAGTAACCGTACCTTATAGTAAATCCTCTAGTTTTGTATCTGAATAAATGGCGATCAGGATGACAGATTTTTTATCTCCAATATTTTTTATAATATGTGGAACACTTGCATTCCAGCTAAAAGAATCACCTTCTTCTGCGATAATAGAGTCTTCTCCTTGTTCAGCTAAAACTTTTCCTTCTAGTACTAGATGGCATTCTTCTCCTTCGTGTGCATGTGGTTCATCTTCTCCGATGGCAAATCCAGGAGGTGATTCAACAATCATCATTCGTAATGGCCCTTTTGAAGTTATATGCTCAATTTTTAAATTTTTTAACGATGAGGTCCTTCTAGCACCTTTTCTAACAACACGCATATGCTGTTTTTTCTCTAAAAGTAAGTAAGGGAGTGGCACCTTCAGAAATTCCGCTATGGTATTTAGTGTGTTAATAGAAGGTGACGTATTATTGTTTTCAACGTTACTTATAAAGCCTTTTGATAGGCCTGTGCCTTCACACATTTGGGCAATCGTGATTTTTCTTTTATTTCTAATTGAACGAATTTTAGATCCTATATCCAACCTGTTCACCTCTATATCTTTGCTTTTAATTCACTTATGATAATAGTAGCAAAATCATTGACAGTCTACAAGTCTCTTGTTACCCTATAGAAAACCAATATTCTTATGAGGAAACAACTAGTGGTTTTTATTTTATTGTTTACTTGTTTTCCAATATGAATACTTTTTTCTTATTAGGTTACTATTTACTAACTGTCGATTAAAGATAACAATATAAAACGCTTTAGAAAAAGGTGATATTTAGGGGAGGAAAATTAGTTGTTTTGAAACAAGATATTGGTTTGAAAAAAATATTTCTTTAGGAGGATCTATAATGAAAAATAAACAAGATGTTGGTGCACTATTACTACGAGTGGTTTTAGGAGTTATATTTATAGGACATGGTGCTCAGAAATTCTAAGGTGGTATTGGAAATATAGCTGGATGGTTCGATAGCATAGGATTGCCTGGATTTTTGGCTTATATTGTTGCAAGTATTGAGTTGGTTGGTGGGATCGCAATACTACTTGGTTTTGCCACTCGTATTATAGCAGGTCTTTTTGTCTTAGTACTATTAGGGGCAATTGTGACAGTTCAATTAGCTGCAGGTTTCATTGGAGGTTACGCGTATGATCTTGCATTACTGGCGATATCTGCGTATTTCTTATTAAACGGAAGTAAGCTTTATTCTATAGATCATTATATTTCAAAAGCAAGAAACAAATGAAAATTTGATAAAGGGGGAGAGACCTATCGGGTTGTAAATAATGAAAAATATAAGGATCATTTCGGTAATTATCATTTTTACGATTGTAGTGGCACTATTTTTATTGCAAAAAGAGGAAGGGGGAGGCGCTGATATGAGTATGGAAACTTATACAGGGGCCATGGAACCTAGAATTGGCTATGTGGAACTGCAGGTTTCTAACTTAAATCAATCATTAATTTTTTATGAGGAATTAATAGGATTTCAAGTATTAGAGCGAGATGAAAAAACAGTAAAACTTACAACAGATGGTTTGGTAACGCAACTCGTATTGAAAGAAGAAGAAACATCTGTTGAAAGACCATTAGGAACAACGGGTCTATACCACTTTGCTATCATCGTTCCAACTAGACAGGATTTAGCTTTATCCACAAAGCATATAATAGAAAGTGATTATCCTATACAAGGGGCTTCAGACCATCAATATAGTGAAGCGGTATACCTAGCAGATCCGGATAATAACGGAATTGAAATATATGTTGATAGAGATCCGAATCAGTGGACAAGAGACGGTAATGGAGGTTATGTTGGGGCCACTGACCCGTTAGATGCTGATAGTTTATTCGCTGAAATAAAGGGAAATACTTGGAATGGTTTACCTAGTAAGACACGAATAGGTCATATGCATTTACAAGTATCAGACATAGAAGAATCAGAGAGGTTTTATGTGGAAGCACTTGGGCTTGATATTGTTGCTAAAGATACTCATATGCTTTTTGTATCAAAAGATGCATATCACCATCACATTGGGATGAACATTTGGGCCGGAAAGGGGTTGCCTGCACCTCCAGAACATGCATTAGGATTAAAGTATTTTACCCTTCATTTTACGGAAGAAGAGTATAACAGTGCAAAAACGAATCTCGAACAGTTAGGATACGATTATCATGAGGATAATGATAAAATAACTGTAAGTGATCCTTCAGGGAATAAAATAAAGATTTTATTAAAAGATTAATATAATCACTTTTAACCCTTTCAGGGAAGACAAACATTTAGAATATGAATAAGAGAAATAAAACAGTGCCTCATCGTTTTGGATGAAGGCACTGTTTGAACTTGTCACGGGACGGGGGAGCGCCGTGTCCCGTCCTAGGTCAGTGTTGTTGGGCTGATCAAAAAGTATGATTTGATTTAAATTTTATGATTAGATTGAAACTGCACTTATTAAGAGAATGAAAGGGTAAATTGCTTTAAATTGTTGCACTAAAATGAGTTTAATTGTTCGGCATGTCTCTTTATTGGTTAAGAAACAGATATGCTTCTACATACAACCTATGTGGATTGTGTAAACAGAAAAGAGATACAGTTCGACCCCGACCACCGGTATCGACGTTATATACACAAATTACAAAATACTAAATCGTAAGAGATGAGACAGGTTATTATCTGTCTTTTTGTGTTCTATCTTAATTAATTGGCCATTAATAACCATTGAACTGTACCATAATAGCAGAGATATAGAGAGGTGGAATCTAATTATTCCTATAGCTTTAGAAGCTTAAAAGTATATTCTTCCCTTTTGTTTCTGAGCTGTTACTAAAAACTCCAGAATTTTTACCAAAGTTGAATCTAGGAATTTTGCACTGCCAAAAAGGATGGACTTTATAATTTTATAAGGTTAGTGACATATTAAAACCTAGTAATAGTAGATCACTCCCCGAAGAGGTAAATTTCAATTTTGCAAAATGACAGGAGTAGAAACATGGAGTCTAAAATAATAAAGAAGAAATATAAGATTACTCTTACCATCACAGCTTGTCTTATTCTGGTTATTTTTTTCCGTAGTATACCACCTGCAAATGCAGCATTTAGTCCTAAAGGAGCCAAAGTTAATGAATATCATAAAACTCCAAAATTAGTAGATGTTGCTTCAATTGATGAAGTAATAAAAGCAATGACCTTAGAAGAAAAGGCAAAAATGGTTGTCGGTGGTGGTATGCCTGGAATGTTTGGAAATCCTAAAGCAGAGGTTGAGGGGGCCGTGGGATTCACACATGCAATCCCGAGATTAGGAATTCCTTCACTGCTATTTGCTGATGGCCCTGCAGGTGTAAGGATTAGTCCAATTAGAGAAAATAACTCAGATAAGGATACATATTATACAACTGCATTTCCAATAGAGACTGCAATGGCCTCAACATGGGATAAGGAAATGGTTGAAGTGATTGGAACGGCCATAGGGAATGAAGTTAAAGAATATGGCCTCGATACATTATTGGCACCAGCATTGAACCTTCATCGCAATCCTTTAGGTGGAAGAAACTTTGAGTATTTTTCCGAAGATCCTGTACTAACGGGAGAAATGGGAATTTCATATGTAAATGGTGTCCAAAGTAACGGTGTTGGAGCTACTCTTAAGCATTTTGTTGCAAATAACCAAGAAACAAACAGAATGAAGATTGATACAATCGTATCACAAAGGGTCTTAAGAGAATTGTATTTAAGAGGCTTTGAAATAGCAATGAAAGAATCCAATCCTTGGGCAGTGATGAGTGCATACAATCAAATTATTGGTATCTCTTCCTCACAAAATAAAGAATTGTTAACAACTGTGTTAAGAAAAGAGTGGGGATTTAATGGATTAGTAATGTCTGATTGGTTTGCTGGCTTTGAGCCGATTGAACAGATGAGAGCAGGAAACGACTTAATTATGCCAGGAAAAAATGAACATATTACTAAAATTATCAATGCTGTAAAAAAAGGAGAACTTGCAGAAAATATTCTTGATAGAAACATTAAACACATTTTAAACATTGTAGTAAAAACACCAAGCTTTAAAGGCTATCAACATTCTAATAATCCCTATTTAAAAGCACATGCACAAATAGCACGGAAGGCAGCCGTCGATGGAATGGTTTTATTAAAAAATGAAAACATGTCTTTACCTATAGATAAACATGCAAAGATTGGTTTATTTGGCAACCATCAGATTGAAACGGTTAAAGGTGGTACTGGGAGTGGTATCGTACATGCAGCATATACGGTTTCTATTGCAGAAGGGTTAATGGATTCTGGATTTCAGTTACATCATGGCTTACTCAACAGCTATAAGACATATATTTCGACACTAAGACAACAGCAAGAATATAAAATTAGGCCGGATCCATTAGGAGTTGATTTTGGTTTTGTTATCCCAAAAATTCCAGAAAAGCCGCTTAGCGCTGATGAGATAAACAGTGTAGAAAAAGAAACGGATCTTGGGGTAATTGTTATTGGCAGAATATCAGGAGAGTTTGAGGATCGAGAGAATGAAAAAGGGGATTTTCTTTTAACAGATAATGAACAAAAAATGATTGAAGCGGTAGCAAAACAATATCATTCATCAGGAAAAAAAGTAGTTGTAGTCCTTAACATAGGGGGACCTATTGAGGTAGCTAGTTGGAGAGATAAAATAGATGCGATTCTGTTAGCATGGCAACCTGGTCAGGAAGCAGGTCATGCTGTAGCTGATTTATTATCAGGTGTTGAGAATCCATCTGGTAAGCTTTCCACAACATTCCCGGTGAAATACAAAGACGTACCTTCAGCAAGTAATTTTCCAGGTATCCCTGAGGACAATCCATCAGTAGTCATTTATCAGGAAGATATATATGTAGGATATCGATACTATACAACTTTCCAAGTTAAACCCGCCTACGAATTTGGCTATGGATTATCTTATACAACGTTTAATTATCAAAATCTAAAAGTAAAAAAAGGGAAAAATCACATAGACATTTCAGTGGATGTTAAAAATAAAGGGGACGTCACAGGTAGAGAGGTAGTACAAGTGTATCTATCGCCCCCTGAAGGTAAACTGGACAAGCCGGCACTAGAATTAAAAGCATTCAGAAAAACAAGAGAATTGAAACCGAACGAACAAGAAACATTGAATTTTACACTTAATGCAAAAGACATTGATTCATTTGATGAACAAAAATCTGCATGGATAGTAGAAAAGGGCATATATGAAGTGAAAATAGGATCTTCTTCAGAAATTATTCAGGAGTCAGCAACATTTGAAATAGATAAAGAAATCATTGTAGAAAAAGTAAATGATGTGTTAAAACAACCAAAAACGGGACCGATAGGATGACAAACTGTCCCTGCGTCCCGAAAGTACTTTCTCAACTAGTTTATAACAAGATGCTAATTCCCGCATCTGGGACCGTGATTGGTTGGTGGACCAGGTTAGTCACTTTGTACTAATAAATAGAGGGAATATGATGCATCGAATAAACAATGGAATGAAAAAAATCCTACTGAACAATTTGCCAACGGTACTCAACGTTGTTATGAAGCAGGAGCAAAATCATAGGTGGATGTTGTAGGACAAAACCTGAAGATATAAGAGCTATTAATACTTGGGCACGTAAATAGGAAGATTAATAGATGGTAATTAATAAAAGACATTGGTAGTTTACCAATGTCTTATTTGCACCTGATTTTGAGGATTACCGTTGGATCACTACTTGTGTCTGCAGCAATAAGCATTGTTCTACAGTGAACTTTTCTAAATACCATTATTCCATTACGCAGAAAGATACATTCTATGAAAAAATCCTTCTACGTATATACCTATCCGGACGTTAATAATTCATGATGCCTGAATAGATTCTATATGATGGGTAAGGTTCCGTTCCCACTTTCTTCCTGTCCATCGTCTATAGTGAATAACTCCTCTGACCCATTCATCACAAGCATGTGCTATCCAAACACCTAACACACCAAATAATAATGACGTGGTTAAATACTCCCTTTTGGCTATGTTTATTGTAGGGGGGGTTTTTGGTTATTTGTATTGAGTTCATAAATTGAGACTCGAGATCCGTCTTGTTTTATAAATGTTAGGATTCCTTACATTAGATGTAAAATAATTTAAGGATTATATTGACAAATGCTTTTGAGTGAAATTATAATTACATTTATATAAAAGAAATATTCATAAAATTTAATATTTTTAGAAAAATAACATCGATTCAATTGCCTTTTTTTTTACCCGAAATAATTGTATACAATTATACAGAAATGAAAGGATATCTAATTTGGTTAGGAGGTTTTTATGATAAATGGTGTGAAACATCGTGTATTAACAAAAGATATTGCATACTCAGGCTTAAAGGAAAAAATAATTTATGGAGAATTGAAACCAGATCAAGTTGTGCGTGAAGAGAGTCTTGCTACTTTGTTAGGAATTAGTAGAACTCCCCTGAGAGAAGCGATTCAAATGCTAGAGATGGAAGAGTTTTTAGTTAGGCATCCTAATGGTAGATTGACGGTAGCTAATGTTACAAAGGAGGAAGTTGAGGAGATATTTACAGTAAGGAGTATGTTAGAGGGAAATATTGCTAAGCATGCAGCTAGAAATGCAACTGAAAAGGATGTTGAGAAACTAGCGCAATACCTAGAGAAGATCAGGCAGTCTTTCAAGCTTGGTTATACCCAAGAATTCGTATCCTTTGGGAATGAGTTCCATGATTATATATGTGAGATCAGTGGATTAACCACTTCTGTGAGATTGTTGAATATGGTAAAGGATCATGTGAACCGTTATTGCAGATTCGTGTCCTTGTACGGAAAATGGAGCCCTGAAGCAGATGAAGAGCATGATCTGATTTTACACCATATTAAAGAAAAAAATGGTGTCGGAGCAGAATTAGCTATGAAAGAACATATCTTAAGTAGTTTATCAGCTGTTCTAGAGAGAATTGAGGAACTAGAGAAGGCGGAAGGGTGAATATGAAAATGAATATGGAAACACAGTGGAGTATGGATACAAAGATTATTCATGTGAATCAAAGACCTGACATAAAAACAAGAGCCATTTCACACAGTATTGTCCCTGCTGTTGCCTATGCTTTTCCCAATGTAGAGTCTGCAGCTGAAGTAGTTTCTGGCAAAGTAGATGGAACGTATTATGGTCGATATGGAAATCCCACCTTACAAATGCTAGAAATGAAGATTGCTGCATTGGAAGGAGGAGAAGCGGCGCTTGGGCTGTCGAGTGGCATGGCCGCAATTTCCACTGCATTTCTAGCCTTTTTAAAGACTGGAGATCACGTAGTGGTGACAAAAGATGTTTATGGTGGAACATTCAATTTTCTTACATCACTTGCTCCTAGGTTTGGATTCGATTTTGATTTTGTTGATTGTACCAAAGTAGACGCTATCAAAGATTCGATCAAACCGAATACGAGAGCCGTCTATATAGAAACTCCATCCAATCCGAAGTTAACTGTCCTTGATATTTGCGAGATTGGGAGATTGTGTAAAACATATAATCTTCCTTTAATTGTAGATAATACTTTCATGAGTCCTTACCTACAGAATCCATTGGCGCTTGGTGCTGATGTCGTGGTGCATAGTGCAACCAAGTATATTAATGGGCATGGTGATGTAGTTGCCGGTTTTATTGTCGGAAAAAAAGATGTCATTCAGTTTATGCGGAAAAAAATAATGGGAGATTTAGGTCAAAATTTAAACGCTTGGGAATCATCATTGATCCTTAGAGGATTAAAGACCTTGGCTTTGCGGGTAGGAAGACATTGCGATAATGGTCAGGCAGTGGCAGATTTTCTTAATGTGCATCCAGCCATTGAACGAGTGTATTACCCCGGCTTAAAAGATCATCCACAGCATGAGTTAGCCAAAAAGCAGATGAAAGGGATGGGGGGAATTGTCTCATTTGAAGTAAAAGGAGGGTTAGATGCTGGAAAGAAGTTTATCAATGCGCTGCAACTAGCGATGATATCATTTAGTTTGGGTGATCCGGAAACATTAGTACAGCATCCGGCCACCATGACCCATGCATCTATCCCCCATCACGAGCGGGAAAAATACGGGATAACTGACGGATTGATTCGTCTTTCAGTTGGACTAGAAGACGCAGTAGATATTATTAATGATTTGGAACAAGCGTTAGCAGAATTGCCGACACATATTAGGTAGTAAGTAAATTAGTTAATGATACATTTCTTATTCACATTATCTCGATAAAACTAGTTTGCTTTACAGTATGTTAAAATTTACAAAATAATCTAGTCTACTAATAAGCACAAGTGACTTAATCTCCTGTAATCCAGTTTAATATGAAGATTATTTATTCAAACTTTAATTGGTTTACGCTTATGTTAAAAAATGAGCAAACTTTGCGTAGGAATTAGGAATCTTGCGCAGATTTTTGCAAGGAAGGTGAGTTGTAGAAATGATAGAAATGCAAAATGTTTGTAAAACCTTTCAACGGAAGAAAATCACAACAGAAGCACTAAAAGGTGTAGACTTAAAGATTTCTGAAGGAGATATTTTCGGTGTAATTGGCTATAGTGGAGCTGGTAAAAGTACATTAATCCGATTAGTGAATTACCTAGAGAGGCCAACGAGTGGTCGTGTCATTGTTGATGGGCAAGAGTTGGGAGGATTAAATGATAAGCAATTAAGAAACATGAAAAAACAAATAGGGATGATTTTCCAACATTTTAATCTACTAGAATCTAAAACAATCTATGACAATGTCGCTATGCCCCTCATTTTATCAAAAGTAAATAAGAGCGAAATAAATAAAAGAGTGACAGAATTACTTGAGTTTGTAGGATTGAGTGACAAAGCGAGGAGTTATCCTAATGAATTATCAGGTGGTCAAAAGCAACGTGTTGGAATAGCTAGAGCATTAGCTTCTAGGCCAAAAATTCTATTATGTGATGAAGCAACCTCTGCATTAGATCCTCAAACAACACAATCAATTTTAGATTTACTGAAAAAAATAAATACCGAGTATAAAATTACAATTATGATTATTACTCATGAAATGGGAGTAATACAAGAGGTGTGTAATAAAGTGGCCGTGATGGAAAAAGGTGAAATCATTGAACAAGGTTCTGTACTTGAAGTATTTGGACATCCAAAACATCCAACATCGCAAAGTTTCGTTAGCACGGTTATTCATAATCGTATTCCTGCCAGTGTTCTAAGGTCCTTAAAAGATACTTCAGGTAGTCGGTTATTTAGACTAGAGGTTATTGGTAAGAATGCATCTGAGCCAATTGTTCATGACTTAATTAAACAACACGATGTAAAAGTGAATATTTTATTTGCAAATATGACTGAAATTCAAGAAACCACTTTAGTCATCATGTACATTCAGCTAAATGGTGAAGGTGCATCTGTGGACCGTGCTTTAGAATTTTTACATACCCAGGAGGTAAGAGTAGAGGAGGTTCGTAGTTAATGTTATCTACTTCAGTTACAATAGATCAGTTTCTGCAAGCTAGTATTGATACGTTATATATGGTAAGCATGTCCTTGTTCATTGGATCTTTAATAGGGATTCCTTTGGGAATATTACTTGTTGTTACTCGTCCTAGTGGAGTGTTAGCAAGCAAGACCTTGTATTCTATTATTAATCCAATCATTAATATCGTCCGTTCTGTTCCGTTTATTATTTTAATGGTGGCTATTATTCCGTTTACTAGATTAATTGTTCATACCTCAATTGGAACGAGTGCAGCAATTGTTCCACTTATTATTTTTATCTCACCATTCATTGGTAGATTAGTAGAGAATTCCTTATTAGAGGTCAATCCTGGTATTTTAGAAGCTGCTGAATCAATGGGTGCGACTCCATTCCAAGTGATATGGTATTTTCTTTTACCAGAAGCCTTTGGTTCATTAATCTTGTCAATCACAACTGCTACGATTGGTTTGATTGGTGCAACAGCAATGGCAGGTACTGTTGGTGGTGGTGGTATTGGAGACTTGGCCATCGTTTATGGATACCAACGATTTGATACAGTGGCGATGATCACTACAGTTGTTATCTTAATTGTTTTTGTCCAAGGTATTCAATCACTTGGGAACTTTTTAGCACGAAAAGTAAGAAGAAATTAATTTATTGGATATTTATTTTTTTACAAGTATATGACTGAAAATTTATAATTATTTGATTTTATTTTGGGAGTAGATGGAGGAGGAGAATTGAATGGGAAATCAAGAAAAAATGAAACGATTTAGTGAGATCCTTTCTGGTGAAAAAGGAGATCGACCACTTGTGAGCGGTTGGCACCATTTTCTGGACAAAGAACAAAATGCTGAGGATTTGGCTGAAGCAACTATTGATTTTGCTAAAAAGTATGATTGGGATTTAATTAAGATTAATCCTCGAGCAACCTATCTTCCTGAAATCTGGGGAAATCGGTATGATTTCGAAGACTATAGTTGGGTGTTTCCAAAACAAATCGGAGTTGCTATTAAAGAGCCATCAGATGTTTGGAAAATTACCTATAAACAGGTGGATGAGTCGAAGGAATTAAGAGAACAAATCCAGACTGTAGAAATAATACGGGAGGGCTTGCCTGATACACCTATAATTCAAACAATTTTTTCACCTTTATCTGTGTTGATGTTCTTAACAGGTCTACAACCTTATGCCAATCAGAGTGTGTATGGGAGTGAAGAACCATTATTGTTTGAAACACTGTTTAAGGAAAACAGAGCTGGGGTCCATCAAGCACTGCATGCTATTTCACTTACGATCGCATCGTATATAAAGGAATTGGAGAAATCCGGGGTTGATGGGATCTTTTACGCAGTAACTGGTACTGCTCATCATGATTTGTTTTCAGAAGAGATGTTTAATGAGCTTTCAAGACCTTACGATTATATTGTTTTAAATGCAGTGCAAGAAGGTAAACGAATTCTTCATACTTGCGGTTCTTACTCACAGCCTGAGCGATTTAATGATTATCCAATTGAAGGAATTAGTTGGGATACAGCAGCTGAGGGGAATCCAGGTTTGGATGCGAAGGTGAAGGCAACGAAGGTAGGTGGTATCGATCACACAATCTTTGAAGGGAGTGATGATGAGAAAATAATAGCCCAAGCCAACCAGGCCATCCAATTAATGAATGAAGAGCCGTTTATTTTAGTCCCCAATTGTGCCGTTTCACCACATGTTAAAGATGCCACATTAGCTACATTAAAAACATTCAAATAAAAAGGAGATGGAAAAAATGAAAAAAATACTACTTATTTTATCATTAGGGTTGCTGTTGTTCGCAGTAGGGTGCAGTAAGGAAGAAGCCTCTGGTGAAGAAGATACGAAGAAAATTGTTGTTGGCTTTGGTGTAGGGTCTTATGAAGAACAGTTCCGGGAAAGTATTCTCCCTATTTTAGATAAAAAGGGCTACAGTGTCATAATAAATACATTTTCACAAAATATGCAGTTAAATCCAGCGTTAAAAGAAGGGTCAATTGATGCAAGTATTTTTCAGAGTACTGCATATATGGAAGGAATTAATGAGGAGTTAGATATGGATATGACAAGAATCGCATTTGTTCCTGGTGCACCTCAGGGGTTATATTCTGTTAACCATACCTCTCTTGATGAAGTAAAAGATGGATCAACTGTAGCCATACCAAGTGATCCTGTTAATCAAGAACGTGCGATTCGTATTATGGAAGAGCTAGGTTGGGTAAAGATTGCTGAAGATGCAGGGACAACCGACTTTAATATGAAAAGTGTATCAGCCGATCAATATGACATTGACTTCAAAGTGCTAGATCCAGCACAAATTCTAGTCTCTTTAGCAGATGTTGATTTTGGGGTAATAAACGGTAACTATATTGCAAATTCTCCTGATTGGAAAATTACAGATGCACTTAAAATTGAGAATACACCTGAAGAACATCGCATCATCGTATCTCTACTTTCAAAAGACAAAGACACTCAATGGGCAAAGGATTTGAAAGAAGCATATGAATCTGTCGAATTTGAGGAGTATATCACAGCTCAAGAAAAATACGATGGGTTTGTTCTTCCAGAAGCATGGGAAACAAACTAGGAGCTTGGGTAGGAGCTTGGGGACGGTTCTCGTGTTTCATTTGAAGCGTCGGATGAGTGTGGTGTTAGTTCGTATTTGATTGCAGGCAACCACACGAATCTTGAAACTTAAATATAGTGAAAATGAATTAAACTAGCTGATAAGGAGTTTATCTCATGAATGAAAAACGTATTCATTTTATCGGTGGAGGTCAAATGGCTGAAGCAATCATTCGTGCTTTAATAACAAACAACAAGGTGTCTACTAAGGAACTTAGTGTATCAGAAATTAATGAAGTTCGTTGTCAATATATAAGAGAAACCTATGGTGTTAAATCACAATTAGAAACAGAAACAGGCCTTTCTAAAGCAGACCTTATTATCGTGGCCATTCGCCCTCAAGATGATTTGAATAGTGTTGGAAAACTGATACGAGATTTTAGCATATCGGGAGCTGTAATTGTGTCAATTGTAGCTGGAGTTACTTTACAACAACTTGCGCTTGCTATTGGTGACCAATATCCAATTGTCAGGGTGATTCCTAATACGTTAACTGATACTGGCAAAGGTTACAGTGGTGTTTCTTTAAATGAGCATGCAACAAAAGATCAAGTTCATGATTTTTTAACAGGATTCGGAAAAGTATTTTATCTGGATGAAACATTAATAGATGTGTTTACGGGGTTTGGAGTAGCCGGCCCTAATTATGTCTACTATTTTATCGAGTCTTTAGCAGATGCAGGTGTACTTGCAGGGCTATCACGTGAGCTAGCTTGGGAGGTAGCCCTAGAGAATGTAACTGGCTCTGTTATGATGTTGAGGAATAGTGGTCGACATCCAAGGCAGTTGTTAGATATTAATAATTCAGCAGGTGGCGTTGGAATTCATGCCCTCCATGAATTAAATCAATCTGACTTTGCTGCTGGTTTACAAAGAAGTGTGCTAGCTGCAGTTAAAAGAACGAAAGAACTAGGGGAGGGTGTCTAATGACCACACTAAATTGGGATCATACGGTTCATTATGTGAATGATTTAGACAAGGTAATCAGAACATTTGAGGAACATGGCTTAATTGCCTTCCATGGAGGATCACATACGCAATGGGGAACATACAATGTACTTAGTTATTTTGGTTTAAATTATATTGAGTTTCTTGGAATTGAGGACATAGAGTTAGCATTAAGTATTACAGATCCGAATGAGGTAGTAAAAGATGCAATTACATCTTTACCAGACCAAGAGGTGCTGAGCCGTGTAGCAATTAGCACGAACGATATTGATGCGACAGTGGAAAAACTTAAAGAACATAACCTAAAGGTATCACCAATCATGCAAGGAAAACGTAGGAATGCGCAAGGACAGTTGATTGAGTGGAAAATGGTAACAATACAAGGCGACTTCCAAGGTCTTAAGTATCCGTTTATTATTCAATGGAAAGGTCACTCAGATGAGAGGATAGAAAGTCTGACGGCTTCTGGTATTATTAGGGAGCATCCTGCCGGGAAGGTAGAAGTAGAAAAAGCCGTCTTTTATGTAACCAATCCAGCAGCTGTTGTTGAGCATTGGAGGTCATTATTAGGGTTAACGGAGAACACTTGTGACAAGCTCCCAAATTCAATAAAAGTTGATAACTTTTTCTTTGAATTTAAAGAAGGTAACCAGAACCAACTTAATCAATTAATATTCAGTACTAACTCACCACACCTTCAAGGAAAGAGTATCAAGGTTGGTGGAGGAGAGTATACTTTTAATTCTAGTACCTAAAGTGTTAGTGCACGGGGGTGCTCGTGTTTAATACAGGGGGACGGTTCTCATAGGGAACAATCGGAAGTTTTGCGCAAAGGAAGGCACAACTGGCGGAATTTATCTCCTCGTTGTGCTTTTTCTCTTTATGTATTCAGCCTATACGCAAAAATTTTAATTGTCCGAGAAGGAGGAAGTCGTGGACCTGACCTATGGGAATTTAATCGGTACTTTCTTTGTCTTTTTCACTTGTTTTTGCACTTCTTTCTTCTGAAAAAAATTTTTAATGAGAACCTCCTTGGAGAAACCTATTTTAGGATAGTTTCCCCATCCCCACTTATAGAAACTTTGATACACAAAAAAATGTTCCTTTTGACCGAAAAAACTCACTCTTCTGGTATAAAGAAGTTATTGAAAGTAATGGAGAGGTTCCTTAAAAAGTTATGCTAAGTTGTTTGAAATTGATAGTAAAATGGAAAAAATAGGTTGTAAAAGGCACCTATGCCTGATTATTCGCCTCTTAAATAGCCACAATGAACCGGTATCATAGAGTTGAAAAAGTTTGACTATATGGTGGTATTTTGCTTTTGTTCTACAACCATCATTTTTGTAATGACCACGGGATAGTTACCAATAAACGACGATATGCTAATATATTGAGAAGGTTTATAAGATTAGTGGAAGATGCTAAGAATTATGTAGAAACCTTAAAAGAGTTTTTGAAACAATATAATGGAGGGACGGGGGGACAGGCATGATGTGTACGCCAATTGTTAGACACTACAACTAACAATTGGACGTGCACTTTTATATGGAGAAGAAATATCCTTTAGAAATAAAACAGTTTCTCATCTTTTAGGATGAAGGCACTGTTTGAAATTGTTACAACGAAACTTTCAACAGAAAAAGGATATTTATGATGCCTGAACAGATTCTATATGCTGGGTAAGCTTCCTTTCCCACTTTCTTCCTGTCCATCGCCTGTAGTGAATAACTCCTCTGACCCATTCATCACAAGCATGTGCTATCCAAACACCTAACACACCAAATCCTAAGTGGATACCGAAAAGATAGGCTAATGGAACTTTTAGTCCCCACATTGATATAATTGCCATCAACAATGGAAACTTTACATCTCCTGCCGCACGGAGAGAATTAATGACGACATGATTAAATACTCGGCCCGGCTCAAGAAGGATACAGAATAATAAAATTGCTGATCCGATGGTTATAATCTCTAAATCATTCGTGAAAATGAGTAAAACTTTTTCACGGAAAAACGATACAATTAAAATGATTCCGACTGTAATGGTAAATGCCCATTTTAAACTGCGTAATAATTGGTGATATGCTTCTTCCACTTTCTTTGCACCAAATAATTGTGCTACAAGAATTTCCGTCCCTTCACCAATCGCCATGCCAATTAGCATGAAGAATAACACTATATTTGATGCATAAATATGTGTTGCTAAAGCAGTGGCGCCCATAATTGTCACCATTTTGGTCACCATCATTTGGCTAAAGTGAAATGAAAGCCATTCAAGACCAGAAGGAACCCCAATCTTTAAAGTCATTCCAATTTCACGCCACTTAATTTGAATATAATCTCTCCATACAATTGGAACCTGAATTCGTTTATATAAAAGGAATAAGAGAAAAATAAATCCTAAGATTCTACTAAATGCTGTAGACATAGCGACACCCATGACACCGAGTTCAGGAAAACCAAATAGCCCATAAATTAATACGGCATTACCAATTACGTTCACCACATTCATGCCGATCCCGACATACATCGTGTCCATCGTAAATCCGTGTGAGCGAATAACAGGCCCGATGGTAAGCATGATTGCCTCTAGGAACAAGGTTCCACCAACAATAAGTAGGTAAATTTCAGCTAGCTCCATTAATTCAGGTGATAGGTGATAAAATGATAGAAGCAAATCTCGATTGAGAACGAACAAAATACTTAGAGTAATGCCAAATACGAAATTTAATGTAAGCGCAGATGCAGCAATTTTACTAGCATCATTGAAATTTTTTGCACCGACGTATTGGGCGATGATTACACCAACACCTAGACCTAATAGATTTAATAGAATGATTGAAAAATCAAGTAACTGCCTTGTTACTCCCACTGCAGCTACTGCATTATCAGAAACATGGCTTAACATAAATGTATCTACATTTCCCATTAAAATATGTGTAAGCATCTCTACAAAAATTGGCCAAGTAATTGAAAAAGCAGTAATCATTTTTACTTTCTTGTTGTTCATGTTAAAACTCCTCCAGATGTAAAAAAAATCATTTATGCATTAAGTCCTCTTTATCGGAGTACACTGCTTGCTTTGCGATAAGTATCATAATGACATTCTACGAGAATTCACTCTTTAAGGAAAGTGTTAATTGAATAACATATATAAATAGAATAGCTTATAGTATAAACAGATTATTAAATATTCTTATGTGTTAACATAAAAAAATAGAAGCTATGGGTTATGAAGGGATGCTAGATTTAGAGAGAAAGGATGCTAATGATTTATATGGTAAATAGGTTAGAGTCTAATTGTTCAGTGGTGTTGAATCTCAGTAAATTAACTAAGTAAATGATACGAATGTTAAAACCTATCGGAAGATAATTGGAGGTATAGAAATGAGTAGTTATCAAAAAAAGTTGTGAAGATTAAACATCATGGAAGGGAAATTTATGGCGTCTCCTACATGCCGAATAGTAAGGAAAAATGCCCTATCGTAATCTTCAGCCACGGTTTTAATGGGACAAATATAGAGTTTGCTATGAATAGTGAATATTTAACAAAAAATGGCGTGGGTGCATTTTGCTTCGACTTTTGTGGTGGCTCCGTAAATTCAAAGAGTGACCTTAAGACTAATGAAATGTCTATATTTACAGAAAAAGAAGATCTGTGTGCTGTTGTTGAAAACATAAAGAATTGGGAAAATGTTGATCCTGATAATATCTTTTTATTTGGAGGAAGTCAGGGAGGATTAGTATCAGCATTAGTAGCCGATGAATATGTTGAAGAGATTAAAGGACTCTTATTGCTATTTCCAGCGCTATGTATTGCAGATGACTGGAATAAAAGGTTTCCAACACTTGAGAGCACCCCTGATACACTTGAGTTATGGGGAGTTCTCTTGGGGAGAATATACTTTGCATCGATTCATGATTATAATGTGTTCGACCATATTGGAAAATTCAATAAAAATGTTTTAATTTTTCATGGTGATCAGGATGAAATTGTAGCACTTGAATATGGAAATAGAGCAGAGAAGTTATATCCTCATGCTAGAATTGAAGTGTTTCCAGGAGAAGGTCACGGTTTTTCAGAAGCTGGGAATAAAAGAGTGGCTGAAATGACATATGAATTTGTAAAAACAAATATTTAACGACTTATAGTGATTCCCAACCGAAGAAGAAGTTACAACTTTAGATAGATGGATGTCTATCTATCACATGTAGCATAACTCACACTCCTTGTTAAACAACGTTTCTACCAAAATGAAAAAGCATTTGAGAAGTTCTTCCGCATAACAGATAGAATGCAAGGGGACAGTTCTTATTCTTTACATGAAAGAAAGAGAACTGTCCCACACTTTATCAAACACTTAAATTCTTCACACTTTAACAGAGTGGGTGTCAGACCCGACAACCTGCTTTTTTTTTGTTGTTAACCCTTTATAAGCAACCGCTCCCCCGATTGCACCGAGTATCGGTCCAATCACATAAACGGGAAACTGTGCCCAGCTGATATTACCACCTGCTAAACTATTAATCACATAGGGTCCAAATGTCCGAGCGGGGTTTAACGAAGCGCCAGTTGCCCCAGCTGTTAACATGATAAGTCCTCCTACCGTCAATCCAATCACAAGCCCTGCCCAGTTTCCCGGTGCGTTCGGATCAACAGCAATCCCCATAATAACAAACATTAGTACGAATGTTGCGAGCGCTTCCACAAACATCCCCTGTACATAGCTGGTACTTGAACCAAGTGATGTTGCACCTAACCCTCCAAGGTGAAGACCATCCATTCCAAGAACAGCAATAATCGCCATTGCACCGATGATACCACCAACGCTCTGAGCGATGAGGTACGCGGGAACCTCTTTCCAAGCAAAGTGACCGGTGATTGCTAAACCAATTGTAACGGCAGGATTAATATGACAACCAGAAATTCTTCCAATTGTAAAAATCATCGCCATGATGACAATCGAAAAGGCAACACTTATCACGCCAATATCCGCAAGCGTTGTCGTCGCATTATTACTTGCTGTAATGACACCATTAAACGCCGCTGTTCCAGCACCAATGAGTACGAGTAAGGCGGTTCCAATACCTTCAGCCACACATCGTTTGAACAGAACCGGGGATTCCATGACAGACCTCCTCTATTTTACAAGCCCATGAGGGTCAATGACAAACTTTCTCGCTACACCTCGATCAAACTCTTGATAAGCTTTTGGAGCATCTTCTAAAGAAATAACGGTTGCATTTACGGCTTTCGCAATTTGTGCTCTTCCACTTAAAATCGCTGCCATTAAGTCACGGTTGTATTTCATCACAGGTGTTTGCCCGGTTACAAAGGTATGCGCTTTTGCCCAACCAAGGCCAAGACGTACCTTTAATGTTCCGATTCGAGCATCTTCATCAATTCCACCAGGATCACCTGTTACATAAAGCCCTGGAATACCAAGTTTCCCGCCAGCACGTGTTACGGTCATAATTGAATTAAGCACGGTTGCCGGCGCTTCCCCTGCATTTGCTCCATGTCCTGATGCTTCGAATCCCACGCAGTCAACCGCGCAGTCGACTTCAGGAACCCCTAAAATTTGTTCAATTTGCTCACCAAGATCCGGATGTTCACGAAGGTTTACGGTTTCACATCCAAAGCTTTTTGCTTGTTGAAGACGCTCCCCGTTCAGGTCACCGACAATGACAACAGCTGCACCAAGTAATTGAGCTGAGTGAGCTGCTGCTAACCCAACTGGGCCCGCTCCAGCAATATAAACGGTTGAACCTGGTTTGACCCCTGCACTGACTGCACCGTGATAACCTGTTGGGAAAATATCTGATAGCATTGTTAAATCCTTTATTTTTTCCATTGCCTGATCTTTATCTGGGAATTTTAATAACTGGAAATCAGCATAAGGAACCATAACATATTCAGACTGACCTCCGACCCATCCGCCCATATCAACATAGCCATAAGCTGAACCCGGACGATCAGGATTTACATTTTCACAAATATGAGTGTCACGCTCTTTACAACTACGACAGCGCCCACAAGCAATATTAAATGGCACAGATACGAGATCGCCTTTTTTAATGAACTCAACATCACTTCCAACTTCAATGACTTCCCCTGTAATTTCATGACCAAGAATAAGACCAGTTGGAGCGGTCGTTCTTCCGCGCACCATATGTTGATCGCTTCCACAAATGTTCGTTGTGACAACTTTTAAAATTACACCATGGTTACATTTACGACCAACATTCAGCGGGTTAACACCTGGGCCATCTCTTAACACTAAATCGGGATAACCTATGTCCTGTATTTCCACCATACCTGGTTTCATATACGCGACTGCTTTGTTTCCACTCATTTTGAAATTCCTCCTTAAAATAAATGATAGGTAGTTCACTTTACATATTGCAAGAAGTGTGCCAAAATCCAAACTTTTATTTAAAGCCCCTTTTTAAGATAATTGGTGATTAAGCCTGCTTATTTTCTGAACAACAACTGTCCTATTTTAGGACAGTTGTTCAATTAAACTTGGAAATATTTATCCAAGTAGTATAATAGATTTAAAGTAAACGTTACTATTTAAAGGGGGCAAGCAAATGCTACAGGATAACCTTGTCGAGCGGGTTGATATAATCGACCGTTCTTGGAAACGCTGTCAAAACTTTGGACTTTCACCCTTAGATCCTATAGATGACTCAATTTTAACCGGTAGTGCCTTACAGGAGGTACTAACTGAAAATCAGTCGTTAATTCGGCATTTAACATTAATTTTAGAAAACCTTTATCCTGCCATTCACTCCCAAGAACTTGTCACGGTGATTGTTGATCGGAATGGAACCATTATTCATAAAGTAGGCCATCTGGATAGTAATGAGGCGGTCGATTATTTGACAGTTGGTTCCAATTGGTCTGAAGAAAGAAAAGGCACCAATGCGATGGGACTCGCCATCTACGAAAAGAAACCAATCATTACGCACGCTGAACACCATTTCTACGTGAAAAACCACTTTCTTACCTGTGCAGCAAGTCCCATTTATTCTCCAACTGGCGAGTTAATTGGTGCGATTAATATTAGTGCAAAAAAAGAGATGTATCACCCTTTTACGATTTCTTTAACAACGATGATGGCCGAAAGTTTACAGAACCGGCTACTTCTTGACCAAACTAAGCAAGAAAAGGTATTGGCATTAAAAGAACTTGAGCTAACATCAAACTTATCAACCGTTCCGCTTCTTACCCTTGACCGTGAAAATACGATTATTCGTGCCAATCAAACAGCCCGTTTTATCTTAGGAGAGGACTGCATTGGGGATGAGTTTCATGTCGCAAAAGGTTACTCGGTTGAGGTCATTTCTGATCAAACACAAAGAGTTTATAGGTCTGTTGTTTCTTTAAACAAACCCTACAAAAAGGAAGAGACAGAAAAAAAACTATACAGCACCTCTGATATCATTGGCTCTTGTCCTAAAATAGAAAAGGTTCGAAACATGATAACAAAGGCGGCTGTTTTTGATTACCCTGTCATTATTTATGGGAAAAGTGGAACAGGAAAGGAACTTATTGCTCAATCATTACATAGCAATGGCTCAAACGGGAAACCATTTGTCGCTGTAAATTGTAGCGCAATCCCAGAAAATCTTATCGAAAGTGAATTATTTGGCTATGAAAAGGGGGCATTTACAGGGGCGAATCACAAAGGATCTCCAGGCAAATTTGAAGCAGCAAATGGTGGAACCATCTTTCTCGACGAAATTGGCGATATGTCCTTAAAGGCCCAAGCGGCTTTACTCCGTGTTTTACAAGAAAGGATTGTTACACGAGTCGGCGGTGTCAAAGTCATCCCGATTAACACAAGAGTTATCGCGGCTACAAACAAAAACTTACGTGAAGAAATTCAAGCAGGACGCTTTCGAGAGGACTTGTACTACAGGCTTAAAGGGATTTTCATTACCCTCCCGCCTCTGAAAGACAGAACCGACATCCTTGAATTAACCGAGCATTTCATTAATACATTAAACCATTCATCCGTATCGTTATCGGATGAAGCAAAGCAAAAAATCCTCGCCTATCATTGGCCAGGAAACATTAGAGAACTTAAAAGCGTCCTCACCCAAGCCTCCTTTTTGGCCGTAGGAAACGAGATTAAGGCGGATGATTTACACTTTGAAGATGTGTATGAACAGCAAACTCAGCAATTAACAATTATAGAAAAAAAACCGTCAACACTTGGACAGACCGAAAAAGAGGCGATCAGCCAAGCACTAACATCTGCTGGATGGAACATAAGCAAAGCGGCAAGGATATTGAAGATTAGTCGCAATACGCTGTATCTTAAAATGAGGAAGTATGGGTTGTGAAGGGACGGGACGTTCAACGAACAAAATAAAAGACTTAATAAAAATGTTAAAAGATTAGTTCGGAGGATAAAAGCCTGCGGAAAGAAAACAATGTTCGAATATCTGGGATGCTGATTGTAACGTTAGCTATAAGGGTGATACTTTATTATCCATAGAAAAAAAGATATTTATAAAAAAGTTTAATAAAAATCTAAGTATTATTATTATGTCTGACTATTGTTATAACAGCTACAACAACTGGATACCTTTTACTGAACATCATTTATATAAATCAATAGAAGTACATACGATATGTAGGTGAAAATTACTCTTATACAGGACTAATTTTTCACATAGCCAAAGGATCAAAATATGAATCTGTTGAAGGCGAGTGGGATAATGGTAACTTCTTCTCTATCCAAAGGATCAAACTAGTAGACAAAGTAAAATAGTAATCTCACAACTAAAAAAGTTATATGAAGAATACCTGGAAATGATACGAGTTGAAATGAATGTACTTGGTTGCAAAGTAACTGAATTATGGCATCTGATATGGCGCCTAGTTGAAATCCTTTGGGCTTTTTTTACAATCCTTAACTTGCTATGCATGATAGTTTTACAACTAAAAACTCAATTATTTATTCTAATAATTTATAATATCATGCAAACCAATTCAGAGTAGCTTTAAATAAGAAGTATAATAGCGTTTCTGTTCGATTTCTACACCTCCCTTTTAATTTAGGGGGCACATCCACGTTATACTCAACACATGTGGGACCTTCTTTTGGAGAAGGTTTTTTATTTGTTTGTTTCTTATGACCTCTACTCTGTGATTTTGAACTTTCGCAACCCATTTGTGTAACATTGTTTTACTAACATTGTATTTTGGGGCTGTCCGCCTGATAGATTCTCCGCCTTTTAGATATCTTTATTTCTAAAGGGTATTTCTTCTCCATATGTGCACCCCAATTGTTAGTTGTTGTGTCTAACAATTGGGGTGCACATTATCCTTGTCCAAGTCCTTCCATGTTTGCTCTAGCTGGTCAATGGCGTACTGCAAATCAGTTGCTGCGATGTTATCGAGCTCGTCTTTCTCGTATACAATTAGCCATGTAATCATTAGCATGTAAAGAAAAAGGATCTTATCAATGTGTGAAAGGTGATTACCGTGTTGATGATGTATGTAGTGTTTAAAAATGAATTCAAATGGCATTTTCAACCGTCCGAGAAAACCTGCCATATCTAAGCCTTTAGGTCCAAATCGAGCACATCCCCAATCAATGTAAAATACGTCATCCTTGTGTTGAATCAGATTATGCTCAAAAAGATCACCATGCTGAAGTGTGTAGTTGATGTTTGGATCTACTTTCTCATACATCTTATTTGTCAGAATGAACTGTTCTAAGCGGTCAAAAATCGCAACTGATTCTCGATAATGTCTTTTTCTAAAGTGCTTCTTTACTTGTCTAAACAAGCTTTCATTGTTTTCTTGTTTATGTATACCCGAAAATGAATGCAAGGCAGTAATGGGATCCTTCGCATTGGTAGGATGAAACAAAACAAATGCTTGATGTAGCTCATCAAACGGGTATTGATCTGTTAGGTCCCTATATGTAATAGAAGAGCACCGTTGGTTTAACGTAATGATTTTCTGCATGGTTTCTAGAATATTTATGTTAGTCCCAGTTATTTTTCGCATGACGACTGCATGGATATTGGATTCCTTCAACCGAATTAGCTTGATAAAAGGAGAAAGGAAGATTGCTTCGTCGTTAAACTGCTTTAGCAATATTGGATATATACGGGTATAAAAAAAGCATTCGCGATTGTAGCCGATTGATACTTTTGTTAGGTAATCTTTGTTTGTTGTTTTGGTAACAATACAACCAATGTTTTGTTCGCCGCCAGCATACACAATTTCAGAGTCGGTGGTGGTATTACCCCCAACTGCTGCTTCTATTTCACTAATAAGATCATTCATATTTACGAACTCGCTTAAAACTTTCTTGATTTTTTCGGTTGCCTTGCTATTATTCCCTTTCTTATAATACAAGCTTGCTAGTTGCCTATTTAGTAGTAATGGATTTGTAGATTTATGAATATTTCTCACCCCATTGCGTTGAAGTTCTTATCGTTTACGGCGACGGACTGTTTTTATTCGCATTTAAAATATCAATCATACTATAACATAGTTGGCTATTATCTGGTGGGTATGTAGAGTAGTTAGGATTAACTGGGATGAAATTGGTGATAGAAAAGTTCAAGAGCATGTAACACATTGAACAGTGAACCACATTTTTATTGCCAAAATGTGGAACGTTTTTATATAATATTATTTGTAATTTTTTTCTAGGAATATTTAACCAATATGATTGCTTGTATGAAAAATCTAGTAATCTACCGAAAGGGTTTCGAACAGGAGGAGCAATATTATGCTGACAGTTCTAAAAAAATTAATTAATACTGCAAGTAGTTTGATCGCAGAAACTAGTAGTAAGAAGAGAGTGTACTACCGAAATGGGAAATTAGAGTATGAAGGGGAAATGTATGATAACCAGTTCCATGGATATGGAAAATATTATCGTGAAGATGGAACTCTTCAGTACGAATGTGAGTTCAAAAGTGGTAAAAAGCATGGTTACGGGAAATTGTTTGGTCAAAACGGGGCATTAATCTATGAAGGCGAATTTAAAGTGGATGAGATGAATGGTTTTGGGAAGCAATTTCATAAGGGGTATGTCATGTATGAAGGTGATTTTCGAAATGGAAAATGGCATGGACAGGGGAAATTCTTTGGGGATAAAGGTAATTTAGTCTATGAAGGGGGATTTAAAGACGGTGATTTCTTTGGAAAGGGAAAACTTCTCGGGAAGGATATTGAAGGAGAGGTATTAACTGAAGTTACTGAAAAAGTCTTACGTAAATGATGTTATTTACATCTGATTTTCTGTAGTAGATTTGAAACTAGTATTGATAGTTAATACTACCAAAACTATACAATTATGGTATAATATTCATATACCTATGTACCTAGTTGAAAAGGAGGGGAAATAATGAGCTGGTTAAAAACTATCGCTATTCGCTTTGGTTACACTACATGTGACAATTGCGGTAAATTGACTGATTACAATTACGATACTTGCAATTATTGTGGTCGTAGAATTAAATAATGTACATAAAAAGAAATCCGACTCTTAATACGAGGAAAGGATTTCTTTTTTTTAAAAATCTATTATTCTCTTAATAAAATGGAGAATTCATCATAATATCGTTTTTTTAAAAGGCTCTTTTCTAAATGATTGTTGTTTTATTATAGGGGTTGTTGAATTCAAAGGATAATAAACAGGTTGATTGAAGAAGGAAAGGGGAAAAAGATGTATGAGGTAATGGTACGGAGTTAACAGAAACGGATTTCCTTGCACGTGATCAAGTAAAAGAGAAATGTTAAAAAGCGAGGATATTCATGGCAAAACACTACAGACATAATCGGTAGGGGGAATTATGTTGATCCATTAACTAAGCAACTTCCAATTGAAGTAAGGACTAATCAATTCGACTTTGTTCAGTTTAAGGACGTAGCTAATGTTGAATTAACTGAGGAAGAATAGATATTAGGAAATAAAAGTCCTAACATTACTTAAGAATAATATTGGTGGTAATGAAACCAGATAGAATCAATTAACGTTACTTCTTCGATGGAAGTAGCATTTTTTGAGGTGCTAAAACAGGCCTAGATTAGCTTGTTTAATTTTTTTCTGTTAGGTCACAATATACAAGGATCATAAGTGAGAGGTGATACGTTTGTCAGGAATGCTAAAAAATGTAATAAGTACAATCCGTGAAGTGCCGAGAATTGCAAGAGAGAATGGCAAAGGGTAAAGGTAAAGGCAGAGCAAGGAGATCCTGTAGCACAATATGAAGCAGGAATTTACATATTAGAACATGGTGGAAAGAAGTGAAAGAGAAGAAGCTCTAAATATGTTAAGAAGTTCTGCTCAGAAGGGGCATACTAATGCTCAATATGAATTTAGTCTATATCAAAATGATATGTCTAGCCAGATTAACTAAATAACAATATTAAATTTTTTTCACTCCTCATGCCCTTGCATAGCTTAGCTGCTTGTTTTAACCAGTAAATGGAACAATTCTTCATTTTTAATTTGTTCCTACTGATTACTTGAAGTCTGTTGAACCGATTACAAAAGAATGAATGTATTTGGTATTTATTAATTTAATCTGGATGGATTTGGTAAATGAATGATACAGAGGTAAATGTGCATTTCCGATTCGCTAAACCTCTATCTTTTTTAACTCAATAAATAGTAACTTATTTCGACACGATTACCAGTATCCATTGAACGTTGTAGTGACGGTATTTTAGGGTCTAAATCGCTTAGGTATCGTCGCTTTTTTTGCGTTAGTCATTACGGTAAATGGTTGCGTGCCTAGTCCCTTTCTTTTGAATTAACGAAAGTAGGAGCCTTTTTTTATGCTTGACTCGGAGATAACAGTTTCTAGTTTATCTTTCTCTAAAGATTAGCAGAGAGAGTAGTTAAAGATGTTTGACACAAGTCAATAATCATTGTAATCTATTCCAAGTGAATTAATCGGATTATTATGATGAAGAGGATTTATCGTATCTCGATTAGTTGCACCAGTACTTGAAGGAGGAGTAAGGAAAAGGTGAATACTTTATTTATTTTACTTAATATTATCATCATGCTTGCACTTATTGGTCTTTTATTTTATATGCAAAAGAAGCACGTTTCTTTTAGTAAGCGTGTATTTACCGGATTAGGTCTTGGTATATTACTAGGAACATTTTTGCAGTTAGCTTATGAACCAGGCTCAGTGGTTGTTACCACAACGACCGACTGGTTTAACATTGTTGGAAGAGGCTATGTAAGCTTATTAATGATGATTGTAATACCACTTATTATGGTGTCGATCATTCAGTCAATTATTAATTTGGAAAAGTCTTCTGATTTAGGAAAAATGTCCGCATGGATCATCGGTATTCTGGTAGCAACCGCAATGGTAGCAGCTGTCGTTGGTATAGGGGCCGCTTCAATCTTTAATTTAGACGCTAGTCAAATTGAAGCTGGTCAAGCGGAGAGTGATCGAGGGTTGGCCTTAGAAGAAAGATTAGGCACTGTTCAAGATTTAACTATACCACAACAAATCTTAAGCTTTATCCCGTCTAATCCATTTTTAGATATGACAGGCGCTCGTGCTACATCCACAATTGCAGTCGTTATCTTTTCAATCATTGTTGGTATTGCTGTTCTTGGAGTTCGTAGAAAACAACCTAAACAAGCAAAGGTTTTTGTTGATTGGATGAATGCTATATATGCGATTGTCATGCGGATCGTAACACTTATTCTTCGTTTAACACCATATGGTATCTTGGGATTAATGGCAAACACAGTAGCCAATACGAATGTGGCAGGAATACTAGAGTTAGGTAAATTTGTAGGAGCTTCCTATATTGCGTTACTAGCGATGTTTATCATTCACTTAATTGTAGTTGGTCTGTTTGGACTGAACCCGTTCACATTCCTTCGTAAGGTTTTACCGGTGCTAGGGTTTGCCTTTACATCACGTTCAAGTGCAGGTACGATTCCGCTTAATATTCAAGCGCAGAAAAATAGCTTAGGAGTCGATCAAGGTATTGCCAATATGTCTGCTTCGTTTGGTGCAACCATTGGACAGAATGGGTGTGCGGGAATTTATCCAGCGATGTTAGCAGTGATGATCGCACCATCACAGGGAATTGACCCACTATCACCCGGATTTATCGTTCAATTGATTCTTATTGTTGGAGTAGCATCGTTTGGTATCGCCGGTGTTGGTGGAGGTGCTACATTTGCAGCATTAATCGTACTTTCCTCTATGAATCTACCAGTAGCTTTAGCAGGTCTACTTATCTCTGTAGAGCCACTAATTGACATGGGACGTACAGCATTAAATGTAAATGGAGCGATGGTCTCAGGCACATTAACATCTAGAATTATGAACAAGCTCAATATCAAAACATTCAACAATCCTGATGCGATTGAAAGAGAAACTGGTCTTTAAAAGGCTCTCTGTTATGCTTTCATTTTTGTATGTAGTTAAAAATAGGACCTCCATATTGATGGAGGTCCTATTTTTCGTGCGATCAGAGGGACAATTGTACAGGATACAGTCGCACTTATAAAAAAAATCCATGATTTAAGCTGTTGATACACTAGGTTAAGTATGAAAACCAATAACTTATTACTCATTTTCGTTATGTTTCTATTTTACAAATTCAAAAACTAGCCGTTCTTGTATCATAATCTAAGAATATATCAAAAATATGTGAGGAAAATTCAATGTATCTAAGACTGAATAATCGTATGATTAAATAAATCAAAAACGTTTTAAAAGCTACTAAATCTTTACGGTTAAAACTCAATTTTCTACTTATTTAAAGTGCCTGCATGTTATATTTTCAATGCCTCTTTTTCATGCCTAGTTTAGTATTTATCAATTTCTTTTATTGGCCAGTGTACAGTCACAATGATTAGTAGATAAAAAGACTTGATTGATTAAAGCAATACTAGGACAATTCAAGGGTAATAGATTGGGCATTTGAATCCAACTTATTTTTTTCACTGGAATTTAGCGGTTCAACTCCTGAACTGGCACCATTGTTGCGAAATCTTAATGGAGTACTTCCAGTCTTTTGTTTGAATTGCCGGCAAAAATGTTCTACATTATTGTATCCACAGCGAAAGGCTATTTCAGTAATGGTATAGGTACTGAGCATTAAATATTCTTTGGCAAGACGAATTCGGCTGAAGATGACGTCGTCCATACAGGAAATACCAAATGTGTTTTTATAGAGTGTCTGTAGATAGCCAGGACTAAGGTGAATAGATTCCGACATTTTTGGAACACTCCAGTCTTTACTAGGGTTATTGTAAATTTCTGTTCGAAGATTTATAAGCGTATAGTATTGTGGGGAAATCTCTGTTTGGAAGTAAGATTCCAAGAGTTTATTAAACAGAATTTTCAATAAATAACCCGTTGATGATTCTCCATAGGTTTGATCAAAAGAGTTCTCTGCAACAAGTAGCTGAAATAGCTTGTGGCAATAATCCGGATCACCCAACGCAAACGGGATTCCACGAGGAAGAATGGTTTCGGTAACATAAGGTTCATTGGTTTCAAAACGTACCCAGTTATTTACATATTGATCAGCACAAGCCCTATAGTATATTTTCTGATGTGGTTGATATAAGATCGCGCTGTGCGCAGGATATTCTTTGATTTCACCATTCACCAAGAATAGAGCAGGAGTTTGAGTGACAACAAGAAGCCAACAGTCATGACCTTTAGGGATATCAAATTCAAAATTATTTGTATGTGCAGCATCATATTCTACATAGAAAATCTTTGTCATAGCTATTCTCCTAATCCTTATGTTACTTACTAATCACATGGCATCATTAGGTCTTTAATGTCAACACATAAAATATCAAACTCAAAATATAGTAAATTATTATTATTATGCATCATTTTTCTGTAAATTCCAATGATTCATTTTTTAATAAGTGATGATTAAAATAATAGACTCAAGGAGTTAATTCATGCACTTTGTTGCATTAACAAACTAAGTTAATCGCACGGAGAGCATACGCCAAGGCTAAGTATATTTCGTTTTTACTCAGGGCGAATTGTCAGGCAGTATGGTTTTTTAACAATGCAAATGAAAGCGTTTTAATAATTTGAACTTAAGGGGGTGATAGGTATAGATAAGGTTTAAAGTTTCTTTTAGCTAGATGTGCATAAAACATTTTCAAGGGGGTATTAAGGTGATCAAGAGAAAATTATCGGCATTATTATTAATATTTTTGTTGTTTTTAGTCTTCGCCGCTTGTTCAAATGATGATAAAACTTCTACAAATGAAAATAAAGATGTACAAAATGATACGAATTCAGAAGAACAGAATGGTGAGGTTGATAGAACACCAGTCACGTATACTTACTTTAACGCCGCAGTCCCAGGGAAAGATATCGAAAGCAATACGACCAGAATTGGTAAAATTCTTGAGGACAAAACAGGTGTTAACTTTAAGCTTGAGCATATTGTTGGTGACTTGAATACAAAAATTGGGGTTATGGTTGCGAGTGATGACTACCCTGACGTTGTTATACCAGATGCTGCAATCGATACAATGTTAGAAGCTGGAGCATTTATCCCATTAAATGATCTTCTTGAAGAACATGGTCCTGATATTCTTGCTGCTTATGGACCATATCTTGACCGATTTACAATGGATGATGGAAATATTTATTACTTACCATTCGGTGCAGATGTAAATGAGTTTATTCCTAATCCTAACATTGACCAAGGTGCGTTTTGGATTCAACGGGGGATACTTAAAGAATACGGCTTTCCAGAAATTAAGACATTGGATGAGTACTTTGAAATTATCGAACGCTATGCTTCTGAAAACCCGCAGATTGAAGGTATGAACGTCATCCCATTTAGTGGATTGACTTATGACTGGAGATTCTTTGCATTTTCCAATATTCCAAACCACTTAGCAGGATACCCTAATGACGGTGGGGTAATGGTTGATATGGACACACACGAAGCTAGTGTTTTCGCTGATTCTGAACATGCAAAGCGTTGGTTAAAAACTGTAAATGATCTTAACGCAAAGGGATTGCTTGATAAAGAATTATTTGTTGCAAATTATGATGAATATATTTCAAAGCTATCTTCTGGTCGTGTACTAGGATTCTTTGACTATGGTTGGCAGTTTGCAGATGCTATTACTGCATTAAGAGACGCAGGGAATCCTGATCGTGAGTTTATGGCTTTACCAATTGTGTTTGATGAGAATATTAAAGATCAATACCTAGATCCTCCAGCATTTGTAGGGAACCGTGGAGCTGGTATTACAGTAGATGCTGAAAATCCAGAACGTATTATTCAATACTGGAATGAATTAGTTAAAGAAGACATGCAAAAGCTTGTTTTTTGGGGCTTTGAAGATGAACATTACAGTGTAGATGAAAATGGACGTTTCTACCGTACGCAAGAACAAATCGAACTTGCTCAAAATGAGGTAGAAAGAGAAAAAGTAGGAATGAAGACATTTGAGTGGAACTGGCCTCGAATTAATGGTTCTTTCTCTGATGGAAATGCAGTTGAACCGCGAAGACAACCTGAGGTTGCTTTAGCGACATATACTGAGGCGGACAAAGAGTACCTTGACGCTTATGGTATCAAAACATTCTCTGAGTTATTTTCTGCTCCAGATGATCGTCCTTGGTATCCTGCATGGAGTGCCAATATGGAACAAGGCTCTGACTCACAGATCTTCCAAGAACGTGCTGATCAAATCATAAGACTGCACTATGCAAAAATTGCTTTAGCTAAACCAGCTGATTTTGAAAAAGAATGGAATGACTTTGTTAAAGCTTATAGAGCTTTAGATGTAGATAGCTACGAGCAGTTCTACACAGATGTTGTTCAAGCTCGTGTTCGAGGAGAATGGTAAGCAACACACTCTCTCAAAAGTAAATAAAATGGCTATGGTAACAGATAGTTGGTTATCATAGCCTCTTTTATTGAGGTACTACAGAATGAAATGTGCGGATGTTATAGTCATCCGTTTGATGTGAATAAGAAAGGGTGGATTAAATTGGCAAAAGATTTTACTAAAGCAAAAATGGTGATTGATAAAGATTTCGTCATTTCTAAAATTGATAAGCGTATCTATGGTTCGTTTATTGAACATCTTGGAAGGGCTGTTTATGGTGGTATTTATGAACCAAATCATTCAAGTGCGGATGAACAAGGATTTAGACAAGACGTCCTTGAACTAGTAAAAGAGTTACAAGTACCTATTGTTAGATACCCTGGCGGAAACATGGTGTCTGCTTATTACTGGGAAGACGGTATTGGACCAAAAGAGGACCGTCCACGTAGACTGGAGTTGGCATGGCGCGTGATTGAAACAAACCAGGTTGGTACAAATGAATTTGTGGATTGGGCTAAGAAAGCAAATGCGGAAGTTATGATGGCAGTTAACCTTGGAACAAGGGGAATCGATGCTGCTAGGAATCTAGTAGAATATGCGAATCATCCTGGCGGGACAGCTTGGAGTGATTTAAGAAAACAACACGGTTATAAGGAACCTCATAAAATAAAAACGTGGTGTCTTGGAAATGAAATGGATGGGCCATGGCAAATAGGGCAGAAGACTGCTATTGAATATGGTCGTCTGGCAGCAGAAACAGCAAAAGTCATGCGTTTAGTTGACCCAACAATCGAACTGGTAACCTGTGGGAGTTCGGGTTCAGGAATGCCTACATTCCCAGAATGGGAGGCCACTACGCTAGATCATACATATGACTATTCCGACTATATATCACTGCATCAATATTATGGAAATCGAGATAATGATACAGCAAATTTCCTAGCCAATACTTTGGACATGGAAAACTTTATTAAAACGGTTATATCGACATGTGATTATATAAAAGCTAAAAAGCGAAGTAAGAAAACAATTAATTTAAGTTTTGATGAATGGAATGTATGGTTTCATTCTAATGATCAAGATAAAAAAATCGAACCATGGTCGATTGCACCGCCTCAATTAGAAGATGTTTATACATTTGAGGATGCTCTTCTTGTTGGGAGTATGCTAAACACAATGATCCGTCATTCTGACCGTGTGAAAATTGCTGCAATGGCACAATTAGTCAATGTGATTGCACCAATTATGACAGAAAATGGTGGAGGAGTATGGAAGCAAACGATTTTCTATCCTTTTTATTACACATCTGTTTATGGTAGAGGATTGGCACTTAACCCAGTAGTCAAGTCACCTAAATATGATAGTAGTGACTTTACAGATGTTCCTTATTTGGATTCAGCGGTTGTATATAATGAGGAAAAAGATGAGGTTGTTATTTTTGCCACAAACCGTCATATGGAAAATACGTTACAAGTGGATATTGATGCTCGTTCATTTGAGGGTTATGAAGTGGAAGAACACGTGGTATTGCAAAATGATGACCCAAAGGCAACGAATACACTAGGTAAGGAACAAGTAAAACCACATAATAAGGGCGAATCTTATATGGAAAATGGGAAGGTAGTCGGTATTTTACCAAAATTATCGTGGAATATGATTCGACTAACTAAAACGACTAACAACTAAAGATGAGGTGCTTACAGTGGAAACACAGAAAAAACAAGGCGTGAATCCTTACCTCCCTTCATGGGAGTATATTCCTGATGCGGAACCTTATGTGTTTAATGACAGAGTGTATATTTATGGCTCCCATGACCGCTTTAATGGGCATGTATTTTGCTTGAATGATTATGTATGTTGGTCAGCCCCGGCGGATGATTTGGGGGATTGGCGGTATGAGGGTGTTATTTATAAAAAAACAGATGATCCTCTGAATTATGCTGAAAATATGTGTTTATATGCTCCAGATGTCACGGTTGGACATGATGGAAAATATTATTTGTACTATGTTCTAGATAAAGTATCCGTTGTATCAGTAGCTGTTTGCGATACTCCAGCAGGAAAATATGAATTCTATGGATATGTACATTATGCAGATGGAACACGTCTTGGGGAAAGAGAAGGAGATCAACCACAGTTTGATCCTGGCTTACTGACCGAAGGAGATAAAACGTATCTGTATACTGGTTTTTGTGCAGCGGGTGATAAATCCAGAAAGGGAGCTATGGCAACGGTTCTCGGTCCGGATATGCTTACCATTGTAGAAGAACCGGTATTTATCGCACCAAGTGAGCCTTATAGTGCAGGTAGTGGTTTTGAGGGGCATGAGTTTTTTGAAGCGCCTTCGATGAGAAAGATGGGAGATACCTATTATTTGCTATATTCCTCGATCGTGATGCATGAACTGTGTTATGCCACCAGCAAAAATCCAACAAAAGGTTTTGAATACAAGGGCGTAATTGTAAGCAATAATGATCTCCATATTGATTCTTACAAACCGGCGGATAAACCAATGTTTTATGGTGGCAATAATCATGGCAGTATTATTGAAATGAATGGCAAATGGTATATTTTTTATCATCGACATACAAATGGATCAAGCTTCAGTCGTCAGGGATGTATTGAGCCTATTAAAATTCTAAAAGATGGAACTATTCCTCAAGTAGAGATGACGTCCTGTGGACCAAATGGCGGACCACTTATCGGACGTGGAGAGTATCCAGCATATCTTGCGTGCAATCTGTTCTGTCGAGATGAGGCAAAGTATTCAGGTGGTTTATGGATGGACAGCCAATTCCCGAAGATCACCCAGGATGGAAAAGATGGGGATGAGGAAATAGGATATATTGCTAATATGCAGGATTCTGCTACTGCGGGATTTAAATATTTTGATTGTCAGGATATAAAGAAAATCAAAATTAAGGTGCGGGGATATTGTAAAGGTGTATTTGAGGTGAAAACTTCATGGGATGGTGCAGCGCTTGCTGAGATACCTGTTGATTTTACGAATGTATGGACGGAATACTCTTCTGACATCGTCATTCCGGATGATATTCAACCATTGTATTTTACCTATAAAGGAAATGGGAGTGCCGGTTTAGCTTCTTTTATACTGGAATAATTTGTACTGCTTTTTGTATCGGTTTTGCAATTGAAAAAAATGTCTCAGTTTATATTGAGGCATTTTTTTGTTTGCCTGTTGAAATAGCCGCAACCAGTTACTTTAGTAAGAGATTTCTATTTCTTCAAGATCGCTATTCGTTAGCAGTGCATCTCCTTTCTCAATATTCTACTCCCCCCAACCACATAAGAGCGGACCATCACGGCCCCAGATGAAGGAGTCAGAATGGGTTGTTGAAAATAAGTGGAGAAAGTTCTCTTAATTGGGAATTAGCACTTAAAATAGCTTAAATAGACGGAAGGATTCCGCCTATTGACTCAAAAAACATAAAAATGGGTTGTTGTTCTTTGCTTAATCGGAAATACTCCGCTTATAGGCTGAACCAAGCTCTATTTTGCCGTTAACCGGAAAATCTCCGCTAATTTTAAAATTTACAGTAAGATAAGTCGTATAACAAATTGTGGGGGACCAATAGCCGTTGTACCTCTACAATTTGGTTTGCATTTCCCTGTGAAAATTTGATTTTCACCCACATGGCTTTACACCAAAAATAATGAGTGTCAATTTCATATGTAAATTGGCGCTCATATTTAATATTAGTGATTAAGGAAACTCTTTGACTACGCACTAGAATAGAGCGGTAATAGTTATCCTATCAAATTCATCATAAAAATGAGTTTAGTTGTGTTGAAATTGAATCCCTATTTTAAAATATTCTAGAAGTGACGATAAATAGGATAAGATTAACCTTTCGCACCTTAAAAAGTAGATATATAATAACTGACTGTAGAGCTACAGTTTATTTCAGTAAAACCTCGACACAGAAAAAACTAGAATAAAACACCTCAATGTTTGATATAGTGGTAACTACATATCAAAACCGAAGGATAACTAAATTGATTACTATATACACTTATATCTAATAGATTATATAAAAGGAGTGTAGATATGTTACGTATTGCAGTTGTGGAAGATCAGTCTATCTATCAAGAGCAATTATTAGACTATTTACAAAGATTTCAAAAAGAAAATCAAGTACCGATGGATGTGCAAACATTTACTGATGGTGATGAGTTTATTAATAAATATGATGCGCAGTTTGACATTATTTTGATGGATGTGCAAATGCCTCTAATGGACGGAATGTCAGCGGCAGAAGAAATTCGAAAAGTTGATTCGAAAGTAGTCATTATCTTTATTACGAATATGGCGCAGTATGCGATTAAAGGCTATGCTGTTGATGCACTCGATTATGTGTTAAAACCAATCACTTATTACGCATTTTCTGAACGGTTAAATAAAGCCATTAATAGGTTAGGAAAAAGAGAGGTAGAGTACTTGACCATTAAAGTGAAAAATGGCTATACACGCTTAGATATGTCAGAGATTTATTATATCGAAAGCCAAGGTCATAAGTTATTATTGAAAACCAAAGATGCTACGATTGAGGCATCAGGAGCAATTAAAGAATTAGAAAAAGAATTGAATGATGATTGGTTTTTTAGAATTCATAGAAGTTATTTAGTTAATCTTGCTCATGTCGAAGGGGTAAAAGATAAAGGCGTTATCGTTAAAGGAGAGGAACTTCCAATTAGTAGATCAAATCGAAAGCCTTTTATGGAAGCGTTAGTTGACCAATGGGATATGTAATTAGGATTTATTTAATGAACATGTGTAGAGGAGAAACGTAATGCCTTACGATTTAGCCGAAACTCCAGGGGGATTTTATGCTGTCGCATACCTGATGAGTGCTTTGCTTTTTGCTGTATTAAATAAAGGCAAAAGAACGAAGATAGAATCCTTTTTAATTACGTTGAGTTTTCTAGCACTTATATTTATTTACATGGAGATCATTAACACAGATGTTCATATGATGTTTTTTGTGCCGAGTATATTGGTATCGATTGGTATCATTTATCTATACATTTATCTTATGTGTGATTTGTCCTTATTGAGTGTGGGTTACTACACAGCTAGAGCATTTATTGTTGGTGAATTTATTGCATCTTTTTCCTATCAAATTTATTATTTCGCTGTTTTAGATTTAGAAATGTCGTTTACTTATTTCACCACATATCTGTTTATTTTTATAAGTTATAGTGTGGTTTTAGCTTTCATGTACCTATTAGAAAAGCGATTTGTTAAGAACCATTCAACCCATGATGTAACAGCTAGAGAGATGTTTTCAGCTTTTATCATTGTTGCAGTAGTGTTCACGATGAGTAATATTAGTTATGTATATCAAAACACGCCATTTAGTGGAAGTATGGCAAGAGATATTTTTAATATCCGAACACTCGTTGATTTTGGGGGAGTAGCTTTACTTTTTGCGTATCATATCCAAATTAATGAAATGAATATGAAGTTCGAAGTGGAAAAATTGCAGAATTTATTAAGGCTGCAAATTGCGAATTATGAGCTGTCAGAAAAAAGTATTGAATTAGTTAACCAGAAATATCATGATTTAAAACATCAAATTGCAGTATTAAAACAAGATGCTAGTACACAAGAAGCAGTTGATTACCTTGAACAAATGGAAGATGATATAAAAATATATGAAGCACAAAACAAAACAGGAAATAAAGTACTGGATACGGTACTTATGGGGAAACAACTGCATTGTCAAGATGTGAATGTCACCTTAACGGTTGTCGCAGAAGGAAAAGCTCTTGATTTTATGGATCCGGTTGATATAAGCACCTTATTTGGAAATATTTTAGATAACGCTATTGAAAGTGTTGTGAAAATCGATGATATCGAGAAAAGACTTATTCATTTAACGATAAGTAAACGGAAAAGTTTTTTGAGTGTTCGAGTAGAAAACTGTTACGAAGGGAAATTAATCTTCAATAATGGATTACCCGTCACAACCAAAAAGGATAAAAACTTTCATGGATATGGATTAAAGAGCATCCAACAAACAGTGAAGAAATATGATGGCACGATGACAATAAAGACCGAAGATGGCTGGTTTGAGCTACGAATACTCTTTCCGTTATTATAGTATTCTCTAAGTTAAAATGGCCGTTTTAGAAGGCTTTCTTTTTAACAGACATCAAATTGACGTGTGAACTTGGCCATGCGTCTTTTTCTTTGTTTATTAGGGCTCCTATGTGAGTTTTTTAACTTTGACATAGCATTGGAATAAGCATTGTACAGTTTATAAAGCTGCTGATTCCTGAATTTTGGGGCAGTCACCGATTTTATCGTAAATGGGGGAGATTCGGCTCTTTGATTTAATAAATAAAGGGAAAAATTTCTCTTAATTAATTAATAGTATCGAAATTAGCTAAAATAGGGGAAAAAATTTCTCTTATTTTATTAGAAACATAAGAAAATAGGTGATTTTGCTTGTATAGGGGGAAAAACTCCACTAGCATTGCAAAACAATTCTAATGATTTACTTATTTACCAAAATTTGTTTAGACATATAAAAAAAATCCCCTATTGTATGTTTGAAGACATGTTACTCAAACACAAACAATAGGAGAAAACCGTATGAGTAACATACCAAATATATCTGTTTTTGAAAAGTGTTTTTCGTTAATTTCTATGAAAAATTTTCGATGCCCAGTTTCCGATACTTACTCAAAGAAACTGTTAACAGGGCATACAATCTTATTATTTGTTAATGCCTTCTTACAAAATCATGGTTCTCTAGATGAAATAGCTGACCATCTAAAGGCTAATGAGGATCTACAGTCTTATTTAGGATTGAAGTCAATAAGTGGTTCATCTCTATGTCGAAAGTTAAATGAAATTCCAACGCATCATCTTCAAGAGATGTGTTTCGAAATACTAAACCAGGTTGCAGAATTGAAAAAACCACAGGAATCTACATCCGCTACTTCTTCAGAAGTAGGTTTGTTAGGAATACTAGATTCCACAGAAATTAAACTTCCTAAAAAGGCAGGAGAATGGGCGTATACATCCAAAAGTAAGAATGCAGTAAAAGTACATCTTTTGCTTGGATCTTTTGGCCAAGATAACGTCTATCCGGAATTTTTCATCCCATCAACTGCAGGATATGCCGACCATGAAGTTGCGGATTACATACTTACAAGCCAACATCATACTCATGTGATGGATCGTGGTTATATCAACTACACACTGTTCTCAAAGTGGTTAGAAAGTAATATAAACTTTGTTGTTAGGCTTAAGGAAAGCTCGAGAACAAAGGTTATAGAAGAGTACTCAATTGAGACAGAAAGTCTCATTACACTTGATGCAAAGGTAGAAATGAAAGTTCCAAAGACTGAGGAAACAATCATTGCACGACTAGTCGAATACCGTGACTCGGATGGTAATCGATATCGTGTACTAACTAATCGTTGGGACCTTTCTTCAGAGAATGTAGCTATGATTTACAAAAGAAGATGGTGCATTGAACTATTCTTCAAGTGGTTGAAACAAAACCTAAAATTTGAGAAGCTATTTAGCTACAAAACAACGGCTGTTTGGAATCAAATCTACCTTGCTTTTATCGCTTTCGGACTATGTGAATTAGTAAAAGACCAGTTTGAAAATGTAAAGTATACAACTAAACAAATCTTAAAAAAGATGATTTGTAATTGGTATCAACCATGGCAGAAGTTTTTTAATTTAATTACCTACAAGACTTCTCGGACTACTAGAGGAAGAGTCAAAAAAGGTAAACCTGGTCGACCTAGAAAACATCCACGGATTCTTAAAACAAAAAAGGTAATTTACATCTAAGTTAATAATTGGAAAAAACAGGAACATGTCTTCGTTTGTTTGTGTGTTTCTTTTTTTTATTAGTTGAGTAATTACACATGGAAAAATTTCACTAAAATAACAATTAGTGGGTCATTATCGTTGCATTGCTCCTGCAAAAATATATAAAATGGAACTAATTAACATCTTCTTGCAAGGCTAGTGGAAAAACTCCACTTATTTACCCAAAAATAAGCTCTAATTGGCAATTAACGGAAATAACTCCCCTTATTTTTTATGGCTAGGAATTTTTATATTTAAAGTAGCGGGAAGAATGATGTTGGAACCTTATTTTAATGCGTTCCGGTGATTCACGAATGCCTTCCTTAAGGCTGGGGAGGCTGAAAGTAGAAATGTTAAGAGTAGATTTGGTGAATTATAAAGAGAATAGATTGACAAATAAAAGGATTCTATTAAACTAAAACTAGTTCTACACTCAGGTTTCTTCCGTAATCTTTGTATCCGCTCTACCATTCTTTATTGCTACAATCCCCCCTCCCAGTTGAGACCACATTAAACTTCTTTTTTTCACTCGCATTTTAACACTCATTATCTTTAAAATCTTTCCGAAGTTCAAATTTAAGGTTTCCACCACAAAAAACATAACCATTGGATAGGAAGAGGAATGCTATGGGATTTGAAAAAGAATATCAGACATTTATGAATAATCATTTAAAGACAAGAACCGGTGAACGGTTGCGGCGCTTAAAGGAAGGTCACAAACATGCTGAAATGTTGTTTTTGAAGCAAGTGTGGTGGCCATTATTTCACCATTTTCGATATCTGCATCCAGAATATGAGGTCAATGATTTCAAGGATGGCAAAAGGTACTTGGACTTTGCTTATATTCGGCCGACTATGCAGATTTGCCTCGAGATTGACGGGTACGGCCCTCACTTACAGAACATAAGCCGATGGCAATTTTCAGACAGCCTGGAACGTCAAAACCAGTTAGTGATTGACGGATGGACAGTGATCCGCTTTTCTTATGACCAAGTTAACGAGAAGCCTCGTCAATGCCAACAAGTTATTCAGCAAGTGATTGGCCGATGGCTAGGGGATGAACTGGACCAGACCACTTTGTCCTTAGTTGAAAAGGAAGTACTTCGGCTAGCGATTCGAAGCGTTGAAGCCATAACCCCTGTAGAATTCGAGAAGTATTTGAAGCTAAGTAACAAGACGGTTAGAAAAGTGCTTTCTCAACTAGTCGATAAAAAGCTGTTAATTCCCGCATCTGGGACAGTGAGAGTTCGCTCTTATCGGATAGGGGAACAGGTTAGGCACTATGATCTAATCAGTCGATAGAGGGAAAAATTTCTCTTAATTAATAAATTTCATCGAAAACGGTGCATATAGAGGGAAAAATTTCTCTTATTTTACTCATAAAACAAGGAAATTGGTAATTTTACTTGTATAGAGGGAAAAACTTCCCTTATTTACCCCAAAACGAGTGCTAATCTTCATTTAACGGAAAATTCTCCCCTTATTATTTATCGCTAATAAAAAATCCATCACACCAATTCAATTCAATTGTCATTTCAGCAAAAAACACCATTAAACCGCACAACTTAGTCTTGGTAGAACCTCTTATCTGAGGTTCTCTTTTTGTTTGTATTACAGACCCAATAGGATGAAAGCGCCCTTCCGTCACGACCATCACCTATATAAATAAACAAATGCTACGATCATACATTTGCATACTGTGGAGCTCTGGTCAAAATGGTGACGCTTACCTTAAATAAAACCATTCATGCAAAAAAATAGACCATTCATGAAAAATCCGTTCAATAAAAAATGAAAGCGTTATAATTCGAATTAAGAAAAAGTCGCCAATGAGTAACTAAAAGGTGGGGAATAACATGAAACAAATTGACTTTAATCATGGTTGGTATTATGGAAAAGTTGGTCAAAACCCAGAAACAGAAGTAACACTGCCACATGACGCGATGCGCCTAGAACCAAGAACCGATCAAAGTGAAGGTGCTGGTCATGTTAGCTGGCATATGGGCGGGGACTATGTTTACAAGAAAACATTCTTTATTCCACAGGAATATGAAAATAAATATATTGTGTTTGAATTTGAAGGCGTTTACCGTAACGCTGAAGTATATATCAATGGTGAAAAAGCGATGTACCGGCCGTATGGTTACACTAATTTTTACGTCGATGCTACTAAGCTTTTAAACTATGATTCAGATAATACGATTGAAGTCATTGCTCATAACGGAGATCAACCTAACAGCAGATGGTACTCAGGATCGGGAATTTATAGACCTGTACACATGTACGTTTTACCAAACAAGCATGTCAAACTAAATGGAATTAAAGTAAAAACATTAAATATTTCTCCTGCAAAAATCGAGGTTATGATTGATACAAATACATCTGGTGAAGTGCAGGTTGACATTAAGCATCAACAACAAGTTGTGGTAACAAAAACTGCAAAAACAGAAGGTGCTATCACTCTAGAAATAGATGTGCCTGATGTAAAGTTATGGTCGCCAGATGCACCAAACTTATATACTTGCCAAGTTGAGTTCGAAGATCACCAATATGAAACAACCTTTGGCATTCGGACGATACAGTGGGGAGTAGATAGAGGTTTAGAGATTAATGGTGAACGAGTGATTTTAAAAGGTGCGTGTATTCATCATGATAATGGCCTCTTAGGTGCTGCTGCATATGATGACGCGGAAAAGAGGAAGGTAAAGATACTTCAAAATGTTGGCTATAACGCCATTCGCTCAGCACATAATCCCTGTTCAAAAGCGATGTTAGACGCTTGCGATGAGTTAGGTATGCTAGTAATGGATGAATATGTGGATATGTGGTATATCCATAAAACACGTTATGACTATGCTGATTACTTTAGTGACTGGTGGAGAGCTGACTTAGAAGATATGGTCAATAAAGACTACAACCATCCTAGTGTTATCCTTTATTCAACTGGAAATGAAGTATCAGAAACAGCTCAAGAACGTGGTATTAAGATTACTGGTGAAATGACAGAGTTTTTACACAAACTTGATCCAACAAGACCGGTGACTTGCGGTGTTAATATCTTTTTTAATTATTTAAGTTCCTTAGGCTTTGGTGTTTATACCGATGAAAAAGCAAAGAAGAGTAACAACAAGAAAGCTGTTGGTAGTGAATTTTATAATAAATTGGCTGGTCTATTAGGCGATAAAACGATGAAAATTGGTGCTACACTCCATGGAAGTGATGTGAAAACACGCGATGCTTTCGCAAATATGGATATAGCGGGTTATAATTATGGGATTTTACGCTATAAAAAAGATCTGAAAAAATATCCTAATCGATTGATTCTTGGCACAGAAACATTTTGTAAAGATGCTTATGAGTTTTTGGAGCTTGCAAAAGAAAACCCGCGTATTATTGGGGATTTTGTTTGGGCGGGAATCGATTACTTAGGAGAGGTTGGTATTGGTGCATGGGTGTACGAAGACTATGCTCCAGATAAAAACAATCAAGCAGCTTGGATGACAGCAGGTAGTGGCCGAATTGATATAACGGGAAGAGAAATCGGAGAAGCGTTATTTACGAAAGTGGCACTTGAAAAGACAAAGGGTCCTTTGATCGCTGTAAAACCTGTTTATCAGACAGGAAAGCACTCACCTTCAGCTTGGAAAATGACTGACGCAATGCCGTCTTGGACGTGGCCTGGCTGTGAGGGTATGAAGGCGAAGGTAGAAGTATATGCTCGCGCTGCATCTGTTACCTTATTAGTGAACGATAAGATTGTTGCAAAGAAAAAAATCTCTAAAGGTTGTCGGACTTTTATTGAAACACCTTATCAAAAGGGAACGATTACGGCAATTTCATATGATGAATCAGGTCATGAAATTGGCCGACACACATTGAAAACAGCAGCAGAGCCTACGTATTTAACCTTGGAACCAGAAGAAGAAACAGTCCAACAAGGCGGCTTAAGTTATATTCGTATTGCCTATACAGACAAAGAAAAAATCTTAAAGCCAATGGAGAAAAACAAAGTACGTATCGAGCTAACAGGCGGTAAATTACTCGGGCTTGGGCATGCTTGTCCGTATAATCCAGACGGTTATACAAATACAGAAACAAACACTTACTATGGCGAAGCAATGGCCATTGTTCAAGCGGATGACAAGGTTGATTCATCAATTACGATAAAAGCAATAGATAATAATGAGAGAACAGTAGAAATAAACATCCCGATAAGAAAGGAGAGCCTATGTTAACAATCAAGCGTTTTACCGTAAATGATATGACCGTGGACTGCGTGACGGATCAAAAGCAACCAGTATTTTCATTTGCGTTGGAAAGCGATCAACAAAATGTAGCGTTAAAAGAAGCAACATTAACAATTGGCAATTGGCAGCGCAATGTAAATACTCAAATTGGGATTGAGTATAACGGACCTGATTTAGAACCGTTCACAGTATATAAGGTAATACTGGAAGTGACAGACAATCATGGTGAAAAAGCAACCGCTTCTTTGAGCTTTGAAACAGGACGTCTAGATACACCGTTTAAAGCAAAATGGATTACAAACGGAAGCTATCATTTTACTGAGAAAAAAACATCACCGAAACCGATGCATTTTAAACGTCAATTCTCATGTCGAAAAAAAGTAGTGAAGGCACGTCTTTACTCAACGGCATTAGGGATTTATGAAGCAAAATTAAATGGAGAGAAAATCGGTGCTGACTACTTTGCACCAGGTTTTACTTCTTACAAACATCAGTTACAGTATCAAACCTATGATGTGACAGAACAGCTGAAGCGATCGAATGAACTTCTTTTTACAGTGGCCGGTGGTTGGGCGGTAGGTGCTTTTACTTATGCTAGACGAAACCGAGTATATGCAAAGCGCCAAGCACTATTATGTGAGCTGCATATGGAGTATGAAGACGGAACAAAAGAAATCATGACTTCAGATGAGTCATTTTCAGTTACTATGGACGGTCACATCAAAGAAGCTGAGTTTTATAATGGTGAAATTTATGATGCAACGGTGAACATGGATGAAAGTCAATGGGAAAAAGCAAGTATTGAAAAAGTAAAAATAAACCCAGAGTTACTAGCTCAATATGGATTACCTGTTCGGGCTAAAGAAGAGTTTAAACCAGTTAGTTGCAATAAAGCAGAATCAGGAATGTGGATCTATGATTTTGGCCAAAACTTTGCTGGTGTGATTTCAGCGAAGATTAAAGGAAAAAAAGGCCAAAAAATTACAATGAAACATGCTGAAGTTTTAATGGAAGGTGAATTGTTTACAGAGCCACTTCGCTCAGCAAAGCAAGAGCTCGTATACATTTGTAAAGACGGGCAACAAACCTATTCACCAACAATGACTTATATGGGCTTTAGATATGTTGGTGTAGAAGGAGGTCATCCAGAAGATATTGAGTTAACGGCAAGAGCGATTTATTCAAATGTAGATGAAACAGGTCATTTTGAATGCTCAAATACCATGCTTAATCAATTACAAAACAATATAAAGTGGGGAGCAAAATCAAATTTTGTAGATATACCCACAGATTGTCCCCAAAGAGATGAGCGAATGGGTTGGACAGGAGATATTGCTTTATTTGCATCAACAGCGTCGTTCAATTTTAACACACGCCGCTTCTATGACAAATGGCTACTAGATGTGCAGAAAGAACAGAATCGCGGTGGAGGAATTCCGGTTACAGTTCCATTAGTTAGAGTGCCGTTTCAATGGGAGATTATGATTCCGATGGCAGTTGATCACTGGGGTGATGCTTGTATTTTAGTTCCTTGGGCAGAATACCTGAGCCGTGGAGATGTTGGTTTATTAAAGCAACTTTATCCTACGATGAAAAGATATGTGAAAGCGTGTAAGTTTTGGGCGGAGCTTTTCTCAGTCGGTAAACATCGTCGAGTTTGGCGTTTATTACACCATTATGGTGACTGGGTTGCCCCTGAAGCTGGTTTATGGACGTGGATGGGCCGCGGTAAATGGACAGCAACTGCAAGTCTTGCAAACACATCTAACTTACTTTCTCAAATCGCTGAAATATTGGATCAACCAGAGGATGCTAAGTATTATAAAAAACTAAGTGAAGAAGCTTCAGATGCATATCGATCACTATTAATGGATAAAGACTGTCGTGTGAAAAAAGAATTCCAGACTGCCTATGTTTTACCACTCCATTATAAAATGCTGAATCGAGGCGATGCAGCGAAAACTGCCTCTCACTTAGCTCGAATGATTAAAGAAAATAATTATCATATTGGAACAGGATTTCCTGGCACACCGTATGTACTTTTTGCTTTAGCAGATAACGGTTACATTGATGAGGCTTATAAAATGCTTCTCACTGATACTCGTCCATCTTGGTTATTCCAAATTAAAGCAGGAGCTACAACCATTTGGGAGCGTTGGGATGCGTTAAGAGAAGACGGAACGAGTAATACTGGAGCTGATGATGGAACGAACGGAATGGTTTCGTTCAACCACTTCGCAAATGGTGCGGTCGGTGACTTCATGTATCGTCGGATCGCCGGTATTGAACCAATTGAAGGTGGTTATAAATCATTTAAGATTGAACCGATTTTAGGTGGGGGATTGACTTATGCAAAAGCAGAAGTTGAAACCGCATATGGTCAGGTTAAAAGCCACTGGACCCTGAAAAATGACGTATTTACTATCGACATACATGTACCCGTAGGAACGACATGTTATCTTACATTACCGAATGACAAAACACATGTATTAGGTAGTGGCCATTATCAGTTCCAAGAAGGTCGAGAGGAAAAAGAACATGCAATCTAATTTATTCTTTGAGTCAGCACTAGCAAAAACAAAAGTTACATCTGCGAAGGTTAAATCAAGAGAGTTACTAATTGGGTACTTTCTAGGTCCCTTTTTAGCACTTTTATCAAATGCGATATTCGGTGCATATTTAAATCGGTATTACTCGGATGTGATCGGCTGGACGGACGCAAGTCGTTTTGGGATCTTTTCAGCTGTCATCCCAATCGTTTCTGTAATCTTTGTTATTCTTGGAAACTTGTTTGTAGGTCGTTTGATTGATAGAACGCGAACCTCACAAGGTAAAGCGCGTCCTTATCTATTAATTTCAGCACCACTTCTCGTTATTGCCATTGCGTTCTTGTTCTTAACACCAACAACATTAAGTCCAATGGTTCAAATGGTGTGGATAGGTATATCATATAACCTTTACTATGCAATTGCTTTTCCGTTCTTTTATACAGCACATAGTTCGATGGTGGCTTTATCAACACGGAATAGTAATGATCGTGGGAAACTAGCAACATTCTCAAATGCCTCAGGTGTTGCAGCGATTGGTATTGGTGGTAGTATATTAGTTCCCATTTTCTTACAAGGTTACTTATTTGTTTCACAAAATGGTGTAATTGATCGAGTTGCAAGTTATAACAATTGGCGCATCATGATGGTTGCTTTATGTATTATCACTTTCTTCGCTATATTACTAGAGTACTTTTTCACTCGTGAACGTATTACTGAAGAAAATGTAAAGTTAGCGATAACAGAAGACAAAATTTCAATGAAAAAGCAAATTCAAGGCTGTGTATCTAGTCCCTATTGGTGGCTAATTATTGCTTATTTCTTACTTTTTCAGTTTGGTGGGCTTGTTAAAAATGGCTCTATGAGTTATTACTCTCGCTGGATGTTTGATAGCGTAACCGATGAGGCATCTGCAGGATTTGCCATGGGGATGTTAGGTTTAATTGGTGGTGTACCAATCGCTATTGGAATGTTGGTTGCTTGGCCAATTGCAAACAAACTTGGTAAAAGAAATGCTGTTCTATATGGAATGGTTATCTCTGTTATAGGTGGTTTAGTAAGTTTTATAGATGTAAACAATCTCATCATTGTATCAGCAGGTCTCGTTTTAAAAGGGATAGGTGCGGTACCTGCGATGTATGTCACCCTTGCTTTATTATCCGATGTTTTAGATCATTTGGAAGCTAAAAATGGTTTTCGAAGCGATGGATTTACGATGTCAGTATACGGTTCGATCATGGTTGGTTTAATGGGGTTAGGAAGTGGAATCATTAATGCGTTACTAACTGCAAGTGGCTATGATCCAACGGCAACTGTTCAAAGCGGGAGCGTACAAAGTGTGTTAGCATTCGCCTTTTTGGGATTTGAATTAATTTGTTATGCCGGGATTGTTCTCTTGATGTTTTTCCTAAAAGTAGAAAAGCATGTTGAGGAAGACCAGAAGAAAATCGTAGCCTTCCAAAAAGAACGTGTATTATCTTCAGGTGGTGAATGGATAGAACCAGAGGAGCGCTTAAGACTTGAAGAAGAAGAGGCCGAAAGAGAAGCCAAGGTCTTAAGAGAAAAGAAAAACGCATCAAAGTCTAAAAATAAATAACGTGATTATTTAACACTTCTCAGCAGATGCATCTATTGTGCGTCTAGCTGGGATGGGTTAATATCAATAAATAGTATTAAAGGAGAGAGGGAAATGAAGAAGAGATCTATCCGATTGTGGCGTGGATTAACAGCATTATCACTATCGCTTTCAGTTGCACTAATTGGCTTAACTGGAGTCGCAGAACAATGGCGACCAATTATTGACCTAGCGCTTGGTACTACAAGTACAGAGACCGTTAATGATGAAAAATTCAAGTCTGATTATAAGACAACAGCTGAATTAATTGAAGCGCACGTTGACCTTGGGGAAAGAATGGGTGAAGAAGGAGTTGTTTTACTTAAAAACGAAAGTAAAGCGCTTCCGTTAACAAGTGATAATCCTAAAGTAACACTTTTTGGAATGGGTAGTGCCTATCCTTTCTTAGGTGGTACGATGGGAAGTACAATTACGGGTGCATCACAAAAAAACCTTGTACAGTCTCTTGAGGAAAAAGGTTTTGATGTGAATCCAACAATGCTAGATATCTATCAATCTCTTGGTGAAATACAAACAGGTGAATTTGAACGATTCGGAAGAACGATTCCAGTTTTTGGTTTTAGACCAGCTAACTTCTCGATTCCATATGAACCGTCTGAACCAGCCCTTGATGTATATACAGCGTCACCTGAAAATAATGGTGCAGGTGCATCTGATGAATACACCGAGAGTTTTAATGAATATAATGATGCAGCAATTGTCGTCTTTTCTCGTCCTGGTTCTGAAGGTAATGATTATTATCCGGGTGAAAAGGGAATCGATTCTGAAAAGTATGGAACTGATACACCACTTGGACTTTCAAATAATGAACGAGCGGTGCTTGAATTAGCAAAAACTAATTTTGATACAGTTATTGTGATGATTAATAGTGCTTCCACAATGGAAATTGAAGAGTTAAAAACAGATAATGATGTAGATTCAATTTTATATGTTGGTTTTCCAGGCAACTATGGCTTCTTGGGAATTGCCGATGTGTTAAAGGGTGAGGTAAGTCCATCTGGTCGTCTAACAGACACATATGCAGTAGACACAGCAAATTCACCAGCAATGCAAAATTTCGGTAAGATTGAATTAAATGATTTAAGCCCAATCAAAGCTTCTGACTCATTAATGGGTGAATTACCTGCTACATCACCTTTAGGAAGTTTCGGTGGTGATGCTTCATTAGCAGCAGATCACTATTTAATTCAAGCAGAAGGTATCTATACAGGTTATAAATACTATGAAACACGTTATTACGATACGGTTGTAGATCAAGGTAACGCAGATAGTGCTGTGGGTGCTTTAGATGGAGCTTCTTCATGGGAGTATAATAATGAAGTAACCTATGACTTTGGTTATGGTTTATCGTATACAACATTTAGTCAAGAGCTTACAGATCTTGAAGTTAATTTAGATGAGCAAACGATAACTGCAAAAGCAACAATTGAAAATACAGGAAATGTAAGCGGGAAACATGTTGCACAACTGTATGTGCAAAAACCATACACAGACTATAACAAAGAAAATAATATCGAAAAAGCAGCAATTGATTTATTAGGCTTTGAAAAAACTAAAAACTTAGAACCAGGTGAATCTGAAACTGTGACGATCACAGTTGACATGAAATACATGACAAGTTGGGATTCAACAGCGAAAGATGGTCAAGGTGGTTACATTCTTGATGGTGGCGATTATTACTTTGCTTTAGGTAATGGTGCACACTCAGCGGTTAATAATGTGCTTGCTACACAAGGATACGACGTAACTAGTGAAGAGCAAACGGTTATTGTTGAAGCAATCGGAGATGAAGGTACAGTTGATGAGGAGACATTTGCTTCCTCAGAAAATGGCACAGCAATTGTTAATCAATTAGAAGATGCTGATATCAACTACTACAAACCAGACTATGCGACATATCTCACAAGAACTGACTGGGAAGGAACATTCCCACGAACTTATGATGATTTAACGATTGATGGTGAAAAGCTAGATGAATGGGTTAAAAATTTAACGAATGAAAACTATCAGTTTACAGAAAACGGCGAACCTAATGTGAACGGTATTCAGGATGATTTGAAGTTTAACGATATGGCTGGTGTCGATGATATTAATGATATTCGTTGGGATCAACTTGTTAATCAAATACCAATAGATACTTTAATACCAAGTATCGCTAAGGGTGGTAGTACAAGTGACGTGATCGATGAAGTTAATTCACCACTTATTTACCAAAACGATGGACCAAATGGCTTTGGTGGTGCATTAAATGGTCGCGGTCTAAATGAAAGTGATGAAAATGCTGATTATGTCATGGGTACTATGGCAAATGCTACACTCATTGGAAGTACATTTAATAAAGAGCTTGCGTATGAATGGGGCAAATTAATAGGTAATGATGGTCTTTGGAGTGGAAATTACCTTGTTTGGGCTGTAGCGCCAAACATTCATAGAACGCCATATAATGGTCGTAACCATGAGTATTATTCAGAAGATCCAATGCTTTCAAACTATATGGCAGCAGCGACAGTGAAAGGGGCACTAGATTACGGTGTAATTATTGGTCCTAAACACTTTGCATTTAATGATCAAGAAACACAGCGTAGTGGTGTTGCTCCATATATGACAGAGCAAAAAGCGCGTGAAGGTGATCTTCGTGCATTCCAAGGCTCATTTGAAGATGCAGGTGCATTAGGAGCTATGGTTACATTCAGTCGAATTGGTGCAACAAACGGGAATAATTCAGTTGGTCTTCTTCAAAATATCCTACGTGACGAATGGGGCTTTAATGGTTTGTTATCAACAGATATGGTAAATAACATGGGTTACTTCCGTCCAGAGTCAATAATTAATGCGGGTGTAACAATGATGGCGGACTTTGGTTCAAATGAAAAAATGGAACAAGTGACAGAATCGTGGCCATACTTGACGACCGATCTTGTCTCAAAAGATGAAGCATTCATAGAAAAAGCAAGACAAAACATGAAATATCAGCTATATGCATATGCACAAAGTGCAGCGCAAAACGTACAAACGATTAAAGTAACTCCTTGGTGGGAAACAGCGATGAAAGCTGGTATTTATGGTGGTATTGGACTTGCATTACTAAGTTTTGCACTATATCTATTAGCTATTGGAAAACCTAGGAAGAAGGGGGAAGCAGAATGGATTTCTTAAAGAAGCAAAAGTTAGGTTTTATTGCATATATAGTCGTTGCAGTGATGACGATTGTCTCGTTAAGCCTTTATATTTCCAATGTGAATAAACCTTATTATGAAGATATGCGTATGGATGTGATCTTTATATTAGTCGGTGCTTTACTTGCTATGCTATTTGCAATAATCTTGCCGCAAATAGTTGATTCAAAAGCGTCACGAGTGATTGTAGATATTAGTAGAGTAGCTTCTACTGTCCTTATTATCTGGGCAGGTGTTAGTTTTATCAGTATGCGTGTTGAGTCGTTTGGTTATATTTTTGGCTCAAACCTTGAAATGGGGAATGAAGCGGCTTTTGATGCAGGGGAACAAGCGATTATGCTTATTGTGATCTTTTTGATCACTTGGATACTATCTATCATTGCTTCATTCTTCAGTGTAGGAAAAAAAGCTTAACTTAACTCTAATGTTTTTCATACTCTATTAAAAATCTGGTGAAAAATAAGCTGACTCAAAAGGTCGTTGATAAACGACTTTTTTGAGTCAGCTTTTTATATTTTTCTAAAGTATGTAAATGATTTGACAAAGTGAATATGATAACATACTAGCCAAATGTGGAAAGTGAGACAGAAGAAGTCTAACTGTAATATAATCGATAGCGATTTTAACTATGTATACACTTTTGGAAAGGCCTGTCCTCCATTGCGCTGAATTTTAGTATAGCAGGGAGAGGACCGGTTAAATTCCTATGAATTAACTAAAATAATAAACCCAATATGCTAATGCTATGACCAAGACGCAAGCATAGCCCCAAGAAACTTTCCTCTGCCAAGTTTTTTGCGGAAAGGTTGTAAAAAGATATAGTAATGGGACGAGAGTCCAAGGCAATAATAGAAGCAACCCGACTAAAAATAATCCAATTCCTAAACCAATGGTTGCCATCGTAAAAGAAGCTAAGAATAAGTAAGCTGATAGTCCTAACCCAACGGGAGAGAATAATAATAGTAGATAACAGTTAAGTCGGAAGTTAGAGAAATAGAATTGTAACTCTTCTTTTTCGTATAATTTAAATGTTATTTTGGGCTTAAATTTGAATTTAGACAGTGGCTGAAGTATTTTAGCTGGTTCTATTTGCATTGTGAATCCTCCTATCTTTTTACTTGAGTGGTGAATAAAATGGATTTTATTTTATGAGAGATTACAAGATGTATATTAGGTAATAAGTTATTCTATGACTCTAAGGGGAAGTTTGGTAATTTTCCTATACTATTTAGACGAATCGCATCAATAATAGTTTCGATTTTCTTTCGTTTTTTTAGGTATGCCTAAGATGAACATATCTTTTAGTAGAGTTTCTATTAGTTATTATTTTCACTATTTGCCTTTCTTAAACATGAACGTTATCTTTTTGTGAGTATTTGACAAGATCTATTTAGCTATATCCTACAGTGTGGGAAATCTTGGCTTGAGGTGAAGTACCTGTAGAATAAATATAATAGGAAGCTATTAAATATGAAAAGAAGGACAAGGTCTACTTATTAACTATGTTTATTGTTTTATTTTCTATATTTCATAACGAATTTCTACGTGTGGGAACTTGCTGTGGCAAGAGAGGGAAAGAGAGTTTAGAGTGAGTCTAAAAAAATTATAGTCAAGTCCCCGGTATAGTTTGAGTTTAATTATACCGGGGGCAAAAGTTATTATTATGATATCTTTTCCTTGTATTTCTCTAATTTTTTAGTAGTATCCTCCGCTAATGTTTTAATTTTATCTGTAGCAGGTGATGGTTTTTTTGCTTCAGCAATTAAAGGATAAAGGCTTTTTTCAATGGCTATGTACGATTCCTTATCAAGCTTTTCAACCGTTTTTTCAATTTTATCCCAATTCTCTTCAAGTGCCTTTCCAAATTCATTAATTTGCTTCACATCACTTGGAGAGCTTTTTGTAGTTTCGTTTAACTTGTTAACTGTGAGTAATACAGTCTCTAATCCTTTTACTAGTTCCGTGGTGTCACTATTTTCTGCTTGCTGATTCATCGTTTCTACAGCATCAGGCGTTTCAATGTCGCTACTGCTATTTTCTTTATCCGCCTGACATCCTCCGAGTAACAATCCAACCATGACCAATGTACAAAACACAAATAAAATTCGTTTCACATTTTTGCCTCCTCTATTTTTTAATCAATCTAAGTGTCCCCAAAGGTTTAGTTTTTTATCTTGCTTTTATAAAAAAATGGTCAAAACACTGTTATTTGAAGAGGGGAGAAGTTATATATAATATCAAAATAAAGTAGTTATAGCTTATCCAAAGGATATTAAAAGGGATGCTTTTTGGGGGATACAAATAACAAAAAAGTGGCATGTTCTTAATCTACTAGTCTGTAAGGAATCGTTCACAATTAAGGTGAAATTAAGTAAAAAAACCGCCAACGGCGGTTTTTTCTTAAAACTTATTTACCTGTTAATTCAGCTTGTTTAACGTCATACGCTTTAAGATCAAAGCGATCAGAGTTCATTACTTTCACCCAAGCAGCGATGAAGTCACGAACAAACTTTTCTTTGTTATCGTCTTGAGCATAAACTTCTGCAAGAGCACGTAGAACAGAGTTTGAACCAAATACTAAGTCCACTCTAGTTGCTGTACGCTTTACCTCACCTGATAAGCGGTCACGACCTTCGTAAAGGTTTGCTCTAACAGGAATCCATTTTATTCCCATATCAAGCAAGTTCACAAAAAAGTCGTTTGTTAGTTGACCTACACGGTCAGTGAATACGCCATGTGCGGTACCACTATGGTTTGTACCAAGTACACGTAGACCACCAATAAGAGCAGTCATTTCTGGTGCAGTAAGGTTTAATAACTGAGCCTTATCAATTAGAAGCTCTTCTGGACTTACACTATATTGTTTCTTTTGGTAGTTGCGGAAACCATCAGCTACAGGCTCTAGTACTTCAAAGTTTTCTACATCTGTTTGCTCTTGTGTTGCATCACCACGTCCAGGAGCAAAAGGAACTGTTACGTCAAAGCCTGCATCTTGTGCAGCTTTTTCGATTGCGGCACTACCACCAAGTACAATCAAATCAGCAATGCTTACTGGCTTTTCAAAATCCTTTTGAATACCTTCTAGTACATGAAGAACTTGTGATAGTTGTTCCGGTTGATTCACTTCCCAGTCCTTTTGTGGAGCAAGACGGATACGTGAACCATTTGCACCACCACGGTGATCTGAGCCACGGTAGGTACTAGCAGAAGCCCAGGCAGTTTCTACTAGCTTGCTAACTGTAAGTCCTGAGTCTAAGATTTTTGCTTTAAGCTCAGCAACATCAGCATCTGTTAATTCATAATTGCCTGCTGGTACAGGGTCTTGCCAAATGAAATCTTCTTCTGGAACTTCTGGACCTAAATATCTTACTTTTGGACCCATGTCGCGGTGTAATAACTTGAACCATGCACGAGCAAATGCATCTGCGAACTCGTCTGGATTCTGATGGAAACGACGAGAAATTTTTTCATATACTGGATCATGTCGTAATGCTAAATCAGTTGTAAACATTACTGTCGGAACTTTTTTAGTTGCATCTTCTGCATCTGGTGCAAGATCCTTTTCATCAGGATCTACAGCCATCCACTGATATGCTCCTGCAGGACTCTTAGTTAACCACCACTCATAACCAAATAATAGATCAAAGAAACCATTATCCCACTTTATTGGATTAGCTGTCCATGAACCTTCTAGACCACTAGTGATTGTGTCACGACCTTTGCCGCTACCATATGAGTTGTGCCAACCGAAGCCTTGTGATTCGATCGGAGCTGCCTCTGGATCAGGTCCTACAAGTGCAGCATCTCCTGCACCATGTGCTTTACCGAACGTATGACCACCAGCGATTAGTGCAACTGTTTCTTCATCGTTCATTCCCATACGTCCAAAAGTGTCACGAATGTCCTTAGCTGCTGCAATTGGATCTGGTTTACCATTTGGACCTTCAGGGTTTACATAGATTAGTCCCATCTGAACAGCTGCAAGAGGATTCTCAAGCTCACGTTCACCTGAGTAACGCTTATCATCTAACCATTCTTTCTCATTACCCCAATAGATGTCTTCTTCCGGATGCCAAATGTCTGCGCGTCCAGCTCCAAAACCTGCAGTTTTAAATCCCATATCTTCAAGTGCAACATTACCTGTTAGTACAAGTAAGTCCGCCCAAGAGATCTTGTTTCCATATTTTTGTTTAATCGGCCATAGAAGTCTGCGTGCTTTATCAAGGTTACCGTTGTCAGGCCAGCTATTAAGTGGAGCAAAACGTTGATTTCCTGTTCCACCACCACCGCGGCCATCACCTGTACGGTATGTACCAGCAGCATGCCAAGACATACGAATGAAGAATGGACCATAATGACCATAGTCAGCAGGCCACCAATCTTGGCTGTCTGTCATTAGGTTTTTAAGATCTTGCTTAAGTGCAGCATAGTCTAACTTTTTAAATTCCTCTGTATAATCAAAGTCTTCTCCCATAGGGTTCGTTTTTCGGTCATGTTGGTGAAGGATATTTAAGTTTAGGGCATTAGGCCACCAGTCTTTATTTGTCGTACCACCTGATTTGCTACTAGTAGTTGAACCACCGTGAAACGGGCAACCTGAAACGTTAGCATTGTCTTTTGTATCCATATTTCTATCTCTCCTTTTAAGTGAGTTTAATAGTTTATATAATTATATATCTAGTTTTAGAAAACATTAAAACTAAATTTATAATAATTATTATGTAGTTATTATAATAAATTGTCAATAAAAATGAAAGAAATATATACTGTAAGATTTAAAATGACTGATTTAATCAATAATAATAGGCTTATTAAAAGTATTTAATGATAATTTCTATGAGTAGAATAATTGCGAAACAATAGATTTAAATGAAAATAGAATGAAACATATTACGCTTGAAATGGAGTTAATACGAAAGTGATAATGAGAATATATAGAATAAACATTAGTATGAAGTGCATGTTTATCTTGCACCGTTTCTATTATATTAAGGCGAATAGTTGATTATGATACACACTTGATGTAAAAACACAGAAGTATAATCGTAGAGGGGAGTTACTAATTATTATAATGAGAATATAAAGGCATGTTTTAGAAGAATAATGATTGAAATAATTTAGCTGTTTAATATTATACTTTTATTTGGAATAAATTCTCATATCTTAATTATAGTGAAAAGAAAGGAATTCAGGCAAGTCTTAAGGGTTCTCTTAAAACTCCTTTTCAAAGTGAGTTCAAATAATGTTCATAAGTATTCATGATATAGAGCACAAACTAAAAAATGCTCGTAAAACCACGTAAGCTTGTCCCGTGGAGTGAGTCAAAATATAATGATAGTAATAATAACAAAGGAAGTGCAAACTTTGGATTTCGAAACGGTGATGCAAGAGCTAGAATCCCTAGGCAAGGAACGCACTAAGAAATTGTATATATCCAATGGTGCGCACGAGCCACTATTTGGGGTGGCCACAGGTGCTATGAAACCTATCGCAAAGAAAATAAAATTCAATCAAAGCTTAGCTGACGAGCTTTATGCAACAGGGAACTATGATGCCATGTACTTTGCAGGCATCATTGCAGAACCAAAAGCTATGACCGAGTCCGATTATGATCGTTGGATGGGTGGAGCGTATTTTTATATGCTGTCTGATTATGTGGTGGCAGTCACTTTATCAGAGTCAGATATCGCCCAAAATGTTGCGGATAATTGGATCGCAAGTGGTGAAGAATTGAAAATGTCAGCGGGCTGGAGTTGCTACTGCTGGCTTTTAGGGAATCGCAAAGACGCTGAATTTTCCGAGAGTAAGATTTCCAACATGCTTGATCTTGTGAAAAATAAGATTCATGATTCACCAGCACGAGCGAAATCTGCAATGAATAATTTTGTATACACGGTAGGGATCTCTTATGTGCTTTTACATGAAAAGGCAGTCGAGACTGCTAAGGAAATAGGGGTAGTAGAAGTTAAGCGGGATATGAAGAAAAACAGCTTACTTAACGCTTCCGAAAGTATTCAAAAAGAAGTTGAAAGAGGAAGAGTGGGTTTTAAACGCAAATATGTTAGATGTTAAAAATAGTATCACATCGGGAAAAAATCTCTACTAAACGAAGCGTGGATCTAATGATCGACGCTTTTCTTTTTTGAATAGGGGCCGTGTCGGTACTTCAAATCAACCTACTCAAGTAAAAAAGAGCACTTAACGATTCTTCGTTAAGTACCCCAATGAGCATTTTCTATTAATCTATGTTATTTTCCAATAAACATCTGTGTCCAATAATTTCCTTCAACATGACCTACTCCAATGTGAGTAAAGTTTGAACTTAAAATGTTTTTACGGTGACCTTCACTGTTCATCCATGCATTTACAACCTCTTGTGGAGAACGCTGACCCTTCGCAATATTTTCACCAGCTGCACGGTATTGAACACCAAATTGCTTCATCATATCGAATGGTGATCCGTAGGTTGGACTTGTATGAGAAAAATACCCATTATTCTTCATATCAGAAGATTTTAGTCTAGCAACTTCACTTACTTTTAAATCAATTTTTAGTGGCTGTAAGCCATGTTTGACACGTTCATTATTCGTTAGTGTTACAACTTCTTGTTCAAACTGATTTAATGAGTAAGTAGCCTTATTTGTCGTTTCATTTGTTTGTTCAACCGGCTGTTGTTGAACAGGCTGCTGTACGAGAGGACTTTCCTGAACTGGTTCTTGGGCCTTAGGTTCTGTTGGTTCAGTTTGATTTGTTTCTTTTGCAGGCTCCTCAGCTGGTTGAGAAGGTTTTTCCACTTGTGGCTGAGTTTGATCGTTTTGAGAATAATATTTTTTAAGTAAGCTCTGAATAAACGCATTCCAGTTCGTCGTGTTGTTCACAGTTACAACATAACGACTTTCGTATACATTTTTTGATCCACTTTCATGTGCCGCAGAACTAGCTAATGGCCCTGAAACCAATAGTGCACCTGCTACTACTAAAGATACTACTGTTTTTTTCATATTCAGTCCTCCTTGTTGTGTGTACGGCTTGTACATGCACATCATAGCATGCGAATTTTGTAACATTTGAGGAAGACTTTTCCTGCTAGGTAAAACTCAAAACTTTCCTACTATTTCATTTTTATCAATCGTTGAAAATTAATAGATTTGAAGGATTGTTTTTGGTTTTGGTATATTCCTATTTCTAGTGTTAAAGGGAATAAATACTAGTTTATCCCTATTGACAGAATTCAAGTGGGCGAGCTTTTGTGACATATATTAATGGTACATGACAAATATGACTAGGTGGTTACTCGTGGAAGTGCACTTCTATAAATCTTGGCGCACAGTGTGTTTTTTAAAACTAAATGTTTTTCGACCTAGAAAGTTTAACAATATTGTAAAAAGGAAAGAAAGAATCATACATAAAAATAACCTTTTTCAGGGTACAATAAGTATATATGTAGAAAAGATTACCATTTTGCATTCTAAAAGCCTATTCTAAAGGGGGGGATTTCTCAATGAATGATTTTTTTATGAAAACATCAAGAGAAGTGTTAGATGAATTAAATGTCACGGAAAAAGGACTAGTATCTGAGGATATAGATAAACGTCGTGAACAATACGGATACAATGAATTAGCTGAAGGGAAAAGAAAATCAGCCATTGAAGTGTTTTTCGAACAGTTCAAGGACTTTTTAGTCATTATTCTAATTGCTGCAGCAGTGATCTCAGCTTTTTTAGGAAAGTTTGAGAGTACAATTGTTATCATGGTTGTTATTGTCCTGAATGCAATCTTAGGAACGGTTCAGCACCTAAAAGCAGAACAAAGCTTGAATAGCTTAAAGGCATTGTCTTCGCCTACCGCAAAAGTCCTAAGAAATGGTCAAAAGATTGAGATTCCTTCTAGGGAGCTGTTAGTTGGCGATATTCTATTTCTTGATGCAGGTGATTTTGTAAGTGCTGATGGGAGAATAATAGAGAATCACAGTTTACAAATCAATGAAAGTTCACTTACGGGCGAATCGTTAAGTGTCGAGAAGGATGTTGCCCCAATAGCTGAGCAGGATGTTCCTATTGGAGATAAGAAGAATATGGTCTTTTCAGGCAGTTTTGTTACATATGGCCGTGCTGTAGTCGTTGTTACAAACATTGGTATGAATACCGAAATCGGAAAGATTGCAAATTTACTTGAGTCAGCTAAAGAGAAGAAGACACCGCTTCAGGCAAGTCTTGATCAATTTGGTAAAAAACTTGCAGGTATTATCATTGCAATTGCGATTCTTATTTTCGTCATAGATATCATCAGAGGAAATGAACTAGCTGATTCGTTTATGTTTGCAGTTGCACTTGCAGTTGCAGCCATTCCAGAGGCTTTAAGCTCGATTGTTACAATTGTATTAGCCTTTGGAACCCAGAAGATGGCTAAAGAAAATGCCATTGTTCGAAAACTTCATGCTGTCGAAAGTCTAGGGAGTATATCTGTGATTTGTTCTGATAAAACAGGGACGTTAACTCAAAACAAAATGACGGTTCAACAAGTGTATGCGAATCAACGAGTTATTGAACACGATCAATTAGACTTAGAGAATCACATTGAAAAAAGAATCTTATTCATGTCTTTACTATGTAATGATTCAGTGACGATTGATAAAAAGGAAATTGGTGATCCAACAGAAATCGCACTGGTTGACCTTGGTGAAAAGTACCAATTGGATGAACTGAAGATAAGAGATGAGTTCCCGAGGATTAAGGAATTACCATTTGACTCAGATCGAAAACTGATGAGTACAGTCAACAACTATGAAGGTCAAAAGTTGATGTTTACCAAAGGAGCATTAGACGTCCTATTGTCACGGGTAGCAAAAATTGAGACCTCTGATGGAATTATCGATTTTACCGAAAAACACAAACAAGAAATTGAGAATGTAAATATGGAATTTTCAATGAGCGGTCTTCGGGTTCTTGGGTTTGCTTATAAAGAGGTGGATGAAGGGACAACAATTGGATTTGAGGACGAGAATGACTTAACGTTTGTAGGGTTAATATCCATGATGGATCCACCAAGGGAGGAATCAGCAGGAGCTGTTGCTTCTTGTATTGATGCAGGGATTAAGCCGGTTATGATTACTGGTGATCATAAAATAACGGCCTCTGCTATTGCTAAGCAAATTGGTATATTAAAAATTGAGTCAGAAGCAGTAGAGGGCTCTGAGATTGAAAAATGGAGTGATCAAGAGCTTAAAGAAAAAGTAACTGATATCTCGGTTTACGCAAGGGTTTCTCCAGAACACAAAATTAGGATTGTAAGAGCGTGGCAGGAAAAAGGGAATGTCGTTGCGATGACAGGAGATGGTGTAAATGATGGGCCTGCATTAAAACAGGCTGACATAGGAATCGCCATGGGGATCACTGGGACAGAGGTGGCGAAAGAAGCTTCTTCTATGGTTTTAACGGATGACAATTTTTCAACCATTGTAAAAGCCATTTCAAATGGTCGAAGCATTTATGCAAACATTCAAAATTCCATTAAGTTTTTATTAGCTGGAAATATGGGTGGAGTTTTATCTGTTCTTTACGCTTCTATATTAGCTTTACCAGTTCCGTTTGCAGCCGTCCATTTACTGTTTATTAACCTACTGACAGACAGTTTACCAGCGATAGCAATCGGTCTTGAGCCTCACAATAAGAAAATAATGAAGGAAAAACCTAGAGATATAAATACACCTCTGTTAAATAAAGCATTTGCGAAACGAGTTTCCGTTGAGGGTGTAATTATCGCCATCGCAACCTTAATTGCATTTCACATTGGACTTTCAACGGGAGACGCATTGGTTGCAAGTACAATGGCCTTTTCGACATTGTGTTTAGCTAGACTGTTTCACGGTTTCAACTCTAGAAGTAACCAGTCTTTATTTAAAATAGGTTTCTTCTCAAATAAATATCTTTGGTATGCTGTCATCCTAGGAGTGGTACTATTGCACTTAGTGTTATTCTTACCACCGCTGATGGGCGTATTTGAAATTGCAACTCTTAATGCAGCGCAATTTGGAACCATTTATGGTTTGTCTTTAGTGCCACTTGTGGTGATTCAGTTGTTTAGACTGTTTTTTTCAAAGTAAGCCACTATGCGAATAAATAATTTAGGTGAATCCATTGGCTTTCATACAGTTGCCAAAGTAAAAGAAAGACGGAAGTAAATCATAGGGTCTATGATTCAGATGCCTGAGTGAAAACAAGCAGAAAGTGAGTCATAGGCCTTCTATGATCCAGTTGCCTGAGCGAAAACAAGGAGAAAGTGAATCATAGGCCTTCTATGATCCAGTTGCCTGAGCCTATTGAGCTCCCTAGAGTTCAATGGGGATAATCAGGTACCATTATTTTTAATCTCTTATAAGAACTGGCTCATAAGTTTCTTCTATTTCTTCATAAGTAACTCCGAATGGTGCACCGCCCTCGGTATAACCAGCAATAAATGCAAATGTTTCGTCGTATTCCTCAAATTCGTTTAATTCTATGGCTTTTCTTTTTGCTTTCTTGTTCTCTTTTTGTAGTTTTCTTTCTTTAATAATCCTTTTAATGTGCACTCTTTCTTGGGTACTTATTTGGAATCCAATAATTTGAAGTTCTTTCATTGCGTTTTTTAGATTGAGTCCAAATCTTTTTGCATAAGCTTGTACGATATATTCTTCATTATACGTTTCAATCCAGGATTTGGCGTTCTCAATACGAATGTCCCTCGGTAATCCCCAAAACTGTTTCTTTTTACTTTTTCTTTTCTTTTTCTTACCCAAAGTATTTTCCTCTTTTTTTTAGGATGGTTTCTTTATTGGGACTTTCTTTCATAGGCTAGAAGTACAACTGCTTTTTTTTAGGTCGGATAGCAACAATCTAGAAAAACGACCTTTATATAATATCTAATATTATAACAAACTCCTAAATAGCTATAGTTGATTTCTTTGGATATACCAGATAAATATATGAAGGAATGTGGATGCAACTAAAATGATTTTGTACTTTTGATTTTTAATCAAAAAAAGTTGATTAAATATCTTGATAAATCAGTTGGAATAATTTACTATATAATTAATCAATAAAATTTGATAAATAAGGAGAGTTAAATATGTATAATTTAGAAACATTAAAAGCAGAGTTAGCCTATAGACACTCACATCTTCAACGTCCAGTGCTATATAAGAGGGTAGAAAATCATGAAGAAAAGCAACAGGTTAACAATGTACCAACAAAGTGTGTTCCTAACTACCAAAGCTGTGCAACTTGTTAATGGTTAATTAATCAAAAAAAATTGATTAGTTGATAAAAAGTAAATATACATTCGATTAATAGTAGTATCATTCATTTTTAGAGAGTGGAGTGATGTATCACATCTAGTGCATCACTCTTCCATTGTTTTACAATCGGGATTAGAGGAGGAATTATATGAAAGCAGTCGCAATAGAACAGTACGGAAGTAGGGATCAATTGAAGTTGATGGAGCTTGCATACCCAACCGTTAAACCAAAAGATGTGTTAATTGAGGTACATGCAGCAGCTGTGAATCCAGTTGATATTGCGATCCGCGAAGGCTACCTCCATCGTAGGTTAAACTCTTCCTTTCCACTTATATTAGGGTATGATGTGGCGGGTGTTGTAAAAGAAGTCGGGGAAAAAGTGACTAATTTTAGTATTGGGGACGAAGTGTATAGCTATCCTGAGTTAACAAGAAACGGTACATATGCAGACTATGTGAGTATTGATGAAAGTTTTGTTGCTAGAAAACCACGAAATATTTCTTTTTATGAAGCAGCCTCAATCCCACTAGTTGGAACAGCTGCCTGGCGGGGATTGGTTGAAAGAGGGAATGTTGGACACGGACAAAGAGTGCTTATACTTGGTGGTTCAGGTGGGGTTGGTAGCTTTGCCGTACAGCTTGCGAAAAGCTTAGGTGCTTATGTAGTAGCAACAACGAGTAGAAGCAATGTTGATTTTGTGAAAAAGCTCGGAGCAGATGAGGTATTAGATTATACTACAGATCATTTTTCCTACGAACAAGGTTTTGATCTTGTCTTTGATACGGTAGGGAGAAATGTATTCGAGCAAGCCTTTGAAATAATTAAGGCAGATGGGAAATTAATTACTATAGCTACTTTTCCAACTGAAAAGGATCATATCAAAGCGCAAAAAAAAGGAATTCATCTAGAATTCTTCATTAGTGATCCTAGTGGAGAAGTAGTAAAAAAGATTACTACATTAATAGAAAATAAAAAAGTAAAACCGATAACAGGTGAAATTTTTTCAATCGATGAGATTGTAAAGGCACATGAACTTAGTGAAACAAATCATGCTCGTGGAAAAATTGTCATTTCAATTAAATAACTTGGTTATCATAGATGAATTTGTCTAAAACGTCGTTAAGGATATCTCAAAAGTTAAAAGCGAACTTGTGAGACATCCATTTTTTATTTGAATTTGGACTGCGTTCTTATTTTTAAAGAATTCATAAAACCATACTCTACTACCTTCATCAAGTAAATCCAAATTTTCACTGACTTTAAAAGCGAATTCCTTATATGCATTACCCGCAGCGGTAACAATTTACGGTCTCTTACCAAATCATTCTAAATAATAAAACCTAAGAGAGATAGAAATCATTTTGCAAAATTTTAAGTTTTCTTAGTTATATTAACAACAATAACTTTCTTATCTGCTGTATAGTAAAAATAGGCCTTTGTAAAGAACTAAAATAGTAATCGCTGGCTTAATTATAGATAAGGGGGATATGAAGTGAGAAAAATTATTTTGACTACTGAAAGTGGAGCGGATTTACCTGAAGATTTAGCTAGCCGATATGCTGTTCAAGTGGTTCCTATGCATATCATTATGGATGGTAAGGATTATTTAGATGGTTCTTTACCTATTAAAGATATTTATGACTATTATGGACGCACCAAAAAAATACCATCTACAACCTCCACTAATGCTCATGAATATCAAGAGTTTTTTACAAAAATAAAATCGGATTACCCAGATTGCATTATTGTCCATATTGGTTACACGTCAAAGGCATCTTCCTCGTTTCAAAATGCGGTAATCGCAGCGGAAGAGTTTGAAGACCTTTTTCTAATTGATGCTTTGAACGTAACAGGTGGTTTAACAGCTATTGTCATGTATGCTGTATCTTTGTTAGAGAAAGAGCCTGATATTGAACCTGTACGATTAGTTGAAAAAATAGAGTCAATGGTTCCTAAGTCAAGGTTGGCTTTCATTCCCGGCAGCTTGGAATTTTTAAGAGCCGGTGGACGTGTAAGTAATATTGCGTATCTTGGAGGAGCGTTGTTAAAAATAAAGCCGTGCATAGAATTAATTGACGGAAAGCTTGTTTCTACAAAAAAATACCGTGGGAAAATGAACGTTGTTTCTGAAAAACTTATGCGAGAGTTTTTAACTCAATATAACATTGATAGAGAACAGCTTTATTTTATCTACTCAATCGGACTTGAAGAAAGTATCAAACAACAGATGGACGAACTTGCCAAAGAAACTGGATTCAAAAATGTAAAATGGATCCAAGCTGGTGCAATGATTACTACTCACTCTGGACCTGGAGGATTTGGAGTTGCAGGGTTAGAGTTATAGAAAAGAGTTTAATGGATTAATATATATATTCTTTATCAAGAGGACCTCCGTTCAAACAGAGGTCCTTTATTCAGTTTTCCTAGTTCACAAATAAATTTGATATATTGCTGTTGTCATATTTACTCCATTTTTTGCGTCTCTTTTAGGTGATATACTGTTGTTTAAGGTAGGGTATGTCGTAAATGGAAAAGTTTTAAGGTGAAAAAATTTTAAACAGAAAACTGTTGGTACAGATATGTTATTTTTTAGTGTTTTGTAGTGTGGACGATTGATGAATTATTCTTATAACAAACTAATTACTCCAAACTTGAGCATAATAATAACATATAAAAATAGAAAGGAAATTGATACATGACCACTTTAGTAGCACTAACCCCAATTATTGCAGTCATGTTGTTTCTGGTTGTTTTCCGCCCGCAGTGAAGGCAATGGCGATTAGTTTAGCTGCTACAGCGTTTTTGGCAGTTGTTTATTGGAAGGTGCCACTACAAATTATTCGCGATCATTCGTATGACGATAGTGCCGATGCTGTATTATTCTCTTTTTGCTGGACTAATTGGATTAATCCTTATGCTAGTGACATAATTATATAAATTTAATAGTAGGTGTATTCCTACCTATGTAACAAGAAGAGGACCTATCTTGGTCCTCTTCTAATTGTTTAAACATTTCTAATAAATTTCTATTAACTTAATAGTTGTAGTGTCTGCCCCGGCACCTATCCCCTCGAGACCTCGAGAATTTCAGACACTTCCGGCATAAAGCAGCCTGCTTAGTCAGGGGCTCCATCTCTGTCGGGGCAGTTGCGCGATTGACTTATTCTAATCTATCAATAAATAACTGTGCATGATGAGATAAATTCATTTTAGCTGTCGAAGAAATATGTGTTTGCTTTGTTTTGTGGTTAAGTTGATTCAAATACTTATCCATAAATTTAATCGCTTGTTTTTCTGAGCCCTTTTGTAAATGGTGCTCAACTTGTCTTAATGTGTTTTCTAATTGAGAAGTTAAAGGACCTTTTAATTGTCCACTAGCTTTATATTCCCCCATAAGCTTCTCTAAGGCACTTACTTCACCAGGACTCCAATATTCTGGAACTGAAACATTCGCGAAATCTGTATCTGATGCAAAATAGAAGCTTGGATATGCAGGTTGATTATATGCTGTGTTTTGCCATGCAATTCCTGTTCGATATTGTGCATCATGCATAAGTGTATAAAGCTTACGGTCTGTTACCTCATCGCTAAGGTAAATACGGATTGCTGAGCTATCTTCGGTACGCACAAGTAACTCTTCTCTCCAGTCACCGAATACATCAGCTACTAGGTTTGGGTTACCCTTTGTCCAGTTGTTTGTTCTAGTTCCTTCAGCAGTAAGAACTTTGCCCTTTTTCCAGTCATCAATCGAAGGGGTTTGGTCACGTGAACCATTCACGATTTGGGTTGTCATGTCCCCAGCCCATTTTATATTCATATTCGTTCCAGGTCCGATATTACTAATTTTTTTCCCATCTGCCGACCATAATCCAACAGCCCAAGTCTCCAAGCCTCTTTGTTCCGGATCAACATCACCTATCATGCCTCGGCCAGTATCTTTTCCAGTGTATCCTCCATAAATTACTTCACCAGTCGCTGCATCTCGTAAAGCATATCCATATGGCGCCCAACGTCCGCCTTCATGTACCATAAAGATTTCTAAGCCTTCGCGGTCTGGGTCAATATCAGCCACGTGAAGGGCATCCCCATGTCCAAGTCCTGCTTCTACTCCTGGCATGCCACTACCTTCAGGCATTATTGCGCGTGAATTATATAAAAGGGAACCATCATTGTCGATTGTAGAAGATCCATAGATGATTTCCTGCTTGCCATCTCCATCCACATCGGCCGTACTTAATGAGTGTGCTCCTTGAGTTGTCAGTAAAGCAAATTCTTCATTTGTCCCTGGTCTACCATGTGGTCCATCGTTAAACGGATTTGTCATCGGAGCCCAGCCGCTATCCACCGTCCATTTTTCCTTCAGATTCTTACCATCCCAGTCATATGAAACAAGTGTAGATCTAGTATAATATCCACGGGCAAAAATTGCTGACGGTTTCTCTCCATCAAGATAAGCTACACCAGCAAGAAATCGATCAACGCGGTTGCCCGGCTCAATTCTGCTCATCGCATAATCTCCCCACATCAATCCATCGTCATGACGTTCAGTCTTATAGTGTATCGTCTCCATTTCTTTTCCTGTTTCCCCGTTAAATACAGTTAAATACTCAGGACCTTTCACAATGAAGCCCTCAAAATCTCTTAAATCATTACGGCTACTTCTTGCAGGAGCATACACATCAATAAAATAATCTGCTAGACTTGCTGCATCTTCTTTAGATAACGGGTAACTATATTCAGGCTCTATACCAAAGCTTTCTTCCAATGTTGCCGGCCAGTTTCCAGCTATGACCTCTTCATGCTCATGCCAGCCCATAAACATCTCGACCACATGGTCATAATAATCCTCGCTACTCATACGATAGTCATCACTGTGACTATAACCAGCATCTAGATCTTCTTGTGGCATGGTAATATATTCTTCTGAAGCTACAGTTCCAGTTGAATCAAACTTGATGATTTTTGTACCTGGGGCAGTTTTAAACATGGTTTCTGCTTTTCCATCTCCATCAAAATCATAGACTAAGAACTGGGTGTAATGGGCGCCAGAGCGGATATTTACTCCTAAGTCAATTCGATATAAAATTGTTCCATCTTGTTTGTAGGCATCAATATACGTATTTCCTGTATACCCTTTTTGTGAAACGTCCTTAGAGTTAGACGGATCCCATTTAACGAAAAATTCATATTGGCCATCACCATCAACATCACCAACACTCATATCATTTGCATGATACGTATAAGCTTCACCTGCAGGAGTTACTCCATCTTCTGGCTTATGTAGTGGCAAATCATAGTAGGAATCAGCCCAAGGAGACACTGCTTCACTTTTGTCTAGCTCCTTTTTACCTACGACAACGCTTACAAAATAAACTGAATCAGATGTGCCATCTTTATCTAAGAAGTTAGTGCTGTTATCAACTGTTGCGATTTTTTTGCCATCACGATACACATTGAAGTTTGCGCCAGTCAAACCATTGTCCGTATACCCGGTGACTTCATTAGCCAGTAATCGCCATGAAAGAAAGTTTCCTTCAGATGTGGATGCCGCTACTAAACCTCGATCTAAGTGCTCAAGTTGGATTCCATTATTGCTAGAAACTGGAGTCTTGTCCTTCCCAGCCGCTGCTTGTGCACCAACTACTCCTGTAAATAACAGACTAGTTGCTAAAACATTGGTAACAATTTTTTTTGATAATGAAGCTTTTTTCATGTTTTCACCTTCCAGTATTTTTATAGTAAAACTCTTCTACTTTCCGCTTCCCCTATAAAGTTTGCATAAGGTGACAAAATACACTAAGTTTTGACAGCGCTTACATTTTAGTTTGATTGCATCTCCTTTCGAGCATTTTTCTCCCGGAAAAAATAATCCTAGTAAAGGATTTAAGTCTGGGAATACTCTGTAATTATAAGAACGAAGTACAAACTTGCGTATCAAATAATTAGAGATGTTTGTTTGAAAAACAGTGATTGAAAAAGAAAAGGAAAATGGTCCTACATCAATCACAGCCTATAGTCTGAGTTATCATTTCAAGGAAGTAGCCCTAAACTACTAATTTGAAATAGCAGTATAAAAATCAATCACTTCACAATATGATGAAGATTTCAAAAAAGTGATAAGCAATGGCTATTTCATGTTCCGTCGATTATATAGTTATAGTGTTTATGTTACTTACGTTGTCCTATTTGTTTTTTATATGTAAAATAAGATAATAGAAAAAATTAAACAACATGGGGGGCAAACGTGGATTATCAACTTAAAGAGAACTTTAAATTATTTGCATTAAACTCAAACCAAACGCTATCAAAAGAGATAGCCAACCTTTTAGGTTGTAAAATAGGAAAAAGCTCTGTTACGCGTTTTAGTGATGGAGAAATTCATATTCACATAGAAGAAAGTATTCGGGGAAGCGAAGTATTTGTTGTTCAATCTACTTCATACCCAAGTAATGAACACATTATGGAGCTTCTAATCATGATTGATGCCTTGAAAAGAGCAGCTGCAAAAACAATTAATGTGGTTATACCATACTACAGTTATTCACGCCAAGATCGAAAAGCTAGAGCAAGAGAACCTATTACGGCAAAACTGATTGCAAACCTCTTAGAAAGAGCAGGGGCTTCAAGAGTACTGACGATGGACTTACATGCACCTCAAGTTCAGGGCTTTTTTGATATTTCTCTGGAGCACCTAGTAGGGGTACCAATCTTTGTAGATTATTATCAGAATAAGGGATTAGACGATGTCGTGTTTGTTGCTCCGCATAAAGGCAGTGTCGTAAGAGCCCGGAAAATGGCCGCCAGATTAGGTGCACCTATTGCTTTAATTGACAGAAGGCACCCTGAACGAAATATGTCTGAAATTATGAACATTGTAGGTCATATAGAAGGACAAAATGTGATTATTGTCGATGATCTAATTGATACAGCGGCTACTATTTCCAACGCAGCGGCAGCCTTAGCTGAAAAAGGGGCAAAAGCAGTGTATGCTTGCTGTACACACGCGGTACTTTCTGGGGAAGCGATTAATAGAATTGAACAGTCAGCCATTAAAGAGTTAGTGGTGACGAATACGATTGAGATACCATCAGAAAAGAAAATAGAAAAGCTGATTACCTTATCTGTTGCACCGTTGTTTGTAGATGCGATAGATCGCATTCATAATGAGAAAGCATTAAGCCCTTTATTTGAGTAAGTTGTTATTGGTCATTTGAAGATTTTAATTTATCCCACAAAATTTCAGGAACGGGCTTGTAAAAAAGAATAATAAAACTTTCGAACACACCAATAAGCACCATTATTGGTGTGTTTCTTTATGGCTGTTATCGTATACTATGCCGCTTTTAGCGCTCTCTTAAAAATCACTATGAACTAAGTAGATTGGCATCTTTTCTTCCTAACATTAACGATAACATCTAGTGAAATTGTGTAACTAGTCGAAAAATAGAGCAATTAGTCTTCAGAAAAGAGCCTTCTTTATTTAATTTCTAATTCGCAAAAATATAATTCACTAAATTTGTCACCTAAATGATTTTTGTCGCAATTGCAACGAAATAGAAATAAAATCAGTGTATGTTAATTTGTTGCATTTACAACATTGTTTTTTGAAAGGGGTTAATCATGAAAGAAATCCTTCGTGAAATTGGAATGATAGCAAGGGCATTAGATTCTATAAGTAATATCGAATTTAAAGAATATGAGCTTACAAAAGGGCAATATCTATATCTTGTTCGAATATGTGAAAATTCAGGAATCATACAAGAAAAGCTCGCTGAGATGATTAAAGTAGATCGAACAACTGCAGCTCGTGCTATAAAAAAACTTGAGTTAAATGGTTTTATTGAAAAGAGAGACGATGAAACTAACCAAAAAATCAAAAAACTTTTTCCAACAGAGAAAGGGAAAGATGTTTATCCTTCAATAAAGAAAGAAAATGAACATTCCAATAAAGTTGCTTTGGAAGGACTTTCTGAAGCGGAAGTAGAGACTATATTTAATCTTCTTTAAAGAGTAAGGAAAAATGTTGAAGTCGATTGGGAATCTGTTAAAAAGGGAAAAAAGAGAATTTATTGATTAAATAAAGGAATGAAATCTAATGACGATTAATTTTAAAGGATGCACCAATGAAGAACTGAGCATACTTCAAGAAATTGGTTATACAGATGAAATGGTGCAGGCTTCGGTTCATTACAAAAAGGAGTAAATGGAATTTACTCCTTAATCTTTATTTACTGGTAATGACTTCTTTCTTCGCCGGGATTCTCGATTTATCTGTATTCCAATATACAGTTCCCATTGCACCTAATAATAAAATTCCGGTTACCAAAAATACGCTTTGAACCGGAAATACTCCTCCAAGTAACCCACCAATAATTGGACCAATCATTCCGCCAATTTGGTTTGAGGTTTGATTCAAACTGAATGCTCGTCCACGGAATTCTTCTTGGGTAGATGTAACAACGAGCCCATTTAGTGCAGGGAAAATCGCGCAGTAAAAGACACCATATATAAACCTAGTGATTGAGAAACCCCATATTTGGGAGAAAATGATTTGAGCCAATGTTCCAATTCCAGCACCCAGCAGACCAATGAATAAAACACGTTTAAATCCAACTTTGTCTGCCCACTTTCCCCAGATTGGTGCAAATAGAGCACTAGCAATCCCAGGTAGCGAAATGATAAAACCTGTAAGTAACGATGCATATTTAGAAGAACCGCTTAAGTCCGCAATGTATAAAGGAAGAATCGGTTCAATCGTCATGACTGAGCAACTGACTATAAGGGTTAGGATAAGTACAAGTAAGAAAGGTCGATTGTTGAGCGCTACTTTAAAGTCTCTTTTAATAGAGCTTTTTTCCTTACTTGGCTTAAAGTTTTCTTCTTTTACCCAAAAAATAATAAGGAGGGTTGCAAAAAAAACGATAATCCCTGCGCTTGCAAATGCCCAACGATTTCCTACGAGTTCTGCCATTCCTCCTCCTAATAATGGGCCCATAATCATTCCTGATGCAGTCGCTGAAGAAATGAGAGCTAGAGCATAACCCACTTTCTCCCTTGGTGTATTCGTACCAATTAAAGCTATCGCTCCTGGAATATATCCACTTAATAATCCTTGTAGGATGCGTAATCCTAATATTTGATATGGATTTGTGACAAACGCCATTAGTGTATAAACAACAAAAAGTGCGAATCCTGCCCGAATGATCATCGGCTTTCTACCATATTTATCAGCCATACTTCCCCAAAACGGTGTTGCGATTGCACCTGCAAAAAATGCAGAACTAAATATCAATCCTGACCACAGTTCGGTATGATCATGTACTCCTATTTGAAGTAGAAATATCGGTAAAAAAGGGATAACCATTGAAAAGCTGGCTGCTGTAAAAAATGCTCCAATCCATAGTATCCATAAATTTCGTTTCCAGGTTGGCATATGTTCCATCTCCAAATTAAGTAAAGAAATTTTAATATTCTAATAGTATCATATAAATTTCTTATTTTCATATCCGAAATTTTCGATGTGTGAAATATTTATGACTTGTATAGGAAAACAGCGTGAAGATCTTTTACAAAAAAATTTTTAGAATGGTTAAAAACTAATTGGAAAAAATAATGAATGGTAAAAAGAAAGGGGAAAATTCATGACATCAATTTTATTCAATTCAGTAAAGCTGGGGAATACAACTATCAATAATCGAGTTGGTGTTGCACCGATGACACGCACAAGTGCAACTCCTGAAGGTTTAGTTACTGATCAAATGGTTAACTATTACGCTGATTTTGCTCGTGGTGGCTTTGGATTAATTATTACAGAAGGAACTTATCCTGATAGTAAGTATAGCCAAGGATACTTTGAGCAACCAGGTTTAATTGACAAAGATCAAGTCCAAGCGTGGAAAATGGTAACAGAAGCTGTTCATCAAGAAGGCAGCAAAATATTTGTTCAATTAATGCATGCAGGTGCGTTATCACAAGGTAACAGATTTACCAGTGAAACCCTTGGGCCATCTCCTGTTCAACCTAAAGGAGAGCAAATGAAATTCTATGGTGGAGATGGGCCCTTCAAAGTTCCAAAGGAAGCTACACAAGACGACATCACAGAATTGGTTAAAGGGTTTGTAGATGCATCAAAGAAAGCAAAAGAAGCTGGCTTTGATGGAATTGAAATTCATGGCGCGAATGGCTACATATTAGATCAATTTCTTACAGATTATATGAATCAACGAAACGATGAATACGGTGGCTCAACAGAAAATCGTGTAAAACTGCTAGTAGAGGTATCAAAAGCAGTCCGTGAGGCTGTGGGTACAGATTATACAGTTGGGATCCGCATTTCACAAGGAAAAGTAAATGATTATACACATAAATGGGCCGGAAAAGAAAAAGACGCTGAAATTATTTTTCGGGAATTAGGAAAGGCTGGATTGGATTATATCCATGTTACGGAATATGAAGCATGGCAACCGGCATTTCCTGAGGGAGAAGGAACCGTCGCCACAGATTCCGCCTTTGGTGATGGAGGAGAGTCACTCGCTGGACTAGCAAAAAAGTATAGTAAATTGCCGGTCATAGCTAACGGAGGTTTACATGATCCTGATAAGGCAATACAAATCATTGAAAATGGTGATGCTGATGTTATTACATTAGGCAAGGGAGCATTAGCAAACCATGATTGGGTGACTAAAGTTAAAAGTGGCCAAACTTTAAGTGAGTTTAATCCTGAAAGAATTTTAAGTCCGAATGCTAAAATAAAGGATTTTGAAGCGTAAATGATAGGGCTTACTCAAAAATATGATTAGACAAACTGTTTTTGCTGTATCTACATCTGAAACTAGACTATCTTGACAGGTGTAAACTGAATAGCAGTAAAGTCTCATCTCATTCTTAGAGATGAGGCCTTTTAAAATTTTGGTTCGTATTGTTTTGTTTTAAGATATAAAATTGTTATACTTATTGCAAATTTTATATATGAGTTGTGCAGAATGGAGTTACTCAAGTAATGAATAAATTATTGTTTACTATATTAATAGTAATTAGTACCGGACTAATGGGCTCTTCGTTTGCCATTGGAAAGATTGGATTAAACTATGTTTCACCTTTACTTTTAGTTGGTTTGCGTTTCACCATTGCTGGAGTTTTAATGTCTGGGGTGGTTATTCTATTAAAACGAATTCACCCTAAGCGTATAACTGATTGGATAAAGATCCTAACTGTTGGCTTCTTTCAAACAACAGCAGTTATGGGATGTATATTCCTAAGTATTCGTACAATTACAGCTGGTGAGTCTTCGATCTTAACCTTCACAAATCCTTTGCTCGTTGTGATTCTGAGCACTATTTTCTTAGGAATAAGATACAGGTGGATTCAATGGGTAGGCGTGTTAATTGGTATAGTTGGCGTCTATATTACTTTAGGAGCAAGCTTAAATATCCAACAATCTGGCACACTTTTTGGGCTTGGAAGTGCAATCGCCTGGGCTATTGCTACCGTTTTGCTAAAAAAGTGGGGATCAACATTTGATACATGGGTATTAACTGCATATCAGATGTTGTTTGGAGGGATACTACTCTTAGTGGGTAGCCTTTTATTTGAACAAGTAACTTTTGTGCTAAATTCCTTATCTATTTTTATCATTTTATGGCTTGCTATCATGGCATCAATTATTCAATTTGCTACTTGGTTTTTTCTTTTAAGTAAAGAAGATTCAGCTAAGGTAAGTTCTTTCCTATTTCTTGCTCCATTCTTTGGTGTGATTTTTGGATGGATACTACTAAATGAAGAAATACATCTATCAACATTAGCTGGTGGAGGATTTATATTAATAGCCATATTTTTAGTGAACAAACGAGCAACGAAGGTAAAAGAGGTTGAATATAACAAGTAAGAAATAAGAAGAGTAAAGTAAATCGGGTGAAAAAAGAGTTATGAATATTATAACTCTTTTTTTATTTCTAAATAATGTTGTTAAAATACTTTATTATGGGAGTTTCGACCAAATGTTTATTACGATAATAAGGTCAAAACTATTCATAGAGGAACATGGATGCAACTTGAAAGTATTCGAGAACGGTTCTTGGTGAACAAGGTGCGATTATTTTTCAGATGGAACTCATGAAGCTCGTCTCTAACATAAAGGAAAATAAAATGAGAGCAAGGTTAATGCATTTGTAAAAAAATGATAATATTTGTTGGTATTTACAATAAATATGGTGAAATTAACCTATAATATTAATGATTTTCGATAATGGCAAACCTATTGAAAGGTAGGGACGCAAAACTACGGGCCTAAAGCAATTGCTATGGTAGCCGGGTCGCCGAAAAAGTTGGATGATATCAAATGTGGGATCCACCTATTTAGGCGGGTCCTTTTTGTTATGTAAAACTAAGCTGTATAAATCATATCTAGGGGTGATATCATGGCTATACAAAAAGAGTTAGACGAAGTTCTAGATTCGCCAACATCTACAAACGATTTATTTGAAGAATTAGGATTTTTTCAAGTAGCTAATGAAAGTCATGAAGAAGAAGTAAGATTATCCTAAAATAACGGAAGTAACTAACATGGATCATTCATTAAGCTCTAACATAGAATTAATCGAACCTTTAAATGAAGACCAAGCAAACAAGGGATTTTTTCAAAATAGAAAACCGAACCCTAACAACGAAACAAAAATTAAGATGAGATTTAAGACACTATTTGAATAATATTCATTAAACCAACCTATGTCATTCTTTTTTGTAGAAGAGATCTACAATATCAAGAAAATTGGTGTAGGTTTTTAAGCTATCAAGGTGGTTTTGGTGATCTGAAGAGGAGCTTGTACATGTCAAAATAGTATACTCTTTTAGTCAATATAAGTTACCCTAAATTCGACTTTCATGCTCTATAATGTAATTAGAAAGCGTTTACAAGGTAAGTGACAAGGGGGTGCCTAAATGGAAGTAAAGGTTCAAACCCATGAATCTACAGCAAGAACAAACTTAAACCAGAAGATGAAAAGAAAAACGAATCTACTTAAAATATTGAGCTATGCAGCATTCGTTGGTCCAGCTCTTTTATTCTTTCTGGTGATTCAAATCATTCCGTTTTTTATGGGAATCTATTATTCTTTTACATCTTGGAATGGAGTTAGTTCAACTGTCGAGTGGGTCGGGTTAGAGAATTATATAAAAATCTTCTCCAATGATAGACAATTTATGGAATCATTCTTATTCACAACAAAATTTATGTTTGCTGCAGTTATCATAAGTAATTTAATTGGTTTCAGCTTAGCTTTATTATTAAATGCAGCATTAAAGACTCGAAATATATTAAGAACCGTATATTTCATACCAAATGTAATTGGTGGACTATTACTTGGATTTATCTGGCAGTTCATTTTTGTGAAAGGGTTCGCATCAATCGGCGCAATTACTAACATACCTTTCTTTAAATTGGCATGGCTGGGTGATGAAAAAACAGCGTTTTGGGGAATTGTTATTGTGTTTGCTTGGCAAATAAGTGGTTATATGATGGTCATTTATATAGCGGCATTACAAGGGTTGGATACAAATCTGCTAGAAGCTGCTAAAATAGACGGTGCGAATAGTTGGACGATATTAAGAAAAATTATTATTCCTTTAATCCTTCCAGCGTTTACAATTTGTTTCTTCTTAACCATTTCGATGGCTTTCAAAATCTTTGATCTAAATTTATCATTAACAGGTGGAGGTCCATTTAACTCTACGCAATCGGTTGCAATTAACATATATCAAGAGGCATTCCAAAATAACCGTTATGGACTTGGTACAGCTAAATCAATACTATTCTTCTTAGTTGTTGCTATATTTACGACAGTTCAGGTGCTTGCTACAAAGAAAAGGGAGGTCGAGGCTTAATGAATGCAAAGTATTCGAAAAAGACTTTTTTGCTTGAAGTTATTGGTATTCTAATCGCCTTTATCTTCCTTATCCCATTTTACTTTGTAGCAGTCAATTCAGTAAAAGGCTTTGCTGAAATCTTAATTGATGCAGCAGCATGGCCAAAAGAAATACTGTTTTCAAATTATGCAAAGGTATGGGAAATCATTAACTTTCCACGGGCGTTTTGGAATTCATTAGTGATTACCGTATTTAGCAATATAGGGCTAGTTGTAATTAGTTCAATGGCAGCCTGGAAAATGGTACGAACACCGGGGAAGCTTAGTAAGTTTTTATTTATCTTCTTTGTCTCAGCGATGGTCATTCCGTTTCAGACGGTGATGATTCCGCTAATGAAGCTAGGTGGTGCTCTGAATCTTACAAATAGTATCCCAGGGTTAATCATCATGTACTTCGGATTTGGTGTTCCATTGTCATTATTCTTATATCACGGGTTTGTAAAAACAGTGCCTATGGAAATCGAGGAATCTGCTCGAGTAGATGGCTGTAGTCAATTTGGAGTGTTTTGGAGAATTGTTTTCCCACTCTTGAAACCGATTACAGTAACTGTTGTTATTTTAAATACGCTTTGGATTTGGAATGATTTCTTATTACCAATGCTTGTTTTACAAGATGCTGAATTAAGAACAATTCCGTTGGCAACAAGTTCATTTTTTGCACAATATACGAAGCAATGGGATATGGGGCTCGCAGCGTTAGTGTTAGGTATTACTCCAGTCATCATTTTCTTCCTATTCTTACAAAAACATATTATTAAAGGAATTGCGGCAGGATCCATTAAGTAGTTTGTTAGGGTTATAGCCTTTTGTAGCTTACCGATAAAGCTGTAAAAGATTATATATAAAATGACCAAAACATTAGGGGGTAAATTTTTATGAAGAAAAGCCGATTAGTACTGATTTTCTTATCGATGTTTTTAATGGTTGGAATCATTGCCGGATGTGGAAATGAGAAGTCCAACGGAGAAACACCTAATACAGATACAGACAATGGTGGAGACGAAGTTGTAACACTTGATTTCTTTCAATTCAAGGTAGAGATTGCAGATCAACTCCAAGAAATGATCAATGAATTTGAAGCAGAGCATCCAAATATTAAAATTAAGCTTGAAACAGTTGGCGGTGGTGCTGATTATGGTGCAGCATTAAAAGCGAAATTTGCTTCAGGTGAAAAGCCTGACATTTTTAACAATGGAGGTTTTAAGGAGCTTGAGCTTTGGAAGGAGCATTTAGCGGACCTGTCAGAGGAACCATGGGTAGAGCATGTACTTCCAATTGGTAAGGTTCCTATGACTGATACTGATGGTAAGCTTTATGGAATGCCAGTAAACCTTGAAGGTTATGGATTTATCTATAATAAAGACTTATTTGAAAAGGCAGGTATTACTGAGCCTCCAACAACAGTATCTGAACTAAAAGATGCTGCCCAAAAGCTTGAAGATGCAGGTATTACTCCATTTGCAGCTGGTTATGGTGAGTGGTGGGTAATTGGTCAACATTTATTAAATATTCCATTCGCTCAGCATGAAGACCCAGTTGCATATATTGAGGGATTATATGATGGTTCGCAAAAAATTGTAGGTGACGAACAGTTTATGCAGTTTAAAGAAGTACTTGATACTGAAATTAAATTTGCAAATGATAATCCATTAACAACAGACTACAATACGCAAGTAACGCTATTTGCATCAGGTCAAGCGGCGATGCTACAACAAGGAAACTGGACAGAAAATATGATTTATGAAATTAATCCAGAAATTAATATGGCATTTTTACCAATTCCAATTAATGATGATGAAGCAGCATCAGATCGTTTGCCAATTGGGGTTCCGAATAACTGGGTTCTTAACAAAAATTCAGAACACCTAGAAGAAGCTAAACTATTCCTAAATTGGATGGTATCATCTGAAACTGGAAAGAGATATTTAACAGAAGAATTCGCATTCATTCCAGCCTTTGATAATATTGAACCAGCTGGATTAGGTGATTTAGGCTTATCAATTCTTGAATACTCAAAAGATGACAAGACCATTCCTTGGACATGGTTCAGATGGCCAGATGGTGCAAATAAAGAATTTGCAGCAACCATTCAAGAATATGCTACTGGTAAAATAGACTACGACACAGTTCTCGAACGCTTCCAAAGTACTTGGGATAACTTAAAATAGTACATTACTAATTTAATCTATAGAAGGAATGTCTCAACCTGAGATGTTCTTTCTATAGATATTTTGGTTTTAGGGTAGACTTCCATGCTAATTTGATTCGCACCATAGAGGATGAAAATAGTGTGCTCACTTAGTGTAGAATGAGCGGAGAGCCAGCTGACCAGCGTAGACGTGTAAAAGACGTCACAAAGTTTAGCGAAGTTCAGACCTCTTGGGTGTGCAAGATGGAAAAGCTGTCCGAAGTAGAGTGAGGTTCAGACAGCTTTGGTGTTAGGAGAGGAAAAGCTGTCCGAAGTAGGGTGAAGTTCAGACAGCTTTGGTGTGCAAAGAGGAAAAGCTGTCCGAAGTAGAGTGAGGTTCAGACAGCTTTGGTGTGCAAAGAGGAAAAGCTGTCCGAAGTAGAGTAAGGTTCAGACAGCTAGGGTGTGTGGAGAGGAAAAGCTGTCCGAAGTAGAGTGAGGTTCAGACAGCCTTGGTGTTCGAAATGGAAAAGCTGTCCGAAGTAGAGTGAGGTTCAGACAGCTTTGGTGTTAGGATGGGAAAAGCTGTCCGAAGTAGAGTGAAGTTCAGACAGCTTTGGTGTTAGGAGGGGAAAAGCTGTCCGAAGTAGAGTGAGGTTCAGACAGCTTTGGTGTGCAAAGAGGAAAAGCTGTCCGAAGTAGAGTGAGGTTCAGACAGCTTTGGTGTGCCAAATGGAAAAGCTGTCCGAAGTAGAGTAAGGTTCAGACAGCTTTGGTGTGCAAAGAGGAAAAGCTGTCCGAAGTAGAGTAAGGTTCAGACAGCTTTGGTGTTAGGAGGGGAAAAGCTGTCCGAAGTAGGGTGAAGTTCAGACAGCTTTGGTGTTAGGATGGGAAAAGCTGTCCGAAGTAGAGTGAAGTTCAGACAGCTTTGGTGTTAGGAGGGGAAAAGCTGTCCGAAGTAGAGTGAGGTTCAGACAGCTTTTGTGTTAGGATGGGAAAAGCTGTCCGAAGTAGAGTAAGGTTCAGCCAGCTTTGGTGTGCAAAGAGGAAAAGCTGTCCGAAGTAGAGTGAGGTTCAGACAGCTTTGGTGTGCAAAGAGGAAAAGCTGTCCGAAGTAGAGTGAAGTTCAGACAGCTTTGGTGTTAGGAGGGGAAAAGCTGTCCGAAGTAGGGTAAGGTTCAGACAGCTTTGGTGTGCAAAGAGGAAAAGCTGTCCGAAGTAGAGTGAAGTTCAGACAGCTTTGGTGTGCAAAGTGGAAAAGCTGTCCGAAGTAGGGTGAAGTTCAGACAGCTTTGGTGTTAGGATGGGAAAAGCTGTCCGAAGTAGAGTGAAGTTCAGACAGCTTTGGTGTTAGGAGGGGAAAAGCTGTCCGAAGTAGAGTGAGGTTCAGACAGCTTTGGTGTGCAAAGTGGAAAAGCTGTCCGAAGTAGGGTAAGGTTCAGCCAGCTTGAGTGTGAGAAGAGGAAAAGCTGTCCGAAGTAGGGTAAGGTTCAGAAGCTAGGGTGTGTGGAGAGGAAAAGCTGTCCGAAGTAGGGTAAGGTTCAGACAGCTTGAGTGTGCGAAGAGGAAAAGCTGTCCGAAGTATAGGGAGAGGCAGCGGTTGGAACTCTCCAACCTAAGTTATTTTCAGGTTAGACGAACTGGGGATACTAAATCATAGAATTATATCTTATACTAAAAATACCAGCTTAATAGGAGGAACATCCACATGTTCAAAAAAAGCATCCGAAATAAATTAATATTCTTACTCCTATTAGCGACTATTATTCCTTTCGGGACTTCCATCTACATAACCTATGTCCACACAAAAGAATCAATCACCAATCAAGTGGTCGAAGAAAATAGTAATCTCCTATATCAAGGAAAGGTAAATCTAGAGAGTTACATAAGAGAACTTAATGGCCTTACACTGTCGTTATACAATAATCCGGATTTTATGAATTATATGAGATCTGCACACAAAGAAAACAATTACATGACAATTGGTACCGTGAAGAGTGTATTGCAAACCATTCTTTATGCGGAGGATCACATCGACCGAGTCTACATCTCATTTTTAGATGAAAATAAGCTTGTTTCCATATCCAAAAGGTCAACGGTTGCTTTTTCATCAAATATAAAGGAAACCTATCTAGAGTATTATCAAAAAACAAAAGATAGTCCTTTTAATATGCATATTGAGCCTATCCATTATCAATATGGAGATGATTCGCTTGTTAAACCGCGTCCCAAAAATGTTTTCTCGATTCACCGAGCGTTTACAAATATTCCTTCAAAAGACATTCTTGCTTATATCTCTTTAGAGGTTTCACCTGATGAGATATTCAATATTAGTGAAAACCTTTATAACCGAGAGCGAGAGGAATTCTATATTTTATCTCCACATGGGAAATTAGTGTATAGCTCAAATGTGAAAATTACGGATAATGAAGTGAATCAAGAATGGATTTCGGAATTACTTGCAACTGAACCTGAAAGTGGTACAAAAGAATGGAATGAAGATCAGTTTCATGGGATGATGATTTACGATAAAATGGACAATTCTGCAGGTGGGTGGATTTTAATTAAGAGAATTCCTTATTCAACCCTGTATGAAAGCGCTCTTTCTGTCACGAAAATCAATATTTTATTTGGAATTATTGGCTTGTTACTAGTGATCTTGGCGACTATGTTTGTCACTTTTAAGATTACATCACCGATTAGGATCTTATTGCAAAACATTCAGCAGGTCGAGGCGGGGAATATGCAGGTGCAATTTTCTTCACTGGGTGGTAAGGACGAAATTGGAATACTTGGCGAACGCTTTAAGGGTATGATTGAAAAAATTAATGACTTAATTAATCGAGAATATAAGCTTGAGCTGGAAAATAAGACGAATCAATTGAAGGTTCTACAATCACAAATCAATCCGCATTTTTTATATAATGCCTTACAATCAATTGGAACCATCGCATTGAAAAATAAAGTTCCACAAATTTATACGCTTATTACACACTTATCAAAAATAATGAGATATGGGATGAACACAGATGAGCAGCTTGTTCCATTAATAAAAGAAATCAATTATACAAAGGCGTATCTGCTTTTACAGAAGGAACGGTTTGGTGATAATCTAGATTATTTAGTTGACGTTCATGAAGATGTGATGCAGGTAATAGTTCCTAAGATGGTGATACAACCGATTATTGAGAATTATTTTAAGCATGGATTCGATATAAGAGAAGGTATTGGGAAAATCAGATTGAGATGTAGTCGGGATGAGTCCTTTTTGCAAATCGAAATACGTGATAATGGATTAGGAATATCAGAGAATCGCCTAAACGAAATTCATCAGCATTTTGAAGAAGGAATTCAAAAACTAGATGGAGAAGAATCAAATATCGGATTAAAAAATGTATATGTCCGATTGAAGCTCTATTATAATGGAGAAGCCTCTTTACAATTGAAAAACCGCGACAGTGGTGGACTAAAGGTGATTATAAGGCTACCTATTACGTTAAAGGATGGGGAAAATGAAAGCGATAATCATTGATGATGAAAAACATGTTCGTGAAGGTCTACATTTATTAGCTGAATGGAATCGATTTGGAATTGACATGATTATTGAAGCTGAGGATGGAGAAGAAGCTGTTCAACTTATATCAGAGCACCAGCCTGAAATTATTTTTACGGATATGAGGATGCCCAAAAAGGATGGAATAGGTCTCTTAAAATGGATTTCAGATTCTTCTCTCACAAGTAAAACGATCGTCATCAGTGGATATGATGATTTTGAATATATGAGAAATGCTATCTACTATAAAAGTTTTGACTATATCTTAAAGCCGATTGACCCTGAGATCTTGAATGAAACATTAGAAAGAGCTGTGAATGAATGGAAAGATCAGTATAAGGAGAAAACCGGTAATACGGTCGAAGAGATCTCTCAAAAAGATAAAAATAGTATGTATGATATTGAACAATTTTTAATAGCTAATTATAAACAAGATATTACATTACAAGAAATTGCTGATCAATTTTACCTAAGCAGGGAATATATATCTAGAAGGTTTAAGCAGGAATACAAAGAAACAATTACTGATTATGTCACAAGAATTCGATTAGAGAAGGCAAAGGAGTTATTGTGTAACCCTCATCTCAAAATTTATGAAATCGCCTATCATATTGGATATCATAATGAGAAGTATTTTAGTAAAGTCTTTAAAAAATTGATTGGCATCACTCCAAATGAATATCGCTGTTCCCATTTATCAAAATAAATGAATGGTAGGTAAATGGCAAAAATAGAACAAATAATTAGGTTAGTAAAAAACTAAGATAGAGGTGGAATATGAAGAATTTACGAATGGGGATCATTGGTGTTGGAGGAATTGCACAAGGGCGACATATCCCAGCTTACCTACAATTATCAGATCAGGTATCACTTGAAGCGGTTAGTGATATAAATGAAGAAACAGCAAAGACGGTTGCTAAAACCCATAAAATTAAACACGTTTTTACAAATTATCGAGAGATGTTTGAAGTAGTAGATGCTGTAACCATTTGTACTCCTAATAAATTTCATGCGGAAATCACGGTTGCTGCACTTGAGGCTGGAGTTCATGTTTTGTGTGAAAAACCAATGGCATTAAACATAGAAGAGTGTAATGCTATGATTGATGCTGCGAAAAAGTCAGGAAAAGTATTGTCAATTGCATATCACTATCGATTTATGAAGGATTCTCAAGCAGCAAAGCGTGTGATTTTAGAACAGGAAATTGGTAAGCCGATGGTGGCTAGAGCAAGAGCGTTAAGAAGACGAAAGGTACCAGGCTGGGGTGTTTTTACAAATAAGGAGCTTCAGGGTGGCGGAAGCTTGATTGATTATGGCTGCCATTTCTTAGATTTATCTTTATGGTTGCTCGGGAATCCTGAGCCAGTTGAAGTGATGGGAACTACATATAACAAATTAAGTAAAATGCCAAATCAAGTTAATATGTGGGGCAGTTTTGATCATGAAACGTTTGAGGTAGATGATCATGTGACGGCTTACATTAAGTTTGATAATGGAGCATCTATGCTATTTGAAACATCTTGGGCTGCAAATATCAAAGATGATGAGGAAAGCTTGAGTATTTCAGGTGAAACAGGTGGTATTGATTTATTTCCACTTCAGTTAAATCAAGCAAAACATGGAATGCTGCTTAATAGCAACGTAGCTTATATCGAAGGAGAAGAAGATCCAGGTTTACCACAAGCCAAAAACTTCATCAATGCCTGCTTAGGAACAGAGGAGCTTTTAGTAAAACCAGAGGAAGCTTTACATGTATCAAAGATTATCGATGCGATTTATAAGAGTAGTGAAGAAGGTCGGAGTGTAAGGTTAGATTAATTTCATTGGTGAGGTCGTTTCCCCTTTTTGGAGAGGAAGCGGCTTTTTTGTGGGTAGCCCTTATGCAAAACAGTTGCCTAAGTGAAAACAAGAAGGAAGTAAATCAAAGGCGGTCTATGATCCAGTTGCCTAAGTGAAAACAAGGAGAAAGTAAAACAAAGGCGGTCTAAATGGATGTTTTCTAAAAACTAGTACATACTAAGAAAAAATTTACATCAATCAAGAGGAATATATATGCATATCATTGTGACAGTCATCTTTTTATGTTTCTTATTTATAAAAGGTACTTATCGTAACCTAAATAAATATGGTTTAACAGTTTATTACGTAATCACGTGTAATTTACTATATAACATATTATGTCATGACCATCTATTATGGGAATATAAGCCGGGTGTTTTAACAACACATGTCCTTGTTGATCTACTTTATACTTTTATTATCCTACCTTCTGTAACCCTACTTTACCTTTCAAACTATCCATTCTTACAAAAGTGGTTAAAACAAGCTCGTTATATTATGTATTGGGTTGCTGGGTCACTGGTAATCAGTCTTTATTTTTACAAAACAGGGAGACTTGAGTTTAATCATGGATATAAGTTGTGGATGGATGCTTTATTTTACCCTGTCATGTATATCATGCTAAGACTTCATCATACTAGACATTTACTTACTTACATTCTTTCAATTATAGTTATTGTCTTTATGATGCTGTATTTTAATGTGCCGATAAAATAATACTTGAAACTGTAGAAATATCATGTTAATATTATGTATGTTATTAACAGGTTGTAAAACCTGTTTTTATTTTCGACAACGCTCGACAAATTTCTATCATTTTTTTACTCGATAAGGGTTGCGTGATTGATTAGTAGTTGTTATAATCGTAAACATGAACAATATAAATACCATGCGGGTGTAGTTTAATGGTAAAACCTCAGCCTTCCAAGCTGATGTCGTGAGTTCGATTCTCATCACCCGCTCCATACATATTTTTCACAACGCAGTGGTTCGTTTCTTGAAAACGAGGTATTGCGTTTTTTATTGTGAGAAAATTGGGAAGATTATACATCTTCCCTAATTATTAGCTAATTATTGATGTAGTTGCTTCTCCACCATGGATTTGAAGAAACATATCTTTTAATGATTTAACTAACTTTAACGATTCTTCAATATCCATTGATGGTCTAAGGTAAACAAGCTGAATTGCATTTTGAGTTGAGGTAGTTACAGCAGAGCGAGCGGAATCAACAATAGGACTGCCAAAAGCCCCTTGCATATCGGATGAAAGAATTTTTTTATCCATGGACACAATTCTCCCGTTAATTCCCTCGTACTCATCATTCACGGTGCCAATCCGTATCTCAACTGTGTCACCAGCTAAGTGTTCTACATCATAAATACCAATAGGAACCTCGTACTGTAGAGAAAAAAAGTTATTAATATCAGCAGCTGAATTAATGGTACCAATGTAATTTTGCTTTTTAATTCGTCTGTATAATGCTTCAACAGAAGGTCGATACCTATTGGGATCTGTTCCAACAGCTTTAAAAGCAGCTTTCCATTCCTTTAACCCCTCATAATCAGAGAATTCCTTTTCTTGTAGGTCAAAAAAGATATTTTCTTGAAACAGTTGAAGTCGCCCTTTGACCATTTGTGGAGAGTCTGCTACATCAATGTTAGAATAAGTGATAACACCAAGCTTAAAGCCTGGAATAAGATTTTTTAGTGATGGTGAAATGGTGATTTCCATTATTTCTCCCTCCAAATTTTAATAACAATAGTTTACCATATATATTGATATCAAAAGAAACGTGAATCATCGAAACGAGAAGGGAGGAGATTAATCATGGATTTTAAAGTGTTAAAGGAGGAAATCATTGCATATAGCAAAACCATCGGAATTGATAAAATTGGGTTTGCGAGTGCGGATACGTTTGAAAATCTAAAACAACGGTTGATTACTCAACAAGAATTAGGTTATCAGTCTGGTTTTGAAGAATCAGATGTGATCAAAAGAACCCATCCCGATCTCTTACTACCCAAAGCCCAGTCTATTATCGCGATTGCACTTGCTTATCCTTCTAAGTTGAAAAATGCCCCTAGGTCTACTAAGGAAGACCGCCGTGGGATATTTTGCCGTGCATCTTGGGGACAAGATTATCATCATGTCTTAAGAGATAGATTGAACAAGCTTGAAGCATTTATCCTAGAAAAAATACCAGAAGCAAAAATGAAATCCATGGTTGATACTGGGGAGTTATCTGACCGAGCAGTTGCTGAGCGTGCTGGAATTGGCTGGAGCGGAAAAAACTGTGCAATCATTACTCCGGAATTCGGTTCTTATGTGTATTTAGGTGAGATGATTACAAATCTTCCATTTGAACCAGATACTCCTATAGAAGATCAGTGTGGAACATGTAATAAGTGTGTGGAGGTATGTCCAACCAATGCATTGGTTCAAGGCGGGCAACTAGATTCTTCAAAGTGTATTGCTTTTTTAACACAAACAAAAGGGTTTTTAGCTGAGCAATATCGAGTTAAAATAGGAAATCGCCTTTATGGTTGCGATACGTGTCAGACGGTTTGTCCCGAAAATAAAGGAAAGGACTTCCATCTTCATGCTGAAATGGAACCAGATCCTGAGATTGTAAAACCAAAGCTAAAAGGCCTACTTCATATTAGTAACAAAGAGTTTAAAGAAAAATATGGAATGCTCTCTGGTTCATGGAGAGGAAAAAAACCGATTCAACGAAATGCGATTATTGCACTTGCACATTATAAGGATGAAACAGCCATCCCGGACTTAGAGAAGGTCTTAGCGAACGACCCACGTCCAGTGCTAAGAGGAACAGCTGCATGGGCATTAGGGAAAATCGGAAATAAAGAATCGATAGCTATTTTAGAAAAAGCCGCTTCTAGGGAAAAAGATGAAGAAGTACTAAGAGAAATCAATCAAGGAATCGACATGCTTGTTAAGGTTGAAAAATAAGGTAGAACTGATTATAAGTAGTTATAATCAGTTCTTTTTTTAAAAATAATTATAAAATCTTGGTCTGCTACAGGCGTTGATACTGTGCTGTTTTTTGCTTAGGTACAGGTAGAGAGGAACTCATAGGCGGAGAAATTCCGGCTAATGTATCTAGTAGAGGCTTAAGAAGCAAATATAAGCGGAAAAAATCCGGTTAACTTCTCTAATATATGACTAAATCTAAAGAGTAGGTTCATATAAGCGGAAAAACTCCTGTTATTTTTAGGGAAATGTTGATATTTCCCAATTTAAGCGGAATTTATCCGACTAAATTTAAACACAGCAAAATCAACATGATAGGACACAGCTATTTAAAAAGAAGGCAAAAGTAACTAAATAGAATAGAATACAAATTTTAGATTTTCACTAAACAAAATGGGCCGGGCTTTCCTTGGTTTTTCTTATTCTACTCACTAATCGCCATCATACATATATTCTGTAGGGATTAATAAAAGGTTGGTGAGGGTATTGAAAGATCAACTAAGAGAATTAATTCATCGAAGAGTTCAATTATATGTTGGTAAAGACGAGAGAAATGGAATTAGCTTGGGTGTTGAAGAAGCTTCTAAAATATACAAGAAAAAAGAAAGCTATCAGAAGCGAAACGCTGAAATCATAAAATGTAAGGCCGAAACAAAGGTGCTAAGCCAGGATGAAATGGAAGAAGAGATTCATTTAGATTATCTTGTGCATTTTCAATACTTAGTGAAACAAAAAGAAAACATCTTTCTTGAAGAAGCGTATGAAGAACGGAGAGCAAGGTTTCGTGATAATAAAATGATTGATGATCGTGAACTAATTAAATCATTTAGCGAAGCTGACCGTATACCAATCCATTCAGAAAATGATGTAGTTGATCGTGAACGTGTACAATACACGTACGATCGTTTAGCTGCTGTAAAATATGCGGAACGTTGGTGGAATGATTATAATCCGGAATACAAGAAATTTGATGTTGATTGTACGAACTATATTTCTCAATGCATTCATGCAGGAGGAGTCCCGATGAATGGCTTTACTAACCGGAGCAAAGGCTGGTGGATGAAAAATAATAATTGGAGCTTCAGTTGGTCGGTTGCCAATTCGATGCGTTGGCACTTAAGTGGCTCTAAATCAGGCTTACAAGCTAAAGAAGTCTCAGGCCCAGAAGACTTGCTCCTTGGTGACATCATTTGTTATGATTTTGAAGGTGATGGAAAGTACAATCACACGACAATTGTGGTTGCGAAAGACTATGATGGAATGCCATTAGTAAACGCACATACTCAAAATAGTCGAATGAGATATTGGGCATATGAGGATTCAACTGCATATACACCGAATATTAAGTATAAATTCTTTTCGATTATTGATGTAAATAGTTAAATGAAAAGTCAATAATAAAACTACAATGAAAATAGATGTCGGTGTTATAATAGCACAGAGGTGAAAATCGTGGGACTAAATGTCGTATTATATCAACCAGAAACTCCAGCTAATACAGGGAATATTGCCCGCACATGTGCAGCAACAAATGCCACATTACATCTAATTAGACCTTTAGGATTTTCAACAGATAATAAAATTCTAAAGCGTGCAGGCTTGGATTACTGGCAATTTGTTAATGTTCAATATTATGATTCGCTAGAGGAGCTTTTCGAAAAACACGAAAATGGTGAATTTTATTTCATTACGAAGTTTGGAGAAAAAGCACATAGCTCATTTGATTTTAGTGATTTGGACAAAGAACACTTTTTTGTTTTTGGAAGAGAAACAAGTGGCTTACCGAAAGAACTTATAGAGAACAATGTGGAACGCTGTGTAAGACTGCCAATGACTGATGTTGTTTCTTCACTAAATGTATCAAACACAGCAGCAGTTTTGCTCTATGAAGTATTACGCCAGCAGAACTACCCTAGATTATCATAAAAAAACGACCCAGCAGCGGGTCGTTTTTTTATTTGTTTTTCGCACTTGGCTTATCATTGTATCCTGCCGCAAAGATTGCCGATAGAAACGTCAAGCTTACACCTATAATTAGAATTAATTTCATGGTTTTTTCCTCCTTGATTACGTAAATCAACAGATATTCTTTAATTATATCTTAACCCATTTCACTTGTGAATGTAAATTGTGGACAAAGTTTTCTTTAAGAGATGCTTTTTTTCTAGGTTACCTTCAAATTGCCTATTACATAGACTAAAAAGACTGAGTAGGAGAGGAGTAAAAAAATTGAGTAATCCTTATGAATTCTTAAAAGTAAAAAATGATAAAGAAATAGAGTTTCCCCCACAGCATCAACCTTTTCAACCTGGTTTCGAATGGTTAATGAAACCCCGGCCCGTGTCAGAAGATCCTATGTATAAAGGCACAGGCAAGCTACAGGGTAAGGTAGCTGTCATTACAGGTGGTGATAGTGGGATTGGAAAAGCGGTAGCCATTGCCTTCGCCAAAGAGGGTGCTGATATAGTTATTGTGTATCTTAATGAAGAAAGAGATGCAACTGAAACGAAAAATCGAATTGAAAGATCTGGAAGAAAGTGCCTTGCAATAGCTGCCGACATGAGACATCCTGATTCTAGCCAGTTAGTTGTTCAAAAAACTCTTGATACATTTGGGAAAATCAATATCCTTGTAAATAATTGCGCTGTTCAATATGTTCAGGAAAGCATATTAGATATTACCAATGAACAGCTTGTTCACACATTTCAAACCAATGTTTTTTCTTATTTTTACCTAACAAAGGCAGCACTTCCTCACATGAAAAAAGGAGATACCATTATTAATACAGCTTCAATTGTTGCTTATAAAGGGCACAGACAGTTACTTGATTATTCAGCAACAAAAGGGGCGGTTGTCACTTTCACACGAACGTTAGCACTTCAGTTAGCTGAAAAAGGAATTCGCGTAAATGGCATTGCACCTGGTCCCATTTGGACTCCGTTAATTCCAGCGAGTTTTCCGGCAGAAGATGTTATGACATTCGGTTCGGATACTGAATTGGGTCGAGCTGGTCAACCGTATGAATTAGCACCAGCATATGTATATTTAGCCTCTGGGGATTCGAGTTACGTGACAGGTCAAATCATTCACATTAATGGTGGAGATTTTGTGACGAGCTAAGGAATGAGATTCAGTTATTTTGTCATTTAATTGTGGGGTTAGAGTCTTAAACATCTAAAGTGTGATAGACTCTTCCTTTTTTAACGTTTTAAAATTTTTACGTAGTTTTAATGTCTAGTTCCAGTGCTACCGGCTCTCAGGTCTAATTAAATTTGAGGTGGATAAGCAATAGTCCCTTCAAAGATGAATTCAAACCAATTCATCCTAGTCAGCGCCTGTCTTATAAATGTTGCTTAGTATTCGGGCGCCGTAGCGTTTTTTTATAATTTAGCTATAGTTTTCGATACGATGTTAATTTCATCCATATCTTCCTGAGTTAAAGTGAAGTTTAACGCACCAATGTTTTCTTTGGCATGATGAGGTTTAGTGGCGCCTGGAATGGCAACAACCGTATCACCATGAAAATGGATGAGCCAATTTAAAGCAATTTGGCTAGAACTCACTTCGTACTTCGCTGCCATTTTCTCTAATAAGTCAATAAGTGGTTTCGTTTTTTCAAGTCCTGCTGGCTTTAAAAGTTTCGAATGTTTTCTTGGACCAGTCATATTTTTGATGATCTCAGGATTTTTATGAAACTTTCCTGAGAGTATTCCTTGCTCTAATGGAGAATAAGCAATAACTGTAATGCCTCGTTCTTTTGCTGTATCTAATACCCCGTTTGTTTCTATTCGACGATCTAATAAACTATATTTCACCTGATTTGATGCAAGGAAATACCCTTGCTTTTTTAATGTATCATCAGCATCTGCCATTTTCTTTGCACTAAAATTACTGACTCCCACATAACGGATTTTATTTATCCGAATTAATTCTGCCATTGCTTTCATTTGATCTCTGACACTAGAAAAAGAGAAGGGTTGATGTACTTGATATAAATCAATCCTCCTACCATTTAATGCTTTGATTCGCTGGTCAATGGTCTTAGGAATCGAATTTGCTCGTCTAAAAAGTGGCCACCATTTTGTAGCAATAAGAGCATCTTCTTCATTTACATTAATGTTGAAAAGTGATTCAGATAAAGCCATCTCTGATGAGCCTTTTCCATACACTTCTGCAGTGTCAAACCAATTGATTCCACCACTAAGGCAAATCTTAACGATTTCATCAATGTCTTTTTGTTTTAATTTTGTCCAGTAATTCCCACCGAACTGCCAGCAACCTAGCCCTAAAGCAGATATTTGTAAATCCGTGTGACCTAGGTGGCGTAGGGCAACTTTTTGTTGAACTTCCATTGTATAAATCTCCTTTTTCATTTTTTAATTTAGCTATTTTCGTAAACCTTGTTGCTTTTGCAAGGTCTTTAAGTTAACTAGAGTGGCATCTTTTCTTTTCTTCCTAAAATAAATCCAAGATTCTGCAACAATAATACATATTAAATTAAAACTGGGTCAATTGACAACAATCTTTCAGAAAAGACCAATTCTATTTCAAAGAGAGAGTGTATGCTAATTTGATAAAGCAATTATGGAAACTTGGATGAGGACTAGTGAATTAATTATAAACTATATTCGGATATGAAAAGCATATTTAAGCAAAAGTAACAATACAAACAATCCTCTGTCAAACCCCAGAGAGGACTGTTTTATGCTATCAGAGGTATAAAAATAATTGCCTTGTCCCCCTTGTTTCTTTCGAATTTCAACGAATGTTAGCGGACATCCTCGCATAAAGTGTATTAACACGCAGAGTCATCATCACCAAATATCGAGGAGGCCCATATGGATATTTTAAAGAAAATTGAAAAGTATCGTGAAGAAGAGCAGCGTCTGCAGTGGGAAGGTACCTTTGCTGAGTATTTAGAAATTATTAAAGAACAGCCTTGGGTTGCTCAATCGGCTCATTCTAGAGTTTACAATATGATTAAAGACGCTGGTATTGAAGAGGTCAATGGCAAAAGAAAATATAAATTTTTCGATCATCAGTTGTTTGGATTAGAAGAGCCTTTAGAAAGGTTGGTTGAAGAGTATTTTCATCCAGCTGCTAAACGATTAGATGTTAGGAAGCGTATTTTATTACTCATGGGACCAGTAAGTGGAGGAAAATCAACTCTAGTTACGATGCTCAAAAGAGGTTTGGAAGCTTATACACTTTCTGACCGAGGTGCCGTATATGCAATTAAAGGTTGTCCGATGCATGAGGATCCTTTACATTTAATCCCACAACATCTGCGTGAAGACTTTCAACAAGAATATGGGGTTCGAATTGAAGGAAATCTCTCACCATTAAATATGATGAGACTTCAAAAAGAATATGGCGGCCGAATTGAAGATGTGATGGTTGAACGAATTTTCTTGTCTGAGGATAAGCGTGTAGGTATTGGAACTTTTAGTCCATCTGATCCTAAGTCACAGGATATTGCTGATTTAACTGGAAGTATCGACTTTTCTACCATTGCTGAGTTTGGTTCAGAATCAGATCCACGCGCATATCGATTTGATGGGGAATTGAACAAAGCGAATCGAGGAATGATGGAATTCCAAGAAATGCTTAAGTGTGATGAAAAGTTCCTATGGCATTTGTTATCCCTAACTCAAGAGGGAAATTTCAAGGCTGGTAGATTTGCCCTGATTTCAGCTGATGAGCTAATTGTCGCTCATACGAACGAAACAGAGTACCGCTCGTTTATTAGTAATAAGAAAAATGAGGCTCTGCACTCACGGATTATTGTCATGCCTGTTCCTTATAACCTTCGAGTGTCAGAAGAAGAACGCATTTATGAAAAAATGATTAGAGAAAGTGACGTTCACGAAGTGCATATTGCACCACATACATTAAAAGTGGCGGCAATGTTTACCATTCTTTCTCGATTAAAGGCACCTAAAAAAGGTGATATTGATTTAATTAAGAAGATGCGCTTATATGATGGAGAAAGTGTAGAAGGCTTTAATGCAGTTGATGTGGAGGAGCTTAAGAAAGAATATGCGGATGAAGGAATGAGCGGGATTGACCCTCGTTATGTGATCAACCGAATTTCTTCAACCATTATTCGTAAAGATGAAAATCCGTCAATCAATGCCTTAGACGTGCTACGCTCATTGAAAGAAGGACTTGAGCATCATCCTTCGATATCAAATGAAGATCGTGAGCGTTATCTAAACTTCATTTCCTTAGCACGTAAAGAATACGATGATATTGCGAAAAAAGAAGTGCAAAAAGCATTCGTATATTCTTACGAAGAGTCTGCTAAAACATTAATGGAAAATTATTTGGATAATGTTGAAGCTTACTGTAATAAAAATAAATTACGCGATCCATTAACTGGTGAGGAAATGAATCCAGATGAAAAGTTAATGAGATCAATAGAAGAGCAAATCGGAATCTCTGAAAATGCAAAAAAGGCATTCCGAGAAGAAATCTTAATCCGAATCTCTGCATATGCTCGTAAAGGCAAGAGATTTAATTATAATTCCCATGAGAGATTAAGAGAAGCGATTCAGAAGAAGCTATTTGCTGATTTGAAAGATGTTGTTAAAATTACAACATCATCGAAGACTCCGGATGAACAGCAGCTTAAAAAGGTCAATGAAGTTGTTGCAAGACTGATTGATGAGCATGGCTATAATTCAACGTCAGCAAATGAATTACTGCGTTATGTTGGAAGTCTATTGAATCGATAAAAGAGAAAATCAGATCCTGCTGGGGTGGGGTCTGGTTTTTTTGTGTGGGAGAGTTTGTTTGGTTTGAGAGGGGAATAAGTGGAGTGTGGGCGTATGTTGGTTTGGACAAGGTTGAATGTGGAGTATGGGGAGGAGCTGTGTGAAATGTGGGAAGGTTAGACAATAAAAGTGGTAAAGTTTTCTGGGGGCGAGGTTCAGACAGGTTTTTAGGGTCGAGTGGGAACGCCAATAAGCGGAGATTTTTCCGCTAATGTCAAATTAGAGCTCATTTTAGGGTAAATAGGTGGAGTTTTTCCACCTATAAAAAGCAAATTACCTATTTTCAAGCTTTTTGAGTCAAATAAGAGAAATTTTTCCGTCTATTTAAGCCATTTTTGGGGCTATTTGTTTATTAAAGGAAGTTTTTCCCTCTATTTTATTAAAGCTGTCCGAAGTCGAGCCAAGTTTAGACAGGTTTAGTTGAGGATTGAGTGGGGGGAATTCCAATAAGCGGAGATTTTTCCGTTAATTGCAAATTAGAGCTCATTTCGGGGTAAATAGGGGGAGCTTTTCCGCCTATACAAAATATATTACCTATTTTCAAGCTTTTCGAGTGAAATAAGAGAAATTTCTCCGTCTATTTAATCTATTTTCGGTGCTATTCATTAATTAAGGGCAATTTTTCCCTCTATTTATTACAGCTGTCCTAAGTCGAGCCAAGTTTAGACAGGTTTAGTTGAGGATCGAGTGGGGGGAATTCCAATAAGCGGAGATATTTCCGTTAATTGCAAATTAGAGCTCATTTCGGGGTAAATAGGTGGAGTTTTTCCCCCTATACAAAGTATATTACCTATTTTCAAGCTTTTCGAGTGAAATAAGAGAAATTTCTCCGTCTATTTAATCTATTTTCGGTGCTATTTATTAATTAAGGGGAATTTTTCCCTCTATTTATTACAGCTGTCCGAGGTGGATGAAGTTGTGCTAAGTTCATACAGGTTTAGGTGCCTGAGAGGAAAGCTGTCCAAAGTCGAGCTAAGTTCAGACAGGTTTAGGTGACGAGAGGTGAATAGTTGTCCCGAAGTCGCACCAATCTTTATATTCATGTTTTAAGTCTTACTCATTCGGGTAAACCCTAAACGAGGTGATTGAATGTCTATAAAAGATAAACCAAAGAATAGTTCAATGACACGGAATGAAGAAGAAATAAAGCAGCATGGTAAAGAAATGGAACAGCTGAAAACAAATAAAGAGATAAAAAAAGATGGAAAAGTCCCAGATCCAAAGCAGCATAAAAAGAAGTAGCATAAAAAACTTGGTGAACGCCTGTCCGAAAATACAGGTCCAACACCAAGTTTTTTTATCAATATATTTCAATACCTGTCTATTTTCAGCTTGTACAAGCCTAATTTTCTAAATTATTTGTCAATAATCTTATAACCTTGCATAGTATAGAGTAATCCACTTTTATTTAGTAAGAAGATGGACCCATTAAAACCCGTCAAGATAATGTATGTCAAAAATGAAAAAGTGTGAATGAAAAAACTAAAAAATTTTAGGAGGGGATTTGCGTGTCAAAAGGTAATGAGAGGAACTTTGTCATTTCCCAAGAAGATTGGTCCCTCCACCGAAAAGGCCATGATGACCAAAAAAGACATCAGGATAAGGTTCAGGAAGCCATTAAAAACAATTTGCCAGATTTAATTACTGAAGAAAATATTGTGATGTCTAATGGTAGAGAGGTTGTCAAAATTCCAATAAGGTCTTTAGATGAATACAAAATAAGATATAACTATGACAAAAACAAACATGTAGGCCAAGGTGATGGCGAAAGTCAAGTGGGAGATGTGATTGCGAGAGATGGATCTCCAAGTCCAGGGCAAAGTGGACCTGGAAAAGGCCAAGGAGCCGGAGATCAAGCTGGTGAAGATTATTATGAAGCTGAAGTATCGTTAATGGAATTAGAGGAAGCTTTATTCAAGGAATTGGAGCTACCGAATCTTCAGCAAAAGGAACGCGATGAAAACGTCGTGGAAGACATTGAATTTAATGATATTCGAAAAACAGGGTTAATGGGGAACATTGATAAAAAACGTACAATGATGACAGCTTACAAGCGGAATGCGATGCAGGGAAAACCAGGATTCCACCCGATTTATCAAGAGGATTTAAAATTTAAAACATGGAATGAAGTCGTAAAGCCAGATTCAAAAGCAGTCGTGTTAGCGATGATGGATACGAGTGGTTCGATGGGCATGTGGGAGAAGTACATGGCACGAAGCTTCTTTTTCTGGATGACTCGATTCCTAAGAACTAAATATGAAACGGTTGAAATTGAATTTATTGCACATCATACGGAAGCTAAGGTCGTTTCAGAGGAGGACTTTTTCTCTAAAGGTGAGAGTGGAGGAACCATCTGTTCATCGGTTTACCGTAAAGCATTAGAATTAATTGATGATAAGTATCAGCCAGCAAGATACAATATATATCCGTTCCATTTTTCAGATGGAGATAACTTAACGTCAGACAATGCACGTTGTGTAAAGTTAGTATCAGAATTAATGAAGGTATCAAATATCTTTGGATATGGAGAAGTGAATCAATATAACCGTCATTCGACCCTTATGTCTGCGTACAAAAACATTTCAGATGAAAAGTTCCGTCATTATATCCTCAAGCAAAAAGCCGATGTATTCCATGCGATGAAGAGCTTCTTTAGGAAGGAAGAAGAGAGTAAGAAATATGCGTGATAAAGAAGACCAGCTAATGATGCTGGTCTTCTTTTTGTCGGTTTGGATTTGACAAGACTTTATTAAAAATAAAGATCTTCGGCACATCGATATTTAGAAGTAGGAGTTCTTTGTAAAAATCGATCTGTTTGTTTAAAACAAAATCATTATTTTCCCTAATGGTTTGTAATGTTTACTTTATTGCTGTACTCAATCGACGTCATCCCAGTAACTTTTTTAAAAACAGTATGAAAATAATTTTGAGAAGAAAAACCAAGCTTGTTGAAATCTGAAATTGGCATTTCTGTAACTTCTAGTAAACGAATTCTCAGAAGTTACTATACTCAACTTTCTTTCTATACATTTTAATCTGCATTGCTTGGACTGGTGGGTCTAGATACTACAGATCCTGTTGATTTATTTTTTTCTGTGGCATAAATATCGTTAAAAGAATTGCAACTACTGCTAATATCATCATAAAGAAATAAGCATCACCTGAACCTAGTATAGAAGATAAACTTACAATTTGTTCCGCTGAAGCTGTTGGATTTTGTTTCATAATTTCCGATGTATGTTCCGTAACTTGTACTGTATAAATGGTTACCACTACAGCTGTTCCGATTGCCCCTGCGAGTTGGCGTACAGTATTAACAACTGCAGAGCCATGTGATCCTAACTGCTTAGGCAATGCGTTCAATGCAGATGTATTAAGTGGCATCGTAATGAAACTTAAACCAATACGTAAAATAATGGTACGTATCATTAAATACATGAAAGAAGTAGAAGCTGTTAAATCAGTTACAGCCCACATCGAAGGAATCATAAATAAAATCCCAATAATAAATAATGGCTTTGCACCAACGCTATCATATAATTTACCGATTACGGGAGATAACATGGCATTAATGACAGCACCAGGCAATAATAAAAGACCTGCTTCAAATGCAGTAAACCCTCTACCCGTTTGGAGGTAAATAGGTAATAAGATCAAATCCGCATACATGATCATTGTTACTAATACATTGAGTAATGATGTTAAAGTAAACACCTTATACTTGAATACTGATAAGTTCAATACTGGATCCTTTGATTTTATTTGCCGAATACAGAATAAAACCGTAAATACTAATCCAATGATTAATGAAAAGATAACGATCAAGGCACTCCAGCCTTTATTACCAGCACTACTGAAACCATATAATATAAAGCCAAAACCAATGGTTGATAAAATGACACTTACAAAATCTAGTTTTGATTTAGCTGTTTCGGATACATTCACTAAATATTTTAACGCAAGTAAAATAACAATGAATACAAAAGGTGCTAAACCAAAAAATAGCCAACGCCATGATACGTAATCGATAGTAAAGCCAGCCAAAGACGGAGCAATGGCAGGGGCGAATATCATAGCAAACCCAATTAAGCCCATTGCGCTACCTCTTTTTTCCGCAGGGTAAATAAACAGAATGACACTCATCATAAGAGGAATGATAATCCCTGCTCCAACAGCTTGAATCATTCGTCCGAATAATAAAGTTGTAAAGTTGGGAGCTATTGCACAAATAACGGTACCTACTAATAAAAATAACATAGAGCTAATAAATAGTTGTCTCGTTGTAAAACGCTTCATTAAAAATGCGGTTGTCGGAATTAACACTCCGTTTACAAGTAGAAAGCCTGTTGACAGCCATTGAACAGTTGCCGCTGTCACATCAAATACATCCATTAAATTACTTAATGCAACATTTAATAATGTTTGATTCAATACTGATAAAAAACAACCAGATATGAGTACAAATAATAATATCCCTTTCTTTATGTCTTCTCTCTCGTTTTCCATATATAAACTCCTTTTCTATCATTAATTGACTTTTTAACTTTTTCTTGTTCCTCCTTAAAACCAAAGAAATCTGTATATTTTGATTTGCGTTATCAACACTGTGTCGATAAAATTAATACTAACAAAAAAAATAAGTTCCTGACCATGAACAGTTTTAATCAAAATGTTCATTAATCGACAATTGAAATTTATAATGTTGAGAAAGTCGGATAATAATCTATAAAGGAGTTTGGAATGTCTATACAAAAAAAAGAAGATCCTCGTAGCATTCGTTCAAGAGAAATGTTTAAAGATGCTGTCATTTCTCTTCTAAGCGAGAATTGCACTATTTCAAGTTTGACGGTTCAGAAAGTCGCTGCAAAAGCAGGATTAAACAGGACCACATTTTACTTACATTATCATGATATTCAAGACTTATTAACACAAATGAACGATGATATTTTTAATGAGCTTTCAGAAAAAATTATTGTTCTAGTACATGCAAAAGGTTTATCTGAAAAACAGCAACTTACACAATTCCTTGATTTTCTATATACTCAACGGAGAAATTTATTTACTTTATTGAATATAAGCCAGTTTGAAGATCAATTGTTTTTGTTAATAAAGGAATTAGTAGAAACAAGGAGGAAGAATACCGAGGAGGAATTGCCTGACGATTATGTTGCTATTGAAATTAAAACAGCCTCATTAGTAGGTATTATCATGTGGTGGATAAAGAAGGGGATGAATTTCAGTTCTGATTATATTGCAAATCAAATTTATTTAATGTACAAGGTAAAATAATTCGTAGTAATTCATTAAAAAATAAGGGATTAGCTTTAATTATCCTTTGTAATCAGCAGAGTAAATTAAATACTAATTTCCCCATTCTAATAGGTGTTATGTTTACGAATATAACTAGTCATTTCCTTCCCAGTACAAAGATACTCTTGAAAAACTTCCTATCAAACGAAGACAGTTACGTTCAAAGCAATTGTCTTTTCGTATTTGACACATACTGTGCACTAAATCTTCACTTTTATATGACTTTGTGAAAGAATGTACTTTAAGTAACGGACCATTAGTGGAAGAAGAGTTCCTTCTTAACCTCCCTCTTTTATCTGACCCTGATAAAAAATAAACAACTGACACTTTAATACGGGACAGTTTGTTTATATAATTCTACCAACGAAGAAAAGGAGAGAAGAATTATGGAGATAACACCAGTAGTATTAATAGGAGATAGAGTAAAGATACAACCTATGGAAGATTATCACTTACAGGAATTATTTGATGCTGGAAACAATCCAGCTATATGGGCATACATGCCAATGAAGGTTCAATCGATTGAAGATATGAATTACCTTGTGAATGGAGCACTTCAATCGAGAGAGCAAGGAAGCGAATTTCCTTTTGTTATCTTCGATAAGGATTCGGGCAAAATTGTGGGAAGTACTCGTTTTCTTAATATATCCATACCAAACCGTAACTTGGAAATTGGTTGGACATGGTTGTCTCCAAATGTTTGGCGTACTAGAATAAATACAGAATGTAAGTATCTTCTTTTGAAACACTGCTTTGAGACACTTGGGACAATTCGTGTTCAGTTGAAAACAGATAGTCGAAATGTGCGGTCTCAGCAGGCAATTGAACGGTTGGGTGCGGTAAAAGAAGGAGTACTTCGGAATCATATGATTATGCCTAACGGTTATTTAAGAGACTCTGTGTTTTACAGTGTAATCGACCAAGAATGGGTGCTAGTGAAGGACAAACTGGAGAGCTTTATACGATAATTCAGTATTCGAAGTGTTCCTTAATTAAACTAATTGGGTGCTAGAGTCGAAGATTCAGGGTTGCTGTGGCAACCTTTTTTATTGGTGTGCCAGGCTGGCAACTATCTAGGTGGTGAAAGTCCACTGTGGGGGTACACATCGACCAACCACTAAGGAAGCGCAAGGTACTTACCGTGAGGTAAGGGCTGGAGGAAGCGTGGTAATAAAATCTTGGCTCGACGAACAGGAATCTGATACTAAGGCTCTACAAAGGGATAAGGCTCCCAAACAAGCCAAAGTCCAAAAGATGTGCGTAACTCTGTAGGGTAAATCAGGCGAGTAAAAGAGGAAAGATAGTTGTCTTACCCTGGGAGGTCTTGCGGATGTACATGGGTACAGTCGAAAAAGGTTTGCCGCAAGAAGTCAGCAGAAGCCATAGTAATGAAGTAATTCATGAAGGGCTGAACAATTTATAGTGTTTCAACGCCACGAATGCATAAGTGACCTACTCCGAATGTGTTAATGGGGAAAGTATGAGCGTATCTCAAAGGATAACCAAAATGGAGCTATCACTTATTACGTGAGGGGAAAGGAGAAACGAGTGTGGAACTTTTAGAACAGATTCTAAGTAATCAAAATATGAATGAAGCCTACCTGCGTGTCTATAAAAATAAAGGTGCTAGTGGAGTCGATGGAATAACGGTCGACGAACTAAAGCAATATCTGAAAGAGAACAAAGATGAGCTACGTCAGCGCATCAGAACAAGAAAATACCAACCACAAGCTGCCTTAAGAGTGGAAATCCCAAAAGAAAATGGCAAGATGCGCAAGTTGGGAATACCAACAGTAGTGGATAGAGTTGTTCAACAAGCCATTCATCAAGTTCTCAGTCCGATATTTGAAAAGCAATTTAGTGAATACAGTTACGGCTTTAGACCGAAAAGAAGTTGTGAGATGGCTACTATTAAAAGCTTGGAATATCTGAATGATGGACACGATTGGGTAGTGGACATTGACCTGGAAAGATTCTTCGATACTGTTCATGAAAGAAGCTACAAAGCAAATTGATAAGAAGCTTCGCTCCAGAATTATAGTCATCATCTGGAAGCAATGGAAAATTACAAGAAAACAAATCAAATCGCTAATTCAACTAGGGATACCCGAAGAAGAAGCGAAAGGACTAACGTTCTGTCGAAAAGGTTACCGGTTTATCGGATTATCGAAAGTTGTTCAAAGAGCAATTTCAAACAAAAGACTAAAGCAGAGGGGACTTCCCTCTGCTTTAGAACATTATCTAAAAGTACACACTGTAATATAAATTGAACCGCCGTATACGGAACCGTACGTACGGTGGTGTGAGAGGGGCGAAAATAATTAACTTATTTTCCCTCTACTCGATTTCTCTAACGGGAGTTTACTGAACAATAAGTTCCTTTTATGACTCTAAAGAATATACATATAACCAAAAGTGTAAATCGGGGGTCATAATGGATTTGCAAGGGAGAGTAAGTTTAAGTGTTGGTTGGATAACTTTGTTTCTAATGGGGACTGATTTATTTGTAGTGTCTCCGCTACTACCGTTCATTTCGGAAGCGTATCATGTTAGTTCAGCGATGACGGGATGGATGGTAACTGTTTTTGCAGTAACATATGCTGTTGTAGCACCTTTCTTTGGTTGGGCTTCAGATAAAAATGGAAGAGGGACTTTTATTACGTTAGGGTTATTGTTATTTTCCTTTTCTAATATCTTAACTGCCTTTTCACCTTCTTTTACCTGGTTAATCATTAGTCGTATTTTAGCTGGTTTGTCGGTTGCTGCGATTACCCCAGTGATTTATGCAATTATTGGGGATCTTGCACCATCAAATCGGAGGGGAACTTGGCTTTCAATTGTTGTTTCAGGACATTTAACAGCTCTTTGGGCAGGAGCACCAGTCGGTACGTTACTAGAGCAGTTTCTTGGTTGGCGTTCAGTATTTGTTGTAATTGCTATTTTTGGGGCTATTTTGGCAGTAGTAAATTTCAAAACGTGGAAATATGCTTCTAAACCTGATTTTACAAGAAATCGATTAGAAGGAAATCTGGTAAGAATACTTGGTTCGGTAAGTGTTACCACCATTTGGGCGATTTCAATGTATGCTCTTTACGTTTACCTAGGGGCGGCTCTTTATTCCGAGAATAGATTTTCATCATCAGAAATCGCATTAGCTGTTACTTTTTATGGTATTGGTGCTGTTTTTGGAAGTCTACTAAGTGGACAATTAACAGATAAGTTTGGAGCAAGGAAGATTTCGAGAGCGATGCTAATTTTTTTGACTGTCATACTCGTTTGTTTAGGGATATTCTTCTCATCTGGCGATTGGATTTATTTCTTTCTGTTCATATGGGCTTTGGTTGGGTATGCAGGATTTACATCATACCAAGCACGATTAGCAGACGAATACCCAAAGGAACGAGGAATTGTTATGGCCTGGAATAATACGGCTCTGTATATTGGTATTACCTTTGGTTCAATGATTGGTGGTTACGTCATATCCAATTGGGGATACCCGTTCCTTCCGTATGTTTGTAGTATTGCAGCAATCATTAGTTTTGTCCTTAGTACCCAAAAGGTCCAAGAAACAAAAAAGGAATCAGCTTTTCCGGCAGATAGATGACCTAGAATTAGTCTTTTTATTGAACTAACGGGTAGTTGAACAAGAGCTAAAATTTTGAATAGAATTTTTTGTTGCACAGTACAACCATACTCTTTTAGCGATTGTAAAATTTCAAAAAACAATCCTCCTACTAAGTGAGAGGACTTTTATATACTATATCAAAAAACATAAAGTAAATAGTGTATAAAATATCTACATTTGGTAAATTAAATCAATACAACCGTCATTCAACCCTTCTGTCTGCGTACAAAAACATTTCAGATGAAAAGTTCTGTTATTATATCCTCAAGCAAAAAGCCGATATATTCCATGCGATGAAGAGCTTCTTTAGGAAGGAAGAAGAGAGTAAAAAATATGCGTGATCAAAGAAGACCAGCTAATGATGCTGGTCTTCTTTTGGCCGTTTGGATTAGACAAGATTCAGTAAAAATTAAGGTTTTGGACGCATTGATTTTTAGAACAAGGTGTTTCATACTCCAAAAAAGATCGTTATTCCGGCTTGCTTTGATACTGTTTACTGCTTGAGGTTATATTGTTAATTATGAGCCTAGTATTTTAAAAGAATGGTCATCAAGCTGAATTGCCAATAAGAGTGTGACAATTACAAAGGAACACAATATTAATTTAGTAAACAATTATAATATTTCCAAAAAAAATACCATATTACCATAAGAGCGCTAGCATTTATGCTAATATATTTAACAACTTGGAAATGGAGTTAACAACAAAAGCACTTGCTGATGAAGAAATAAAATTAAATAAGGATATTGCGGGAAAAATCAAATTTGACTGGAAGGAGTCAAAAAAGAATCAACTATATTGTTTTGCTGAAAATATTGAGTTTTTTAAAAACGATTATTTGAGGAGTTTGAGGATTATTATGAGTAAAAAGAAGAATATAGTTATGATTGTCGCTGACCAATGGAGATATGATTCTATCGGCTATTCGGGCAATAAAAACGTGAAAACACCAAATGTTGATAAACTTTCAGAAGAAGGGGTTAGTTTTTCTAATGCTTATTGTCAAAATCCTGTTTGTGTACCAAGCAGATGTTCCTTCTTGACAGGATTGTATCCGCATACAAAAGGACATCGGACAATGGGACATCTGATGGATGATGAACAACCGAATATTTTAAAATCGTTGAAACAATCAGGATACCATGTTTATTGGGGTGGACGTAATGACTTTCTAAAAGTGGAAGGTGATGATTATAAACTTTGTTCCACTAGGAATGATGAATTTGCCGTAGCCGTAAAACGCTATAAAGAGTATTTAATGAAGGAAAAAGCAAGAGAAAAAGATGGTGAAATTAAGAAAGAACCTGAAAAGGAAAAAGAGTACGACTACTCCCACTATAAAGGCGTAATGAAAGGTATGGGTGATACCGATGTAAAAGAAATAAAGAATGCCATTCAGTTTCTTGAAGAAGAAAAATATGGAGAAGATCCATTTTGTATGTACTTAGCCCTTAGCTTACCCCACCCACCGTACGGAACTGAACAAGAATGGCTTGATCAAATTGATGAAAGCATCATTCCAGCTCCTGTGAGACTTACCGATGAGGAATGGGAAAAGAAGCCAAGTATCTTAAGAGGAATTCGAAATAATCAAAAGATCAATAACTGGTCAGATGATCGGTTGAAAAAAATGAAACAAACATATTACGCGATGGGTACCAAGTTAGATCACTATATTGGTGAATTAGTAGATTCTTTAAAGGCAAAAGGTGTATATGACGATACAATCGTCGTGTTCTTTAGTGACCATGGTGATTTCACTGGGGATTATGAAATCGCTGAGAAAAACCAAAATACATTCGAGGACATGTTAACAAGGGTTCCGCTTATAATTAAACCGGCAAAAGACACTAAAGCAAAACCACGTACAACGAATGCATTAGTCGAATTAATTGATGTTCAAGCGACTTTACACGATTTACTTGATATCGAATATCAACATACACAATTTGGTAAATCACTACAACATGTATTAATTGGAGATGAACAGCACAGGGACGTCGTATTTAGTGAAGGTGGAAGACTAGAAGGAGAAAAGCACTGTGCAGAAGGTGGACCTCGTTCAAGTGAATACTGGGCAAGAACATCAGAACAAGAAAAAATACCTCAGCACACAAAGGCAATGATGATTAGAGATGAGAATTACAAGTATGTATATAGACATTACGAGAAAGATGAATTTTATGATATGAACTCTGATCCACTCGAAAGAAATAATCAAATTGACAATCCAGCGTATGCGGAGCTTATACAGGGTTATAAGAACCGGATGTTAACACATTTCTTTGAGACCAGTGATGTTGTACCACACAAGGTTGACAGTCGTTTTTAAATAGGGATTTTGCCTTCTACCACCTCAATTCAAGTAGAGGACCATTAGTGTTAGTAAAGAAAAAGGGACTTGATATTAATAGCCAGCTTGTATGTTTTTTGAGAACCATATACAGGAGGTACTATCTATTGCATCATATTACAAATTATCTGATAATATCTTGGTGAATCGGTGTAATTGAAAAGAAGCACATTACGCCTCCAATTAATGATCAGGGGCGAGTGCTTCAATAAGTTTTTCCTTTTGGTCAAGCTGGCGCAGGATTAGAGAGGCCTAACCAAGTATCCGTACATTCAAGATTTACATTCTATGCCTCTCACAATCTAAAATAAAAACGGTTGCAAAAAAATGTTGACATATGTCGCTTCTTAGAATAAACTGAGCAAAACATTTAATTCGTTTGGTAAACAAATTAAATGGATGAAGGAGGTTATATTTTAGGTTGACGTTATTGAATTAGGTGCACTACGACAACTAATGAAATAATTAAATAAGTTTAAACTTTATTATTTCTATTCTTTAATCTATCACATTTTTTTGAAAGCGTATTTTTAAGGGGATTATTTACTTATACTTTTAGAGATCTTTACTCGGAGATACGGAGAACGTAAGCCAAAAGCTGTTGCATTTGAACTACGTAAACGATAAGACTAGCATTCCAAATTTTGGGTATAAAGAAAAAAAGTTCGAGGTTAGCTCAATAGTGAGCGTGAGAAGGAGTTATTCTAACTATCTAATGAGAGAAGTATTGTAAGACTGCTTATCAAACTAGTGAAACGCCTTTAGTTGAGAAGCTTTTGAATTAAGAGAATAAGAAACGGAGTCACTTATACTATTAGACTATTAAGTTTAATTTCTGATAACGTGAAAGCGTTCGCTTATAGGTTTGGAAAATTAAGGTTTTAACGATATTTAGGAGGTATTATAATGTCAAGTAATAACCAACTAGGAACACTTACTAGAAGGCAAGATAATGGTAGAACGAATTTATGGGAATTGATCCTTTATCCGGCTGGTGCGATTGTTAGTATATTATTTTTGATGGCAATGATGCTTGTGTCTTTTTATGCTGCAGGTATTGTAGGATTAGGTACTGTTGTTGCCTCGGTTATCATTACTGGTACGCGTATTCTGGATTCTGTTACCGATCCAATAATGGGTTATATTATTGATAGAACTCAAGGAAGATTTGGTAAAGTGAGCATATTTTTATTTTTTGGTTTTATCATTATGGCTGTAACGACGTTATTAATATATTTTACTTCTCATCTAGTTCCTGAATCCATAAAAATGATTTATTTTATATTTTTATATGTGATTTTTATTTTTGGGTACACATTTTATTCAGTAGCAAGTACAGCTGGGTATTCCATCTTGACCAGAGACTCTAGTCAACGTCCAACTTTGGGAGCAGCAGCAGCGATTTATATATCACTAGTCAGCGCAATATTTGGGTTTGTATTATCAAACTTCCTAGTGCCGAAGTATGGTGGTCTTAATAACGCGGGAATATACCAAGAGTTAACAATCTGGATTATTGTAGCGGGTGCTGTTCTTACTTCAATAGCTCTTTTCGTCATCTGGCCAAAAGATCGAGTGGAAAATTACGGAGATGGAAATGTCGATGCGAAGCCACTTAATTTTAGAGAAATGTTTTCCGTACTTAAAGGTAATAGGAATTTACAATTGTTTATCGTGGCAGCAGCAACAGATAAGCTTGCTATGCAAATAAAGGGTAATCAAGTTGTTGGTGTAATGCTATTTGGAATTATTATCGGGAATTTTGCGCTAGCTGGTCAATTAGCATTAATTGCTTTAATACCTAATATATTGTTCATACTGTTTGGTTTTGGCTTTGCTAGAAAACGCGGTTCAAAAAGTGGTTTAGTCATGACAACTTGGATGTCTATCTTTGTAGCTATTATTTCCTTTTTAGTTTTATGGATTGGTGATCCAACTCAAATTAGTCTAACAAATTGGGGATTTATGACTGTTGCATTTGTAGTATCATATCTCGCATTGACTTCACTTGTTAAATTACCATTAGCATTTGTTACACCGATGATACCAGATATTGTTGATTACGAAGCATATAAGTCGGGACGATATGTACCTGGTGTCGTTAGTAGTGTATATTCATTTATTGATAAAGGAGTATCTTCTTTGGCTCAAACCGTCGTAGGTATATGTTTAGCTATGATTGGTTTTAAAGCTGCATTTCCTGATGTTAATACGCCATACTCAGACAGTATCTTCTGGATGGCGATGTTTTTAAACTATGGAATTTTAATTTTAGGTTGGATTGCAACACTTATTGCAATGAAATTTTATAAATTGGATAAAAATAAAATGGAAGAAATAAGAATTGAATTAGACAAGCGACGTGAGAAAAATCAAGAAAGCGTTATAGAGGCTAAAGCTAAATAAATAGTTCATATTAAGTGAGGTGGAGTAGTTTTAGCTACTCCACTTTTTGTGCGACAGGCAGTTGTACCGTTCCGCGCAACTAGCGAACTGTGGGATTGCTGGAGAGTGTATGTAAAACCAGGCCTGACAACGCTACCAGAAATGGAAGAGAACCCTCGTAGTGATTGTCATGCATGGGCTTCTGGTACACTCGCTGATTTTCCAAGTACTATTCTCGGAAAGGTTAAATTAGATTATTGACATTCGTATAGTTGGTATATACCGAATGCTTTTTTTATGTATTTTGAAAATAGTACTTAAAGTATTTGGTGATGAATTTTTAATTAAAAAGTTTCGGATATAAAACTATTACACCAAAAAGGATACTATTGTACAATATCCTATCCTATTAATTGCTTTATCTTTTATGTAAGTAAGTCTTTTGAATTAAGTACACAATTCATGAATAAGTATGTTTATTCTGTTTGGAGGAATGAAAGTGGAATCGTTAAAGAATCATTTTATAGCGTCTTATAATTCTTATAAAGAGGGAGCGGTAAGTGTATTCGTTCAAGAGTTTAATGTCAATAGTGTCAAAAAAGCTGATTTTTATATTACAGCATTAGGTGTGTATGAAGTAGATTTAAATGGTTATAAAGTCGGTGATCAAATGTTTGCACCGGGTTATACTTATTATCCTAGAGATTTGTTCTTTCAGCATTATGATGTCTCAGAAATGATTATGGAAGGGCAGAACAAGTTTGAGATGTTTTTGGGTCAAGGTTGGTACTGTGGTAGATTTACACATAAAAATATTACGCAAATTTATGGTGAAGAACCAGCTATATCTTGGGTGTTGAAATTAGAATACTCAGATGGAAGAGTTGAACAAATAACATCATCTGAAAATGTGGTTGAGAAAACATCCCCATATTCCTATGCAGGATTTTATGATGGTGAAATCTATCATGCAGATATAGACAATGTGAAAACAATCGGAGTAAAAAAGTTTGAAGGTGAGATTCCCGAAAATTTACAGCAAACAGAGAACTATGTGCGAATTCAAGAAGAGCTAACTGTAAAAAAGGTAACAAAACATGGGGATAAGACTATTCTTGATTTTGGGCAAAACTTTGCAGGAATTATTGAAATAGACCCAAATCTCTTGGAGAACCAAACTTTAATACTTAGACATGGTGAGGTACTAAATCCAGATGGCAGCCTTTATACGGAAAATTTAAGAAAGGCAAAAGCCACAACTGTGTACCACGCAGGTAGAGAAAAGAAAAAATATAGACCGCGTTTTACATATATGGGATTTAGATATGTTGAACTATCAGGAGTAGAGTATTACGACGGATTACTTACAGCATATGCAATATACAGTGATATGGAAAGAACCGGATATTTCAAGTGTGAAAATGAACTTGTCCAGAAGCTCTATGATAATCAGGTTTGGGGCCAAAAGTCTAATTATGTTGAGGTTCCGACGGATTGTCCTCAGCGTGATGAGAGAATGGGTTACACTGGTGATGGGCAAGTGTTTGCGCGGACTGGTAGCTTTAACTTTAATACAGAAGCGTTTTGGACGAAGTTTTTAAAGGATATTCGCTATAGTCAAATGGACAATTCAGAAGGATATGTTGGTCCAACCATACCAGCTGAAGGACCTGCAGGGATCGGCTTTATGAGTATGCTTGGGTGGGGAAATGCAGTAACGATTATCCCTGAAATATTGTGGTGGCAATATGGCAAATTTGATTACATTGTAGATATGTATGAAAGTATGAAGTTGTTTGTTGAAGCAGAGATCCGAAAGATGGGTGAGGATAACCTATGGATTGGTACTAATTTGGGTGATTGGCTCATGCCTGATAAAGACATGAGATGGATGGCGATGCATAATGATCCTGTATCCAATTCATTTATTGTTAACGATCTAAAAGTAATCAGCGAAGTCGCAGAAAAATTAGACCGAGTTGATGATGCCAAAAGATATAAAGAACAATATAGATTAACTAGGGATGCCTATATCAAAAGGTTTGTTGAGAAAAATGGTAAAATTAGCGGCGATTATCAGGGTGCCTATATTATGGCATTGCAATATGTGATACCAGAAGGTGAATTGCGCCATAAAGTATTAGGTCATTTAGTGAAAATGGTGAGAACGCAAGGTATGAAAACAGGCTTTTTCTCAACAGAATTCATTCTTCCACTATTGATTGAAGCAGGAGAGAGAAAATTGGCTTTTGATGTTTTATTGAATGAAGAGTGTCCAGGATGGATGTATCAGGTTAAACGCGGTGCAACTACTACGTGGGAAAGATGGGATGCATTAAAGGAAGATGGTACGGTCAATGATGTCAAAGTTGTAGATGATAATATGGTTTCCTTTAATCATTATGCTTTTGGAAGTGTAGGTGAATTTTATTATCAATACATCTTAGGAATCAAACCATTATTGCCAGGCTATAAAAAAATTAAAATTCAGCCATACACAGATAAACGATTAAAAATGGTATCAGGGAAATACCTTTCTGTTGAGGGTTTAATTGAAGTGAAATGGGAGTATGTAGACGAACAGATTGAGTTCACAATAAGTACTCCAAGTGACACAATAATAGAATTACCTAACGGGAATTCTCAAGAGGTAAGTTCTGGTACCTATACTTTCACGTGCAAAAGCTAGTACAAAAGGGGCTCGTTATAAGTAGTACTTTATATTCCAAATTAATTTTCATTCATAATAACTATTTAAGGGGATGATGATCGTTGAAGATTGCTTTAATCGCACATGATAAAAACAAGGATAAAATGGTTCAATTTGCTAAAGCATATCAACCCTATCTAGAGAAACATACAGTATATGCATCTGGTACAACAGGGAAGTTGGTTTCTGAAAAAACAGGATTAAAAATTCATCGCTTTCGCTCAGGACCACTTGGTGGTGACCAAGAAATTGGAGCTATGGTAGCAAACAATGACATGGATATGGTTATCTTTTTCCGTGATCCGTTAACAGCACAACCACATGAGCCAGACATTACCGCTTTATTAAGGTTATGTGATGTGTATGATATTCCTCTAGCAACGAATATGGGGTCAGCAGAAATTTTAGTACGTTCCTTAGAGCGTGGTGATTTAGAGTGGCGTAACGTGGCACGTGAAGATAAAGAGAGAGAACTTCTTAAAAAGAGTTTGTTTTTAGAGTCGTTTCAATCACATTATTAATAATGTGATTGAGTGCTTGCTTAGGGGATGTGGAATGTTCCGATATTTGGTAAATATACTCCGATTTCTAAGAATGGCAATTTAAAGTAAGTATTTAATGTTAGAATTCTCCAGGCTCATTAATCAAGTTGCAGTTTGGATTGAAAATCAACAACACGCTTGAAAACCAGTTCTGATTAAGTAAGGAAATAGGGAAAGAGAAGTGAAGTACCGCAAGAAAGTTAGACCTATAAATTGGGTGAGTTCCCTATATTTTACTAGGTCTTACCATTTATTTGGCCAATTATCCGCAAATCCTACTCGATTCTCTATATCACTGTTTCAGAATTTCAGTGATGATATAGACTGTTGTTATACCGAAGAGTGTACATGTTTTCAGTTTGAGTAAACAAATATGGCATAGATGTTAAATTTGAAATCAATAAATTACAAACCTTATCTTATCTGAAGAAACTTCAATGGCATTAAATATGATAAAGAGGGTCAGGAATATAATTATTGGTCAATTTTCCAATTATAATCCAGACTCTTTTTTTACGTTTGCTAAGAAGGCTTTTGACTTAGTAAAAAAAAGCCCCTTGGTAATCCCTTTAGGAACTACCACCTAAAACCAAAACAGTTAGGTTATTTTGAGAATTATATCTTCCCAAAAATAATACCAGATTACCAGATTGGTTCATATGAATAATGATACGATAGAAATGAAAGAAAGCGGATAAATCACTAGAAAAATCTAATGAGTAGACTACATTATATAATATATAGGAGGCGTTACAGTGAGAAAGACAATATTAATCAACGAAGATTGGAAATTTGTAAAAGAAAATGTTGGTGCAGAGAAAATATTCGGAACACAAGGTGAGAAAATAAATATTCCTCATACATGGAACGCTATTGATGGACAAGATGGTGGTAATGATTATTACAGAGGAACTTGCTGGTATGGGAAGACTTTTGATAAGCCAGAATTAAATAATGGTGATCAGGTATATCTGGAATTTCGAGGTGCAAACTCTACAGCAGAAGTATGGATGAATAATACTAAACTATCTAAACATGATGGAGGTTATTCGACTTTTAGAGTGAATATTACAGAAGTCTTAAAAGAAGAAAATGAGCTGGTCGTTTCTGTTGATAATAGTCCTAATGATCGGGTGTATCCTCAGAAGGCTGACTTTACCTTTTATGGTGGAATATATCGCGATGTGTACATGGTAATTGTGGCTGATAGTCACTTTGATATGGATTATTATGGTGGTAGTGGTTTAAATATAACATCTGAAATAATTGAGAAATCTGCAAATGTAGATTTGAAATCATTTGTAACAGGTGAAGCCGAAGTAGTTCGCTACACAATTAATGGCGTAGGATCCACAGAAGTTCCTGTTGTCGAAGGAGTTGCTTCTGGTAAAATTGAAATTCCAAAAGTTCAATTATGGGATGGTGTGGAAAATCCATATTTATATGAAGCAAAAGCAGAGCTTATAAAAGATGGGAACGTGATCGACCAGGTAGAAAGTCGTTTCGGATGTAAAACATTTTCTTTTGATAAGGATAAAGGATTTATTTTAAATGGTAGACCTTATCCACTTAGAGGTGTTTCGCGGCACCAAGACAGAAGAGGTGCTGGAAACGCTATTACTAGAGAAATGATGATAGAAGATATGGAACTGATAAAGGAAATTGGTGCAAATACTATCCGTTTAGCCCATTATCAACATGATCAGTACTTTTATGATTTATGTGACGAATATGGAATGATTGTATGGGCTGAAATACCTTATATCACAGAACATATGACTAATGGAAGAGAGAATACGATAACACAGTTGACAGAATTAATAGTACAGAACTATAACCATCCATCGATCATTTGTTGGGGATTATCGAATGAAATAACTGTTACGGGTGTAACGGATGATTTAATGGAGAACCACAAGATATTAAATGATTTGGCACATAGCCTAGACAGTACTAGACCAACAACTATGGCTCACGTATTTATGCTTGAAATTGATGAACCATTAGTAACCTTACCTGATATTATGTCTTATAACTTATACTATGGTTGGTATTTAGGAAATCTAGCGGATAATGATAAATTCTTTGATGACTTTCATAAAAAATACCCAGATAAAATAATTGGTTTAGCTGAATATGGTGCAGATGCTAATCCAAAATTACAATCTCCAACACCAGAGAAAGGGGATTATACAGAACAATATCAGACAGTATATCATGAACATATGGTAAATATGTTTAATGACCGTCCTTATCTTTGGGCAACACATGTATGGAATATGTTTGACTTCGCTGCAGATGGTCGAGATGAGGGTGGAGAGAACGGCATAAACCAGAAGGGGCTCATCACTTTTGATAGAAAGTATAAGAAGGATGCGTTCTATCTTTACAAGGCGTACTGGAATAATGAACCTTTTGTTCATTTATGTGGAAGGAATTATGTAGAGCGTCACGAAGAAGTAACAGAAATTAAAGTGTACTCAAATTATGACTCAGTTGAACTATATAGTAACGGCGAACTTGTAGAAAAGCAAAGTGGTAATAAAGTATTTATATTTAAATTGAAACTTCAGGACGAGCATAGAATCGAAGTAAAAGCAGGAAATTGTTCAGATGAAATCACGATAAGAAAAGTGTCAGAAAAGAATAAGGATTATGTACTAGTAGGACGAGATGTTATAAATTGGTTTGATCATCCAGAAATGAACCAACCTGAGGGTTATTATTCTATTAAAGACGTTATGGCGGATATTCGGAAAAGTCCTGAGGGAGCCCAAATCCTAGACAATATGATGAATTATGCAAAGGCAAAACGAGGAGATGTTGCAAAAAATGTGAAAAAATCTGAATCCATGATTAAAATAATGAATGCTATGACTGTTGAAGCACTAATTAAACAATCAGGAGGCTCTATTCCTGAGTCAATGGTTGTTGAAATTAACAAAGCATTGAATCAAATCCAAAAAGTGAATGACTAGTTCTATTGAAGAAAATACAAATTAATAAATAATAAAATTAAGGTAGCACTAGTAATGAATGGATGGGTTACGTAACCGCGTCGAATTATTACGGGTGTTTCTTTTTTTTATTAAGAAGATCTCTAACCAGATCTGTCAGAGAAATAATCTAGTAATTGCATCTTGTCTTCATGCACATGGTACCACTATATATAAAAGCAAAGATAGAAGTAATTTAAAAGAATAGTCACACTTCGATTATTGACTGTAGGATAGGAGAATGATATCCTTTTATTAATTAGTTTACAAAACAAATTAATAAATAGTTTGCTAAATAAAGAGATTAAGAAGGGATTTGAGGAACAATGTCAAAACAGCAAATTGGTGTCATCGGCTTAGCGGTTATGGGTAAAAACCTTGCACTAAATATTGAAAGTAGAGGTTATTCTGTATCTGTATTTAACCGTTCATATGATAAAACAGAAGAGTTTTTAAAAAATGAAGCAGAAGGGAAAAACTTTGTTGGTGCAAAGACGATTCAGGAGTTTGTTGATTCTTTAGAAAAGCCAAGAAAGATATTATTAATGGTTAAAGCTGGTACTGCGACAGATGCAACGATAGATTCTTTAAAGCCTTACCTTGAAAAAGAAGATATTCTCATTGATGGTGGTAATACATTTTTTCAAGACACCATAAGACGGAATCTGGAATTGGAGAAGACGGGTATTCATTTTATTGGAACAGGAGTATCGGGCGGGGAGGAAGGAGCACTTAAAGGTCCTTCAATTATGCCTGGGGGCCAAAGACAAGCATATGAATTGGTAGAGCCTATCTTAAAATCCATTTCAGCAAAAGTAGAAGATGATCCTTGCTGCACCTATATCGGTCCCAATGGAGCTGGTCATTATGTGAAAATGGTTCATAATGGAATCGAGTACGGAGATATGCAGTTAATTTGTGAGGCTTATTTTATCCTTAAGAATGCCCTTGGCTTAAGTGCTACCGAGCTTCATGAAGTGTTTGCAGAGTGGAATAAAGGAGAACTAGACAGCTATTTAATTGAGATTACCGCAGATATATTTACGAAAGTGGATGAAGAAACCGGGAAGCCGCTTGTAGATTTGATTTTGGATACGGCTGGACAAAAAGGAACGGGTAAATGGACAAGTCAAAATGCATTAGACTTGGGTGTTCCTCTTCCAATTATTACAGAGTCTGTATTTGCTCGTTTTATTTCCGCTATGAAAGATGAGCGTGTGAAAGCAAGCAAATTATTACAAGGACCAAAAATGGAAGCTTTTAAGGGGAACAAAGAGGAGTTAATTGAATCAGTACGTAAGGCTTTATATTTTAGTAAAATTGTGTCTTATGCCCAAGGGTTTGCTCAAATGCACTCAGCATCGGAGGAATATGATTGGAATCTTAACTATGGGGACATCGCGATGATTTTCCGTGGAGGATGTATTATTCGGGCTCAATTCTTACAAAAAATTAAAGATGCCTATGAGCGTGATGCAAATCTAGCGAACCTTTTATTAGATCCATACTTTAAGGAAATTGCAGAAAACTACCAAGCAGAATTGCGCCAGGTTGTCGGATTGGCAATTGAGAGAGGTATTCCAGTACCAGCATTTTCAAGTGCTATTGCTTATTATGATAGCTATCGCTCCGAAACCTTACCAGCAAATTTATTGCAAGCACAACGTGATTACTTTGGTGCTCATACGTATCAACGTGTTGATAAAGAAGGAGTATTCCACACAAACTGGATTTAATTGATTCCCTTTTTAAGAAAATAGATTCCCTTCGTAATAACAATTAATGAAGGGATTTTTTTAATGAACCTTTTAGGCCCACCTATAAGTAGATATATCTGGAGAATAACAGTCTCCTTAACAATGAAAACCTCCTTATAAGCAGCTTAGACTAGTTGCTTATAAGAAGGTCGTTTAATTAATCCCTTCTAATATATCATTTTCGATGGTAAAGCTTAACTCTGGGATTTCTAGGAAATTTTTAATAGCTAAAGCACACGCACCCATGACACTGGCATTTGTGCCAAGTTCTGAAATTAACAATTCTTTATAATCACTAATTGAGGATTTGAGGTTCGCCTTAATCTTACTTTCTGCATTTGGAATCATTTTTAGTAATTCACTATTTAATACCAAAGTTTCTGGGTTTAATAAATTGATAATATTATTAAGGCCTACGGCTATGTACTTTAAAAACTCTTCAATTTGTTGCATGGCAACTGGATTGTTTGCATGAATTAGCTCTTTAACCTCCTCATAGGACAGTAGATGTTGATTTAGATTTTCAGCTAATTGTTTTAGGAAGCTATTCTCAGAAGCATAAAGCTCCCAACAACCCAAATTACCACAATTACAAGGTTTTCCGTCAGGTATGATGATCATGTGCCCCATTTCACCTGCGTAACCATGATATCCTTTTAATAGCTCACCATTAATTAGGATTCCAAGTCCAATGCCAGAATACATACTAACGCTAACCAAGTTTTCACTTTGATGATGAGTATATACCTTTTCCGCAAAAGAACATAAATTTGCATTGTTTTCTATGTATATTTCAGTGTGTAAATTTCTCTCAAGGTCACCCTTAAGGTCTTTGTTGTACCATTTGTGCTGTGTGACAAAGCTAATTGTGTTGTCGTTCTTGACTATTCCATGGATGCCAATGACAACCCCAACAATCCCAAAACGACTATGAGAATATTTTTCTTTATAGCCTCTAATCTCGTTGATTAAGATTTGAAGAACCTCATCATAATTTGAGTTTTCTAACTCAACATGATCAGTTCGAACTGGATTACCGGTTAAATCCGATACTGTAAAAGAAATAGTTCGAAAGTCTAGATCAATTCCTAGAGCATATCCTGCAAGTCGATTAAGAGAAAGCATGATTGGCTTTCTCCCCACAGTATTATGCTCCTGCTGGGATTCAACAATCAATTCCTCCTCTAATAAATCAGCCACTTGGACAGAAATCGTTGCTCTGGTTAATTTCGTAATTTTAGATAAATCAGCTCTAGATATCATTCCTTGTTCTATAATTTTACTTATGATTTGACTTCTATTTATTTTCTTTATGTAAGCAGCATCACCAATTGCCATAAAACTCCACCCTTTTAATCAAATTATATCTATCTAAATTCAAGATTTTATAAATCACCAAAATTTCTAATAAAAACATTATACACTTATGTTCCCTTATTTACTAAATTTATATAAATGACACCTGTTGACGAAATCATTTTGAGATGATAGTCTAATGATAAAATAATTAATTTGTTTTGTAAACAAATTAAATTATAGGTAATACTTGGGGGGCAAAAAGAATGAAGGCGTTTTTAGGCGATGACTTTTTATTAACGAATTCTACAGCAGAACATCTTTTTCAAAATATCATGAAGAAACTACCGATTTTTGATTATCATTGTCATTTAAGTCCAAAAGAAATATATGAAAACCATTCATTTGAAAATATAGCGCAACTATGGCTTGCAGGAGATCATTATAAATGGAGAGCTATGCGTATGCACGGGGTAAGTGAAAGACTTATCACAGGGGAGGCAACTGATTGGGAGAAGTTCGAGGCATGGGCTGAGACAGTTCCTCATTTAATTGGAAACCCGTTGTATCACTGGACACATATGGAGTTAAAAACCTATTTTGGGATAGATAAGAGATTGTCACCAAAAACCGCTCGTGAAATCTGGCTAGAATGTAATGAGAAAATAAGCACTCCGGATTACAAGCCTCGACGCTTTATAGAGAAATCAAATGTTGAATTTGTAGGAACAACAGATGATCCAACCTCTATGCTAGAATATCATCAATTATTAAAGGAAGATGAAACATTTAGTGTGGAAGTTGCTCCTACTTTTCGTCCGGACGGCGCCTTATTTATTGAAAGATCATCATTTCATGATTGGATGAGTAAACTCGAAGATGTTTCAGCCATTAAGATTTCCAGTTTAAAAGAGTTGATTAAAGCTTTAAAACAAAGAGTGGACTACTTTGCAAAGAATGGTTGTCTGGCTTCAGATCATGATATTACACAAATGAACTTTAAAGCGTTTTCGGAAAACGAAGTAGAAACCATTTTTCAGAAACGTTTAATTCAGGGAGAACTTACCCAAGAAGAAATTATTGGGTATCGTTCCTATCTTTTAGTTGAACTAGGTAAAATGTATGCGGAGAAAAATTGGGTGATGCAACTTCATATGGGAGCGTTGAGAAATAATAATACCCATATGCAAAAACGAATTGGGGCTGATGGTGGCTTTGATTCGATTGGAGACCAACTTTTGGCTGAAGGCTTATCCCGTTTCTTAGATACATTAGATAGCATGGGCTCACTGCCTAAAACGGTCCTATATAATTTAAATCCTCGTGATAATTATGTGATTGGAACAATGATTGGGAACTTCTTTGAGGAAGGTGTTCCAGGGAAAGTTCAATTTGGTTCTGGATGGTGGTTCAATGACCAGCTAGATGGAATGACAAGACAGATGAAAGACTTAGCAAACTTGGGAATTCTCAGTCATTTTATCGGCATGACCACAGATTCTCGTAGTCTACTTTCATATGTAAGACATGATTATTTTCGAAGAATTTTGTGCCATCTCATTGGAGAATGGGTTGAAAGTGGCCAGGCGCCAAATGATGAAGAGATTCTACATCAAATGGTTGAAAATATAGGTTTTCATAATGCGAAAAACTTCTTTTCTGTAAAGTAAACATGTAATTGGAGGGTAAGGTATGGGCATCATTCAAGATTTATTAAAAGATATTCCAGTGCCGAAGATGGTTAAAGTAAGACAGCATTTTGATGACAAAAAACTAGAAAATCTTGAGCAAGACCTAAAAGGAAAATTAAATCAAGAAATAATTCGTAAAAAAGTAAAACCCAGCATGGAAATTGCCATTGCAGTTGGAAGTCGTGGTATGGATCGTCTAGTTGATATTACATCTGTCACAGTACAATATTTAAAAGAACTAGGGGCGATACCATTCATAGTACCTAGTATGGGGAGTCATGGAGGTGCTACTGCAGAAGGCCAGCGTGAAGTCTTAGCACATCTTGGTGTAACCGAAGAAACTGTAGGTGCGGAAATTCGTTCATCGATGGACGTTATAAAGTTAGGTGAATTATCAAGTGGCCTACCTGTTTATGTAGATCAATTTGCTTCAAAAGCAGATGGAATTGTGGTGATTAATCGGATAAAACCTCATACAGCTTTTCGTGGACCTGTTGAGAGTGGAATTATGAAGATGATTAGTATTGGTTTAGGAAAACAAAAGGGGGCAGAGGCTTGTCATCAATTGGGATTTAAGTATATGGCAGAAAATGTTCCTGCGATGGCAAAGATGATCATGGAAAAAACACCGGTCCTCTTTGGGGTAGCGTCGATTGAAAATGCTTTTGATAAGGTTACGAGTGTTGAGGTGGTAGCGGCCGAAGAAATTGCCGAAAAAGAACCGGACTTACAGAAACAAGCGAAACAATTATTACCAAAGCTTTTCTTTGAACAGATAGACGTCCTTGTGATTGACAAAATTGGGAAAAATATCAGCGGAGACGGGATGGATCCCAATATCACCGGTCGTTATCCAACTCCATATGCACATGGTGGACCAGAGGTAAATAAAATGGTGGTCCTTGATTTAACACATGAAACGGAAGGGAATGCCAATGGAGTCGGAACTGCAGATTTCACGACCCAACGACTAGTTGACAAAATGAATCTTGAATTTACCTATGCCAATGGATTAACTTCAACGGTGTGTGCACCAACAAAAATAGCAACGACTCTATCTAATGATAAAGAGGCGATACAAGCAGCCATTAAAACATGTAACATCTTGGATTTTACAAAGGTGAAAATGGTTCGAATCAAAAATACACTTGAAATAAGTGAAATCGAAGTGTCAGAAGCTTTACTCGACCATATTAATCAGCATCCTCAAATGGACCAGAGTTCAGAACTATTTGAGCTATCCTTTGATGAGAACGGAAACTTATTTTAAAAAACAAAACACTGACAGGTAGCAATTCAGTTTTCACCAGGGAAAATTGCTACCTATAGATGGCGCTAAGGGGGCTTTTAAATTGAGTCAATTATTTGATTTAACTGGGAAAACTGCTGTAGCAATTGGAGGAAATAGTGTATTAGGAGCTTCCATTGCCAAAGGCTTAGCTGAACATGGGGCGAAGATTGCAATTGTTGGTCGTAATCTTGAAAAAGCAAATGTAGTAGTCCAAGAGATTGAAAAAAGTGGAGGGGAAGGTAAAGCCTTTCAAGCAGATGTTTGCTCAAGAGAATCTTTAGAACGTGTGGCAAAAGAAATTGAAGAGTGGTCAGGTGGGTTTGAGATTTTACTTAATGCACCAGGGAAAAATAGTGCAACTCCATTTTTTGATTTAGAGATGGAAGAATGGGATGACATTATGGATGTGAATTTAAAAGGGCTTGTCGTTGCCTGCCAGATATTTGCTAAAAAAATGATTGAACAGGAAAAAAAAGGAAGCGTCATTAATATTTCTTCAGTTTCTTCCACTACACCATTATCAAAAGTATTTACGTATTCAGTCTCAAAGGCTGGAGTAAATAGTGTCACACAGTTTTTAGCGCGAGAATTTGCTCCTTACGGGATTCGTGTAAATGCCATTATCCCTGGATTTTTTCCTGCAGAACAAAATAGGAAAATCCTTAGCGAAGAGCGAATTGAATCAATAATGAATCATACACCTATGAAGAGGTTTGGAAATCCGGATGAGTTAAAAGGAGCTGCGGTTTGGCTTTCCTCTGAGCAGGCTTCAAGCTTTGTAACCGGTACTCTTATTCGAGTTGACGGTGGTTTTGGAAGTATGACAATTTAATTGAATTAGAAGGTAGGAACTATTAATCTATGAATCTATGTATTTTAAAACATATCAGATTGATAAGAAAGGAGAAGGACAATGATTAATGAAAAGTATTTGAAGTTAGTGTCAATTCTCCGTGAAATGGACTCTGTTGTTGTCGCTTTTTCGGGTGGAGTGGATAGTACCTTCTTATTAAAAGTAGCGGTTGATATACTTGGGCCGGATCGGGTAGTTGCTGTGACCGCCGATTCTGAAACATATCCTTCTAGTGAACTAGAAGAGGCAAAGGAGTTAGCGAAGAGAATAGGGGTAAATCATCTTGTCTTAGAGACCTCAGAATTAGCAATCCCTGGATATACTGAAAATGATCGAAATCGTTGTTATTTTTGTAAAAGCAGTCTTTTTGATCACTTAATTCCTGTCATGGAAAAAAAGGGATTTAATAATGTTGTTTATGGTGTTATAGCAGATGATTTAAATGAATTTCGTCCAGGCATGACAGCGGCAAAGGAAAAGGGAATTCGTGGGCCATTACAAGAAGCAAATCTATTTAAAGACGAGATTCGAGAGCTTTCTAGAGACTATGATTTACCAACATGGAATAAACCTTCTTTTGCTTGTTTATCATCTAGGATTGCTTATGGTGAACAAATTACAATTGAAAAGCTAACAAAAGTGGAAAAAGCAGAAATGTATTTAAAATCATTAAATATACGCCAGGTCCGAGTTAGAACACATCAAGAAATTGCAAGGATTGAGGTAGAACCGAGTGATATGACTCTAGTATTAGAGAATCATGAAGCCATTTCAAAAGAGCTTATAAAATACGGATTCAAATATATAACATTAGATTTAGTAGGTTACAAGAGCGGAAGTATGAATAAGGTTCTTTCATAATAGAAAAGGCTTTGGAATTTTCTCCAAGGCTTTTTCTGTAAACATTATTACATTGAAATGGGAGATGAAGGATGTCTAGAGAGATGGTCATGGGTCTTGATATTGGAACAACAAGTGTAAAAGCGATCATTTTTACACTAGAGGGGAAGGTTGTCTCAGAATCTGAAAAATTAATCACTTCCTATTATCCTCAACCAGGCTGGGTTGAGCAAAATTCGGATGAAATAGAACAACTAGCTATACAAGCTGTTTTAGAGGCAATGAATTCTGCGAACATAGAGAAACATGAATTAGTAACAGTTGGTCTATCAGCTGCGATGCATTCCCTCCTTTGTATGGATGAGCATGGAATGCCTTTGTCAAATGCATTTATTTGGGCTGATGGAAGAAGTAGTGAACAAGCTGCTCATTTAATGCAAACAGATGGAATGAACATTTATGAAAAAAATGGAATGCCAACACACCCGATGTCTCCACTATCAAAGTTAGTTTGGATGAAGGAAACGGAATATGAGCCATATCTTAATGCACAATATTTTCTTTCAATCAAGGAGTATCTTCTGTTCAAATGGTTTAATGAGCGAGTCATTGACTATTCAATGGCGTCAGCCACAGGGCTATTTAATGGTCAAACTCTTCAGTGGGATGATGAGCTTGTAGACAAAGCAGGAATCAAGAAGGAACAACTATCGAACATTGTTCCCCCAACTAAAGTTTTAACTGGATTAAAGGAAGAGGTAGCAGAAAAGTTAGGACTTCCACGAGAAATCCCGTTTGTAATAGGGGCAGCTGACGGTCAATTAGCTAACTTAGGAATTGGGGCCATTTCAAAGGGAGAAGTGGCAATCACTGCTGGGACAAGCGGAGCTATCAGACAGTTTACAAAAGGTTTCAAGCTAAGTGATAACCACGAAACCTTTTGTTATGCATTTACAGAGGATGATTATATTATTGGTGGTCCGACAAATAATGGTGGGATTGCCCTACAATGGTTAAAAGAACTTTTATCCTACCAAGGTAGCTTTGATGATTTTACGAATGAAGCCGAACGAGTGATGCCAGGAGCGGAGGGGATGTTATTTTTCCCTTATATAAATGGTGAAAGAGCGCCATTATGGAACCAACATGCGAAAGGGAATTTTTTTGGAATGACTGTTACCCATAAACCCGAGCACTTTGTTCGTGCAGTGCTAGAGGGAATTACTTTTAATTTATACCAAATTGCTAAAGCATTAGAACATTCAGTTGGTGAATCAGAAAAAATCTATGTTAATGGAGGCTTATCAAGATCGAAAGTATGGTTACAGATATTAGCTGATGTTTTTGGAAAAGAAGTATATGTTTCAGAGACCCATCATAGTGCAGCCTGGGGAGCAGCATGGACAGCTTTAGTCGCATTAGAAAAGGTAACGTCTTTTGATGAAATAAAAAAGAATATTCCGATGGGATCTCCAATTATACCAGATCAAAACAATCATGAAATATATTCAGTGATATATAGGAAATATGAGTTGTTTGTGCATGATCTAAAAAAGTATTTTTAGTAAATGTTAAATATATTTGTTTGCGGCGACTAAGGAGTGAATAATTATGATGGAAGAGATTTTAGAGCAGGTTCAAAGTGGGAAATTAACGGTGAAAGAAGCAAAGGAAAAACTTGCGACATATGAGAATTTGGGATTTGCAAAGGTCGATCATCATCGAAAAAAAAGACAAGGATTTCCAGAAGTCATTTATGGAGAAGGAAAAACGGCGGAACAAATACTTTCAATTATTAATGCAATAAGGTCAAATAACAATGATGTATTGGTTACAAGGATAACAAAAGAAAAAGCGGAGTATATCCTTAAGAAGTATCCGGAGTTTATTTATAATGAGCTAGCTCAAATCCTTTTTTGGAGGGAGGATACAAAGGAAGATTCTTTTGAGGGGTATATTGCCATTGTCTGTGCGGGGACATCAGATTTAAAGGTAGCAGAAGAAGCTGCAGTTACCGCAGAAGCGTTAGGGTGTAATGTTCGCAGGATATATGATGTTGGTGTAGCAGGAATTCATCGTCTTTTTGATAATATCGAAGAGATTCAAAATGCGACAGTTTCTGTTGTAGTAGCAGGAATGGAAGGAGCACTTCCTAGCGTGGTCGGTGGACTTGTTTCTCATCCAATCATGGCCGTTCCGACAAGCGTAGGATATGGGGCGAATTTTAATGGATTGTCTGCATTACTAACCATGTTAAATTCATGTGCATCAGGCATTAGTGTAGTAAATATCGATAACGGATTTGGTGGTGCATATAACGCTGCCTTAATCTATCAAATAGCAAAAAAGGGAGTCATATAGATGAAGACATTGTACTTTGATTGTTTTTCTGGGGTTAGTGGAGATATGGTTATTGGAGCATTGCTTGATGCAGGAGCGGACCCTAGTAAGTTAGAAGAAGAACTGAAAAAATTAAACATTTCAGAAGAATATACACTGGAATGGAAGAAAGTCATCAAAAATGGAATAACTGGGACAAAGTTTGATGTGATATTGAATGATGATGCTACTCATTCGCATGATCATTCACATAACCATGTTCATTCACATGATCACGATCATTCACATAACCATGTTCATTCACATGATCACGATCATTCACATAACCATGTTCATTCACATGATCACGATCATTCACATAATCACGATCATTCACATGATCACGATCATTCACATGATCACGATCATTCACATGATCACGATCATTCACATGATCACGATCATTCACATGATCACGATCATTCACATGATCACGATCATTCACATGATCACGATCATTCACATGATCACGATCATTCACATGATCACGATCATTCACATGATCACGATCATTCACATGATCACGATCATTCACATGATCACGATCATTCACATGATCACGATCATTCACATGATCACGATCATTCACATGATCACGATCATTCACATGATCACGATCATTCACATGATCACGATCATTCACATGGTCACCGTCATGCTCATCACCATCACCATGCTCATCGAGCGTATAAAGATATTGTAACGTTAATTGAAACAGCTGAATTATCTGATGAAGTAAAAGAAACATCTCTAAAAATCTTTAAAAAGATTGGTGAGGCAGAAGGGAAGATTCATGGTATTCCTTTGGAAAATGTACATTTTCATGAAGTGGGTGCAGTGGATTCTATTATCGATATTATTGGTACGGCCATTTTAATTCATCAATTAGACATTAAGAGGATAAAATCCTCATCTATACCAGTAGGGACGGGCAGAATTCATATTGATCATGGGATTTACCCAGTACCAGCTCCTGCTACATTAGAAATGCTAAAAGGTGTACCAATTGAACAAAGCAATGTGAGATTTGAGCTTACTACACCAACTGGAGCTGCCATAGTATCAGTGTTGTCCGAGGAGTTTTGCACCCTTCCATCAATGGAAGTCAAATCTATAGGTTATGGGGCCGGGACGAAAACTTTTAAAGATCGCCCAAACGTTCTACGTGTCATTATAGGAGAATAGAAAAAAAAGATAATTGACAATGAAAGGGGACCCATGCATGGTTTCAAAGCTTCCTCCTAATCATGAACATATGGATGATCAAATGTTTAAAATGGAAGTCAATTTAGACGATATGTCAGGTGAATGGCTTGGATATGTAATGGATTTGCTTTTTGAATCAGGGGCAAATGATGTGTTTTACACCCCGATTTATATGAAAAAAAATAGACCTGGAGTGTTACTTCAATTACTTTGTTCCAATAGGAACTTGAATAGAATGAAGGAAATTTTATTCAACGAAACAACTACCCTTGGATTGCGCTATTATCCTCTAACCGTTCATCGTGTTGAGAGGAGATTTAGGAGGGTGGATATTGAGTGGGGAACCGTCACTGTTAAAGAAGGGATTTATGAAGGAGAAGTCATCCAAAGGTCCCCCGAATATGAAGAGTGCAAAGAAATAGCGAGAGCTAACAAGGTACCTTTAAAAAAAGTATATGAAAAAGTTTGGATAAAACTTAACGAAATATAGATCTATCTAACTAAATATGGAATCTACAACAATAATAGGTCTCTTAACCCTTGCATAACCTTAGATTTTTTAGGAATAGGGGGAATTGCAAGTATGGCAGGTTGCGTGTTGAACATACCTATGCTAGATGTATATTAATAATTGTAAATGATTACTTTTTTTAGGGCTTGAGTCATTACCTTGGAGAAAGAAGGAATCTGATAAAAAGGTGCAATCCTAAGACAGAAGTCATTGGTTAAGTTATTAGAGCAACTAATACTATATCAAGAGAAAGCAGATATAGAAGGGATAATATTTCTACTATTATATCAATAAGTGTTTGGGAACTTTCCAGAAACAAACAAGCCTCATTCGTGAAGTTGTAAGGCTTGTTTAAATTGTATAAAAATATATAAAGACTTTATATTTGAATACAGATAGATTTAATAATGGATCATTTGATTTTATTTGGCGAATACAGAAAAGGATCTTAAACAACATACCAATGATTAATGAAAAGATAACAAACGATGCACTACAGCCCTTGGTACCAACACTATTAACATAGCTTGAACGGGGAGGGTTATCTGATAAGTGAAAAATGATTACAATAAAGACTTTCGATATGCTTGAGGTGTAATGTTGTATTGACTTTTAAAAGATTTTTGAAAGTGACTCTGATCTAAAAAGCAGAGGTAGTTACTAATTTCATTGATACTTTTATCGGAACCTCATAGTTTTGGTTTTCTTTGGTAGCCAAAGTGTCAAATAATTGAATTAAAAGAGGCTTCCATTAGTTGAATCAAATCTTGAGAAGCCTCTTTTTCATTACAGATATTGATAATTTCTTACCAAAAATAGTACAGACATACCATAACATTCGAAGCGAATATATTATCATGGGTTTATGAAAACGAAACTGATTTTAAGGAGAATAGAGTTACGTAGTATCAGCATTTCATAATTTCAAAGAAATAATTAATAAAATAAATGGAAAACTATAAAACTAGTAAGGAGTAAAAATTATGATTAATTTTACTATTAACACAGACAAAAAATCTTCTTTCCCTCATTATTGGGAGGAATGTGTGGGCAGCTGCCGTGCTTATACAGCATTACGTGAAGACTATCGGAAACAGCTTAAAAAGGCAAAGGAAGAGTTAGGATTCAAGTATGTAAGATTTCATGGTTTGTTTAATGATGATATGAGCGTTTGCCTTAGAAAGATGTCATTTGGCTATCCGGTACCTGGAGAGTTCGTTTATAATTTTTCGAATATTGATAATATTTTTGATTTCCTATTAAGCATTGGAATGAAACCATTCATTGAAATAGGCTTTATGCCCGAATGTCTCGCATCTGGTAAGGAAACGGTTTTTCATTATAAAGGAAATATCACTCCTCCTGCTGATTACAATCTGTGGAATGATTTCATTCATGCTTTTATAGAGCATCTTGCTGACCGTTATGGAATAGAAGAAATCCGTTCTTGGTTTTTTGAAGTGTGGAATGAACCCAATTTAATCCACTTCTGGTCAGGGACAAAGGAGCAATATTTCGAACTTTACGAGAACACCGCAAAAACAATTAAGAGCTTTGATAACCAATTAAGAGTAGGAGGTCCTGCTACATCTATAAATGCCTGGATAACAGATATGATTGAGTTTTGTGAAGGAAATAATGTTCCGCTCGATTTTATTTCAACACACCATTATCCAACAGATGATCCCTTATGGAAAAAAGGAAGCACAGATATGAGTGTTTTAAAGGAACTTTTTGAAGCCGGAGAATTTGGAAAATATGAGCGGGGCGTTATCAAAAAGATGACTTCAAAAGCACGCGAAGAAGCAGGGAAATACCCTTTGTACTATACAGAATGGAACACTTCTGCAATGCTAAATGATGCACAGCATGATGAGAGCTATGCAGCAACTATGGTTGCAAAAATTCTAGCAGATAACGATGGATTGGTTGATGGCTATGCTTTCTGGACCTTCTCTGATATCTTTGAGGAGAGCGGACAACTTGACGGTGCTTATCACGGAGGATTTGGACTCATGAATTATTATGGCATTCCGAAACCAGTTTATCGTTGTTTCCAACTGTTCCACGAAGCAGGCAAGGAACGTTATGAAGTAATCTCCGGTGATGCTAGTGCAACGGTAGAAGCGATTGCTTTAAGCAAAGAAAATGGTATGAGGGTAATTGTGTATAATCATAATATTCCGGATGCTGAGATAAAAGATGAAGTAATTAAGATTGATATTTCAGACGAATTACATCCGAAAAAAATAACAATTCAACGGGTCGATCAAGAACACTGTAACCCTAAGCAGTATTGGAAGGATATGGGCAGCCCTAAGTATCTTAAAGCAGATGATATAGAGCAATTGTATAAAGCATCGGAACTTAGGGAAGAAGAAATAAACTCATTGGAAGTACTTGTACCATCACAGGGTATGTGTGCTATTGACATAAAATTTTAATAACAATCAGAAGAATTTATAGGTGGTATAACGGATAGAGAATAGCCGGGGGCTTGCATTACTCCTGTACTACCGTCATCAAGTTTCAGCTACACCTTTCAGGTAAACCCAGAAACGAAATTATTAAAGAATACGAATTGACGCCATATACCTTAGATAAGTGGGTTATTTAACATAAAACAACTGGATCTTTTGAAGGGAAAGATAACCTTACTCCAGACTGAGTTACTAAAGATTTTGGCGGTTTTAATGTAACCGTTGACAACCGTTATTTACAGTGTGTAAAATATATTTACACACTGTAAATTTTTTTTAGGTTCCAATTGACCCTGAATCGAAAAATAAACAACATATTGAACTTAACTGTCCACCAGTGGGACATCAGAAAGCTTATCATTAAAAATAGGACCACATGTTTTTGAATCCAGAAATTAACTCCTATTAGTCTACTTAGAAACATTAGCTTTATCTACTAACCGTTAAAATATGAAGGGAGAAATGTTAAATGCACAGTACAAATGAAAAACCGAACATCTTATGGATATCGCTTGAAGACACAAGTCCAAGAATGGGCTGTTACGGAGACAACGTAGCACGTACACCTAATATAGACAGGTTAGCTCAGGAAGGTACCATGTATGAGAATGCATTCTGTACTGCTGGTGTATGTGCGCCAAGTCGGTCAAGCATTATTACCGGAATGTACGCAAATTCAATCGGCACACATCATATGCGGACAGAGCATGATAACAAACAAACGCCGGAGCTTCCTACACCTTACTATGCTGTCCCGCCTGCCCATGTAAAACTTATTCCAGAAATACTACGGGCAAATGGTTACTACACGACCAATAACGCTAAGACGGATTATCAGTTTTTACCACCTGTAACAGCTTGGGATGAAAATGGGACAAAGGCTCATTGGCGTAACAGGAACTCAGGGCAACCATTCTTCTCTGTATTTAATTATGACGCTACACACGAAAGTGCAATGTTCGCCGATAATCCAATGGCACAACTATTACCATTGCTGGAGAGGGGGCAGCCATTACCTGAACAAGTGAAAAATTTGTTTAAAGGGCGGTCAATTGAAGAAATAAAAAAATCGATTACCCAAGAAAGACCGGTTGTGACCGATCCTGATAAAGTTGAAGTTCCCCCATATTTGCCAGACACACCGAAAACGCGACTTTCTATCGCAAAACTCTATGACCGCATTGCAGATGCTGACCAATTTGTCGGTAAGCTTCTTGAACAACTCGAAGAAGATGGCTTAAGAGACAATACCATTGTTATTCTCTGGAGCGATCATGGCGAAGGATTGCCTCGAGCCAAGAGATGGCCGTATGATGCTGGAATTAGAATCCCGCTAATTGTTCGTTGGCCGGGTAAGATTTCCGAGGGACATACGACTGCTCAATTGGTCAGCTTAATTGATTTGGGTCCGACTATGCTGTCACTTGCGGATATACCGGTTCCACAGCATATCCAAGGTAAGACCTTTATCGGTAATGACGATGAGGAAAGGCAATATGTTTTTGCAACTCGAGACAGATATGATGAAGCCTATGACAAGGTTCGAGCGATACGAGATGATCGTTTTAAATATATTCGTAACTATTATCCTGAAAATCCATATATGCAATGGGTTGCTTTCAGTCATGATCATCCTGCTTTTCAGGAGTTGTGGAGACTTCAATTAGCGGGCGAAGCGAAAGGTGACTTACAAGCTTTTCTGCAAAACAAACGTCCACCGGAAGAGCTATACGATTGTGTGAATGACCCCGACGAATTGAATAACTTGGCGAGTGATCCGCAGTACAAGGAACAACTGGGTATACTTCGAGCGGAGCTAGACAAGTGGTGTGAGAAATATGACGTTTGGGGAGACATTCCTGAGGATCAGATGGTTAAGACAATGTGGCCAGAGGGTATTCAACCTCAAACCGCAAAACCACTTTTCATTCCAATTAATGGCCAGGTGCGGGGTAAAGTAGCTGCGAGCGAAGGTGTTTATCATGAACCAACAGCCATCATGCTACATTCGGCTACACAAGGAGCGTCGATAACGTACACGTTTGAGGAGGGTGACAACGCTAACTGGAAGTTATACACTGGGCCAATCATTCTAAACGAGGGATCCAAGCAAATCAGAGCAAAATCCGTACGGATCGGTTACAAAGACAGTGAGGAAGCTGTAGGATTATTTGAAGTTGCTAAAAAGAGTGATAAATAAGTAATCGTTAGGTCAGCCTTAATAAACAATAATTGATAACAAGGAGATGTACAAGAATGGTTAATCTTAATGGAAATCCATTTTATTTGGACGATAACGGTATTAAATGGGTAGAAGACACTCTAAAAAGCATGACACTTGAAGAGAAAATAGGCCAATTATTTTGTTTGCCAGGGGTCTCTAGTGACAAGAATCTTTTAGAAAAGCTAACTAAAAACATTGGGGTTGGTGGGATTATGTACCGACCAACAGACGGAAAATCAATACAAGAAACACATCGCACACTGCAAGATACTTCTAAAATACCGTTGTTAATTGCAGCTAATTTAGAAGCTGGTGGAAATGGTATTGTTCGAGAGGGTACAGACTTTGCTAAGCCCCTGCAAGTCGGGGCAACGGATGACCCAGAAATGGGATATGCATTAGGTAAAATATCTTGTAGTGAGGGAGCAGCGGTTGGGTGTAACTGGTCATTTGCTCCAATTGTAGATATTGATATGAATTTTAGAAACCCAATTACTAACTTACGAACTTTCGGAGACAACGCTGAGCAAGTAATAAAGATGGCTAAACGTTATATGGATGCAGCAAAAGAGGAAGGCGTTGCAGTTAGTATCAAACATTTCCCAGGCGACGGGGTAGACGAACGGGATCAGCATTTGTTAACAAGTGTCAATTCTTTAACAGTGGAAGAATGGGATAATAGTTTTGGTAAGGTATATCAAGAATTAATCGATTACGGAGCACAAACGGTAATGGTTGGTCATATTGCCCAACCGGCCTATGCCCAAAAATTGAATCCAGAATTAGATGATAAGCCTGTGCCAGCAACGCTTTCGAAAGAACTAGTAACAGGATTGCTTCGAGAAAAGTTAGGTTTCAATGGTTTAGCGATCACTGATGCTTCACAAATGGTAGGATATACAACTGGTATGAAGCGGGAGGATGCCGTCCCGACAGCCATTGCAGTGGGTTGTGATATGCTACTTTTCACTAAAAATATGGAAGAAGATATTGAATTTATGTTTAAAGGTTATCATAAAGGATTAATAACGGATGAACGTTTAAATGAGGCAGTTACTAGAATACTAGCAACAAAAGCAGCATTAAACCTTCATGAAAAGCAAGCTGCAAATACATTGGTTCCTAGTGAAGAGGCGCTTTCCATTTTAAAGAATGAAAAACATATTCAGTGGGCAAAGGAATGTGCAGATAAGGGAATCACCCTTGTAAAAAACCTAGAAAATCTGTTGCCATTGAATAACGAAAAGTATAAAAAAGTTTACCTAAATGTGCTGGAGGAAAATGACCGCATCGATTCTCCTTTACGTATAAAGCTTAAGTCAATGTTAGAGGGAGAAGGATTTGACGTTGATGTAAGAAACAGAGATTTTAATATAGATATGGAAGGATTTATGGCAGGTAAACCAGATGCTCGAACAATAGAAGTAATGCAAGAAATTGGTGCGAAGGTGTCTGATTTTACTGGCAAATATGATTTAGCCATCTATGTTGCTAATTTTGAAACGGCAAGCAACAATACAGTAATCAGAATTAATTGGAAAGGACTTGGAGGTATGGGAGACGATGCCCCTTGGTTTACAGCTGAAGTACCAACAGTGTTTATTAGTTTAGCTAACCCGTATCATTTATTAGATGTCCCAATGGTTCACTCCTATGTCAATGCCTATACGAATAATGAATATGTTTTGGAAAATCTTTTTGATAAATTAATGGGACGCTCCGAGTTCAAAGGTAAGAGCCCGGTCGATGCTTTCTGCGGCAGAGTAGATGCGCGTTATTAAAATTGATTAGTTTCTTTTGTTAAAAGAGGATAAGCGAACAGAATTGGATGACTATCAGCAGTTTTTTGTTTTGGATCTATTAATATTTATTACAAATTTACTCCCTTGCTTAAAAATTGACGTTGAAAAAGAAAATTTGTAGTTAAAAAGAGAATCTGTAATTTCTAAGAGTATGAAGGATGGAGGGTTTGAAATCAGCCTAATTTACTCCAAGAAATATACAGGAATACGGAAAAGGAGCTATAGCGGAAAGAGGACTGACAAACAATGAATGAATTTCGTACACGATGTTCGTTCGTTGTTATTCGCTTAGCTCCATTTCCTCTATTAAGATTATGAAAGCGCTTTATTATCTCTTTTTGCGTTATAAAGGAAAAAACAGGGGGCTTGAAAATGAGTAAAGTTAATGAGGTTGAACAGTCAAACCCAGTTGTTGAAAAAGTTGGGATGAAAGTAGCAGTTCAATACGCTATAGGAAACTTTGGTTTAAACCTTATATTTATTTTAATGACGATGTATTTACTCTACTTTTATACAGATGTATTTGGTATCTCTGCTAGTGCAGCAGCTATGTTATTTTTGGTTACTCGAATCCTTGATGCAGTAACTGATGTAGGAGCAGGTTTTATTGTAGATTCAACAAAAAGTAGATGGGGGAAATTTAGACCATATATTTTATTTGGGGCAACTCCAATGGCAGTAACTGGTGTATTATGTTTTACGGTTCCAAATTTTAGTGACACAGGTATGCTAGTTTATGCATATGTTACTTACATTGGTTTTGGTCTTATGTACACGGTGGTAAATATCCCATACAGTTCTCTTATGGCTGTGATATCACAAGATTATCAAGAGAGGTCTACTATTTCTTCCGTAAAGGTAGTATTTGGTACTGTAGCTACATTGATAGTAGCTAGTGCTACCTTACCAGTCGTTCAAAGCTTTTCAACTGAAAAAACTGGTTTTCTAGTAATAAGTATTATTTTTGCTGTTATAGCCACAATCACATTACTCATAACATTTTATGGTACTAAAGGACTAGGGGATACTATAGATAAATCAGCTAGCAAGCAAAAAGAAAAAATCCCTTTCAAATTAAAAATGAAGGTGATTGGAACTAATTTACCGTTATTAATTATGTTAATCTTTATAGTAGTAAACTCGCTTGGTGCTGCAGTTCAAAGTGGTTCAATGCTTTATTTCTTCAAATATATCTATGGTGATATAGTGCTCTTTGCAACTTATTCTGCAGTAACCCTAGGAATAACAACATTATTTGTTGTGGTAAGTCCTTACTTTGTTAAAATGATGGGTAAAAGAAATTTAGCCATTCTTAGTCAATTAATATCTGTTGTAGGGTGGATTGGATTATATTTTTTCCACTCTAGTGCACTCTCAATCTTTTTATTTGGAATTATTGTTGCTATCGGGATGGGCTTATCAAGGCCATTACTTTGGGCTATGATCCCAGACACGGTAGAATATGGGGAGTGGAAAACAAATATTAGAGCAGAAGGGCTTGTGTACTCAACTTTTATATTTACTCAAAAATTAGGAATGGCACTAGGTGGTGCATTGTCAGGTATAATTTTAGGCGCAACAGGTTATGTAGCTAATTCAAGCCAGACTCCTGAAGCATTACAAGGAATTCTTATTTCTGTGACTATCGTTCCAATTATTGCATCCATCATTGGTATTATAGTGATATACTTCTATAGGTTAGATAAAGATAAATATATTAGTATTCTTGAAGAAATAAAAGCACGGAAAGCATAAGGTGCCAATAGTGTTTTTATAAATTTATGGAAGAGACATAGTTGAGATAGTTTTGTATCTTTGAAGTTGAATAACCTATAGATACGCTAAAGTAATGATTATTTTTGCTAAAGGCACTATCGAATCCAGTATTTGATAATCCGTAGATCGTTATAATATTAATAGGTCTATTTTTGAGGGGCTAATAGCTCTATTTGAATAGACCTGTTATTCCTTATCTAATGGCTCTGTACATTTGTTCGATTTAAGTGTGTTATCAGTGTACCACAAACCAACATATGTATTTGAAATTTTATATTCAATTGTAGAAATGGTTATCTTTTAATCTTCCTCTTACTGAAGAGAGATAACATTTAAAAAATATGTAGAGCTTCCAAATTTCAAAAAATGAGGAATAAGTAAATATGACATGACATCTACAGAGTAAGGCTATTTTATTAATTTTGGTAATCTGCTTTCGTAATCTGTCCTTTAATTTACATCATAAGTATACTACCATTTATTTGCTAATCGACTTCACAATCATAGAAATAAAATCTTCCAAGATATCTTCATCAGTAGAGGGGGCTTCTACCAGATTCGTTCTTGTCGCCAAACGTTGCACAAGTCCGAGTAAGGAATGGGCAATGGTACGCCCTACAAGCTTGGGATCTTGATCTACTTGTAGAGAACCGTCTTGAATTCCGGAGTTTAGGACATCTACTATCGGCGTTTTAAAGGAGGAAATTTCCTCTGCGTATTTCTGCTTCAATTCCTCTGAAGGGTATTCATTAACATATGCAAGATCAAAGATCGCAATAAAACGTAAATCTTCACGATGCTCTTTAAAGTATTCGGCAAATCCTAATAACAAACACCGGAGCTTATCGGCTCCATTTTTATATTTCATGGTTTTGGGTAATTCTATGGCAGAGATTTCTGATAGTATCTGAATTTGAATTTCCATTGCAATTTCGTGGATCGAATTGAAATGTTTATAAAACGTTACACGACTAATACCCGATTTTTTGGAGATATCCAGTATCGTAACCTCTGTAATACCCTTCTTTAGAATGAGCTCTTTTGTAGCTACGAGAATATTTTCCCTAGTTTGAACACGATATGCATCTGCATGATTCCTCCAGCTTTTTGCCATTCCATTCTCCTCCAATCCTATATTGTTAATGAGCCCACTTATTATAACTTAACCGATGCAGAAACTCAACTTGTCTATCCTTTATTTGACAATGAATTTTACATTGTGTAAAATATACTTACAGTGTGTAAAAGAGAGGTAATTAGTTGTAGTTAATAAACATTCTTTGGCAAATTGAATGCGTACTCATAATCACAGAGGTTTTTATTTGGGTATAGAACTTATTGAATAGGATGAATAATAGATGAGTAAACAAGCAGTTATTTTTGATTTAGATGGCGTGATCGTCACAACCGATGAATTTCATTACAAGGCGTGGAAAGCAATCGCTGATGAAGAGAATTTGCATTTTAATAGAGAGATAAATGAAAAATTACGGGGAGTGAGTAGGGTTGAAAGCCTGCAAATTATTCTAAATTACTCACAGAAACAATATAGTGAAAAAGAACAGGAGGTACTTACGGAAAGAAAGAATGACATCTATAGAAACCTATTAAAAGATATAAGTGAGAAGGATATCTTACCTGGTGTTTTGTCGTTTATTAATCACTTGAAAGAAAGAGGGATTAAAATTGCCATTGGCTCTTCAAGTAAAAATACAAAGTTTATTCTGGAACAAATCGGTTTAGAACACGTTTTTGATGCAGTCGCGGACGGCAACGACATAACTAAAAGTAAGCCCGACCCTGAAGTTTTTTTACTTGCTGCCGAACGTTTGCAAGTAGAGCCTGTGGATTGTGTGGTTATTGAAGATGCTGAGGCTGGAATCGACGCTGCAATATCAGCTGATATGAAGGCTGTTGGAGTTAGTTCAGCTGCATCATATTCAAAAACACAGTTGGCATACGCCAACTTAGTTCATGTTGATATAAATGAAGTTCTAGACTAACTAAATAAAAGAGGAAGAAGCTATTCAAAAAAAACCATAGTAGATCTAAACTTAAGTAGTTCAGTTTAGTAGTACAGAATAATAAAAACAATACCTTTAGCATACGAATTCGCATTATATTTCGTATGCTATTTTTCGTATGCTATTTTTCGTTGATATAATAACGATTAATTCATTTTTTAATTCATTTTTAATGCTATTTTTACACCTAAATTCTTATTTCATCTAAATACACTGAAATATATATTATGGTCTTGTTATTTATGGGGCGAATTACTTGCGGAATGGCAACAAAAAAAATAAGCGTACCTTTTTCCGTTATTTGCAGATTAGAGATAGTTTTGCGGTAAATAAGGGGAACTTTTCCGCTTATATAAAAAAATTACCTATTTTAAAGTGTTTCTAGTCATATAAGAGAACTTTTCTCCCTCTATTTACGCTATTTTCAATCCTTTTTATGAATTAAGGGGAATTTTGCAGCTAGAATAAAAAGTGGACACCCAACTACTTTGTACTAGCAAAGAATTAATTAAATGAAGTTACTATTGTTAATATACAACTTAATTTGGTACTTATAGTTAGGACAACTTATAAAGGAGTGTTTCATCTTCCTGTGGAATCGTCAACACACACTCGATATCCAAATGAAATTTAAAGTTTTGGTAATATAAAGAAAAATTAGACTTCCAAATAGTCTTGTTTTAAAATAAGCATTCTTAACAGGGATTATTGGGCAAACTTTATCAATGAAAATTTGTTAATAAACAACGAATATACTAAAAATATGAATATCATACCATAAACTATACAAAAGTATAATTATAATAATGGAAACCGTTATCCTTTGTATTAGAGATTTACTAGCAGATCTTGTAAATCGATTGATATAATGATGTATAAAAACACTTGTGGAGCGCTAATACTGAAGGAGTTGTTACAGATGCGAGTTGTAAGTAAACAATATGAAGAACTTGTTTGTTTGGTTGAGGCTAGGTCAGAAGTAAAGCATGAAAGTGGGATTGTAAAAGTAATCAAACACATTCCTGATGTAGATATCAGTGGTGATTTGGACCCAAGAGTTTTGGCAAATGTGATTAAGCAACATGAAGCACACGCTGGTAATTCAATGCCAGACTTTAGTAGTATCAAGCCGGAGAATTTTCCGATTGCTCTTCGTTCAGCGATGGGCTGGCCAAACAAGGATGTAACGAAAACAGAAATTACAACGACCTACAGTGAGATAAACGGTGAAAATGGAAGCATCCCAATTAGAATCTACTCACCTGAGTCGATTGATTTTTTGCCAGTCGTGGTATTTTTCCACGGTGGCGGATTCATCGGGGGTACTGTTGGTGCGGTTGAAAATTCATGTAAGGCATTAGCAGAAAAAGCAAATTTGGTTGTTATTTCGGTCGATTACCGGCTAGCACCAGAACACCCATTCCCAGCCGGGTTAATAGATTGTTTTGATGCGGTAACATGGGTGTATGAGCATGCAGGTGAATTAGGAGTAAATCGTGACCAGATTGCCGTTTGCGGTGATAGCGCTGGTGGTAATCTTGCGACCGTTTGCGCACTAATGGATAGGGAAAAGGGAAAAAATATGATCAAATTCCAGGCTTTGATTTATCCAGTTGTTAACCTGGGGAAAAATTCTACCGAGGACTTTAAATGGAATCTTGATCAGTATGTGATTGAACATCATCACGAGATTATTAAAGGAACAGTTCTCGCACTGGGAGAAGCAGGAGTTCTTTTTAATAACCTTTATTTACAGGGCCGAGCAGAAATATCAAATCCACAGGTATCTCCTCTGTTTGCCGAAAATCTCTCTGGAATGCCTGAGACATTAATGATCACTGCAGAATATGACTATCTTCGTCTTGAAGCAGAAGCCTATACCCGAAAGCTTTTACGAAGTGGTGTGAAAACCAAGCATATTCAGTACAATGGTATGGATCACGCCTTTATTGATAAAATCGGGGAATACCCACAGGCCGAAGATTGCATGAATGAAATTGCAAAAGGATTGAAGGCTGTATTTGGTCGCTGATTATCCTTTTTGATAGACTAGGAATTTATAAAATTCTTAAACGATTGAAAAGTACATCAACTTGCAGTGCTTAGCCCTAAGAAGTTCTCTGACTTTTGGGGAGCATCCTTTTTCATGTCTTGTGTCTGTTTTGACATCTTTAGCTTTGCTTGTGGATAGAGGTAATCCTTTTTGTACTTTGTCTATACTCTAACCCTACACAATCACATGTAGGGTTATTTTTTTAAAGGTCGAAATTGCTTTGGAGTAATACCAACCACTTTTTTTAAAAAACCTTCACAAAAAACCTTTGAACATAGTAGTTTAGTAGAGAACACACTCAAATGTACGAGTCTATCCAAGGGGTATCCGTAAAGATTGATAATACATTTGTACAGTTTCACGGTAAAAAAGGCTCGTGTGTTATTAGCGATGCCGATAATAATTTCTTCTGATAGTCGATGGGAAACAGTAGGTTTCGATTGTCACGATTCCTTCAAAATAGATCTCAATTCATCACACTTTTTAAAATGTATCCTTTCAGAAAATGCTGATTTTTTTATGACCGGAAAATGAAATTCTTTATCTGGTTTAAAATGTAAAGGATTTAACGTCTTCTCCTTAATTTTCTCATAGATTACCACTCTAGTTAGATCAATGAAAAGGACTAGCAAATGTAAAAGATTCTGCAATTAGATCACACTTTTTTAATTTCTTCGATTTAACTACTCAAACGTAATCTTCTCATAGTTATAAAATAATCTGACTACTTTTAAATAATGCTAAAAAAAGTACCAAAATACCATAGGTTTTTATATAGGAATGCTACGATAAAAGTGAAAATTGGCACACTGAAATGGGAAATGTAACCGTTTTACTTAATATGGGTTATGACCAACTATGATTAAACATTAATTGCCAAGAAATTTCTGAAGGGAGAAGTTAAAATGAAAAAATTCCCAAATGGATTTATGATTGGTGCTGCAACAGCAGCACACCAAGTAGAAGGAAATAATGTGAATAGTGATTTTTGGGCAATGGAGCAAGTGCCAAATTCGACGTACAAAGAACCATCGTTAGATGCTGTGGATCACTATCATCGATACAAAGAAGATATTCAATTGTTAGTAGATGCAGGCTGTGACACCTATCGATTTTCAATCGAATGGGCAAGAATTGAGCCAACAAAAGGCCATTTTAATGAAGCTGAAATCCAACATTACAGAGAGGTGTTAGAGTTCTGTCATCTAAAAAATGTAACACCAATCGTGACTTTGCATCATTTTTCATCACCAAAATGGTTGATTTCCGAAGGTGGATGGGAAAGTGAAACGACAATTGAATACTTTGGAAAGTACGCTCACTATGTAGTTTCTGAACTAGGTCATCTTATTCCCTACATCTGTACGATAAATGAAGCAAATATGGGCAAACAAATTACAAAAATTATGATAAAAATGTCTGCTTCGAATACGAAAAGTTCTGATGGAGATGTGCAAGTAGGACTTAATATGGATACTATGAAAGCGAGGATGGAGCTCTATTATCGTTCGTTAGGAGAGACTTTTGGAATTGACCCAAGAAATGTACACACATTTCTTGCCCCTAAAACGGAAAATGGTGAACGCATTATTATGGAATGTCATCAAAAGGCTCGAAGCGTCATCAAAGCTCTAAACCCAACGATCAAGGTTGGAATCACATTCTCCCTTTACGACCATCAAGCATTGCCTGGGGGAGAAAAATTCGTAGAAAAAGAACAGCATGAAGACTTGCTTTCCTATCTACCATATCTACAAGAAGATGATTTCTTAGGGGTTCAAAATTATTCTCGGAAAATTCATGGACCAGATGGCGAAGTTCTAAAAGATGAAAATGCGAGACTCACGAAAATGGGGTATGAATACTATCCAGAAGCTTTAGAAAATGTTCTTCGATTTGTTTCGAAGCACTGGGACAAACCGATCATTGTGACAGAAAATGGCATATCAACGGACAGTGACGAAGATCGTGTTGAATTTATCGAACGAGCACTAACAGGTGTGCTTCAATGTCTAGACGAAGGAATTCACATCATTGGATATACACACTGGTCTTTACTCGATAATTTTGAATGGCAATTAGGGTATGCACAAACCTTCGGCTTGATTGCCGTTGATCGCTCAACTCAAACGAGATATCCAAAGGAAAGTTTGTCGTTTTTAGGAAATATTAAAAAATCTGGATTACATTCTTTTAGGGAACTTGTGTAAACTCTTGCAGTAAGACTTTTAAAGAAAAATAGAGTAATAGGCTTCAGTATTCTAACTGAAACCTATTACTAGAGCATAAGTGTAGGGGTAATAAAATTAATACACAACTACCTATGTAATAAAGTTTTTAAATAATGTAAGCGGATCAATGACAAGAAGAAAATGATACATTTAAAAGCTTGTAAAAGAGAGGCGAGTAAAATGTTATATCCAATAACAACGGAAACGAGAGGACAAATTGACTTAAATGGTATTTGGGACTTCAAAGTAGACCAAGGGGAAGGACTAGAAGCTAAATGGTTTGAGAAACCATTGGAAAACACGATGACCATGGCTGTTCCTTCCTCTTATAACGATTTGTTGATTGCTAGGGAGTTGCGTAATCACATTGGTTGGGTTTGGTATGAAAAGGAATTCTTTGTGCCGAGATATATGCTAGAAGAAAGGCTTGTGCTACGGTTTGGCTCAGCCACCCATCTGGCAAAGGTATATATCAATGGTGTTCTTGTGACAGAGCATAAAGGTGGTTTTACCCCTTTTGAAGTAGAAATCAATGAAAGTATAAAGAGCGGCAAAAATCGTGTGACAGTTGCCGTAAATAATATTGTTGATGAATCGACTCTTCCAATGGGGCACTATTCAGAAACAGAAGTAGAAGGGTTAGGAAAATTAGTACGAAACCTTCCGAATTTTGACTTTTTTAACTATGCAGGCTTGCACCGACCGGTAAAAATTTATACAACACCAAAATCATATATACATGATATTTCTACAATACCTACTATTAATGGGAATAGTGGGTTCGTGGAGTATCTGGTTGAAACGGTTGGACAAGCAAATGAAGTACTACAGGTATCTGTTATAGATGAAGATGGTAATCAAGTAGCAACTAAGACAGGTGAAAAAGGTACATTGGAAATTGAAAATGCGAAGCTTTGGGAGCCATTAAACGCCTACCTTTACACATTAAAAGTGGAGCTTATTGATAATGGTGAGGTCGTGGATGTGTATCATCAACCGTTTGGTATCCGAACAGTAGAAGTTAAGGATAGTAAATTCTTAATTAACAATAAGGCATTTTATTTCAAAGGCTTTGGTAAACATGAGGATACAGATATTCATGGTCGAGGGTTTAATGAAGCAGCAAATGTGATGGATTTTAATCTAATGAAGTGGATTGGAGCAAATTCATTTCGTACTGCACATTATCCATATTCAGAAGAAATCATGCGACTCGCTGACAGGGAAGGGATTGTTGTAATTGATGAAACTCCGGCTGTGGGCGTGCATTTGAATGTCTCTCCGACACAACATGGAAGGGGCAAAAAACGCGAAACATTCAAAGAAATCAATACCTTCGAGCATCACCAAGAGGTAATAAAAGAGCTTGTAGCCCGTGATAAAAACCACCCATCTGTGGTGATGTGGTCGGTAGCCAATGAACCAGCATCAGAAGAAGAAGGTGCTTATGAGTACTTTAAACCATTAATTGAATTAATGAAACAAGAGGATCCGCAAAAACGCCCGGTTACATTAGTGACTCATATGATGGCGATGCCACAGTTAGATAGAACGGCTGAACTAACTGATGTGATTGCATTGAATCGTTACTATGGCTGGTACGTAAACGGTGGCGACTTCGACCAAGCAAAGATTAACTTACGTAAAGAGTTAGAGGGTTGGACGAAACGTTGTCCAGGTAAGCCAATTATGTTTACTGAATATGGAGCAGACACTATTGCTGGTTTCCATGATGTTGACGCAGTTATGTTCACCGAAGAGTATCAGGTCGAGTATTTTCAAGCAAACCATGAAGTGTTCGATGAATTCCCTAATTTTGTGGGTGAGCAAGTATGGAACTTTGCCGATTTCCAAACAAGCCAAGGAATTATAAGAGTACAAGGAAATAAGAAAGGGGTCTTCACACGTGACCGTAAGCCAAAGGCAGCTGCCTTTGAACTTCGAAGACGATGGACAAATATACCTGACTTTGATTATAAAAAATAAGCAAAAAAACAAGGTAGAAAAATGTCAACGCGTTTTTATGATATGGTAACAGGTAACGAAGATAATTATATTTTGCCTTTTTTTTGGCAGCATGGTGAAGAAGAAGATGTGCTTCGAGAAGAAATGGCCCGTATCCATGAATCAAAAATCCGGGCCGTATGTGTAGAAGCCCGTCCACATCCTGATTTTCTGGGGCCTAAATGATGGAAGGACATGGATAGCTGACTTTTCTTCATTGAGATGTCTATGGGAAATGGATGTAAATAAAGTAATAGATTTTGTAATGAAAGATCATTAATTGGGAGGTAATTACCATAAATTATGTATGTAACCCCATTAACATAGAGTATAAATACCAGTTTATATCAAATAACGGTCAAATGGTTATTTCAAGAGAAGCTGCAGACCCTTCTATGATTATGTTTAAAGGAAAATACTATCTTTTTCCTTCAATGACTACAGGTTTCCTTACTAGTGACAATCTCTTAGATTGGGAATTTCATTCACTAAAGGATGTCCCAACTTACGATTATGCTCCAGATGTAAGGGTTATAGGGGAATATATTTATTTTTCAGCATCTAATAAAGAAGAAAACTGTTCCTTTTTCAGAAGTAGTGATCCGATAAATAAAGGCTTCGAGGAAATAGAAGGTACTTTTCCTTTTTGGGATCCGAATCTATTTGTTGATGATGATGGAAGAATCTACTTCTATTGGGGTTGTTCAAATTCAACACCATTATATGGTGTTGAATTAAATGCAGAGGATATGAAACCAAAGAGTGAACCGATAGGACTTATATTTCCTAACAAAGAAATATATGGTTTTGAAAGGGCCGGAGAAAACCATGTTCCTCCAATTTCTCCAGAAGAAGCAAAGGAGATAATGACTAAATACAAAAAAAATCCAGAAATATCTGAGGAAATGTTGAATGCAATAAGGAAATATTACGAATTCTTACCATACATTGAAGGGGCTTGGATGGATAAGCATAATGGGAAGTACTATCTGCAATACTCAGCTCCAGGTACTGAATATAATGTGTACGCTGATGGGGTGTATATATCAGATAATCCATTAGGTCCATTTAAGCTTGCTAAAAATAACCCTTACTCCTATAAGCCTGGTGGTTTTATTCCTGGTGCGGGACATGGGTCCACAATGGAAGATAGATTTGGAAATATTTGGCATACTGCAACGATGAGAATTAGTGTGAATCACCCGTATGAAAGACGATTGGGGATTTGGCCAGCAGGGTTTGATAATGATGGAGAACTGTTCTGTAATCAAAGATATGGCGATTGGCCCTTAAAGATTGAGCAGTTACAAATGAATCCATGGGATAATCCAGAGTGGATGTTATTGTCGTACGATAAGCCAGCTACGGCGTCATCTTTTGAGGAAGGAAAGGATCCTTCGAAGGCTACAGATGAAGATGTACAAACTTGGTGGAAAGCGTCATCTAATACTCCTGAGCAGTGGATTGAAGTGGATCTTCAACATATATGTGATGTTCACTGCATTCAAATTAATTTTGCTGATGATAAATTGGAGATACCTCTTCCTGAAGGTGTATCTTTAAAGAAGCAAGGATTTCAAGCAAGGTATATTGATGAAAGGAAGTACTATACTAGATGGTTACTAGAAGGATCCATAGACGGCGAAAATTACTTTGTTATTGAAGACAAATCCGATGCAGAAACGAATTTACCTCATGATCTAGTTGTTAAAGAGAGTGGATTACAAGCAAGATATATAAAATGTACGGTAAAAGAAACTCCTTTTAACCAAAATGCATGCATCTCCGGTCTTCGAGTGTTTGGGATTAGGGAAGGGAACTATCCTCAAAAAGCAACAGGAGTAACTGCGGATTTGGTCAGCGATCTTGACCTTGTAGTTAAATGGAAAGTGGTTGATGCCGTCGGGTATAATGTGCTCTGGGGATTTGCACCGGATAAACTCTATCATAGTTATATGGTTTTTGGTAGAAATTATGTGAATATAGGAGCATTAATAAAAGGACAGCCTATATATTTGAGAGTAGACACTTTTAATGAAAAAGGGATAACAGAGGGGGAAATTATGGCGGTGGTGGATTGATTAATCGGTAACCTGGATATTTCGAAGATGGAGGAGGCACATTTTCGCCATCGTTACGATAAATAAAATAGTGCTATAATTATAGATTTTCTTAAAAAATAACCCGACAACCGATTGTCCGGTTATTTTTCTATAATTCGTATTATGAGATTTTTACTCCGATTATAAAAAGTTTCAAATATGAGGCGAAAACACCATATTATATTAAATTAATATAATTAGGGAATTTGTGATGAATGTATAGTAAATATAGAATAAGGAGGTCGGAATATGTCATTTTCGGAAAATACAAGAATAGGGGATTTGTTAAAAAGTGAAGCAGCCAAGGAGGTTTTGGAAAAATACTTTCCAGGATTCACTACTGCCAAAAGTTTAGATAGAGTTCAAGGATTTACACTTAAGGTAATATCGGGAGTTCCCCAATCAAATATGCCACCGGACAAAGTGAAAGCATGTGTGAGAGAACTAGCAAAAATAGATGAACTAGAAATCGAAACCATTACCATTAAAAAAGACCAAGTTTACAAAAGAAATGGTTTTAAAAATGATTTGAGATGGGGGATTATTGGTCCTGGTAAGATTGCAAAACAATTGGCAGAAGCGATTAAGGGGATTGAGGGGTCGGAACTTTATGCTGTTGCATCAACGTCTTTGGACCGAGCAAAAGCCTTTACGGAAGATTTTCCTGTTCAAAAGGTATATGGGTCATATGAGGAGTTGGTCGACGACCCTGCAGTAGACGTAGTATATATCGCAAATCTCAAATCACAGCACCTTGAAACGGCAAAATTGGTACTAAATAAAGGGATTGCTGTGTTATGCGAAAAGCCACTTACGGTCAATGCAAAACAAGCAGAAGAATTAATTACGATTGCACGCAACAAGAATGTTTTTCTGATGGAGGCCATGTGGATGAGATATAACCCCAATATTATCAAGCTAAAGGAATTGATAAATGAAGGCAGTATAGGTCAGGTGAAAAAAATAGAAGCTGATTTTTCATTTGTTTGTGAGCCTGATTCAGTTCTTAGATTGCCAGAGTTCGGAGGAGGAGCACTACTGGATCTGGGAATATATCCAATCTCCTTTGCAAATTTAATTGTGGGAAGATTCCCGGATACAATCACATCAAAATGTGAGCTGACATCAACAGGAGTTGATGGTGTTGATACAGTCACATTCCATTGGCAATCAGGGGAAGAGGCAGAGTTAAGCTGTGGAATTGATCGCTTTGGAGACATGACAGCAAAAGTTACCGGTACCGATGGTTATATCGAAGTATATCCACCTTTTCATAGTGCACAAGTGATTCGTCTTCATAATTCCCAGGGGGTAAAGGAAATTACATACCCTTATAGGATTAACGGATATGAATATGAGGTAGAAGAGGTGATGCGTTGCCTGGATGCAGGTTTACAAGAAAGTCCTAACATGACACTTAATGAAACATTGGAAACGATGAAGCTTATGGATGGACTTCGTTCACAATGGGGAGTAGTTTATCCAGGGGAAGAAGTTTTTTCAAACGATTGAAGGAAAACTCAACATGGTTAATGGTATGTTTGGCTGTCTCCACTAAATCATCAAAATGTTATTATCAACTTTATCAAAAAATTAATAAAAGAGTGAAAAAACAACCTGTCTGTGTATTAGACGGTTGTTTTTTGGGCTTAAAGATTGTTCGGCTTTTTTAAAAGTTTTAGTTTTTAAAATTTCCTTATGACTTTTTATTAAAATTAGTTTGTTAATTACTGAATTCTTTCTCAACAGTAACCAATGTTGCTCCAATGACTTGATACATATCATAATATTTATATTATCATCGCTTCCTCTGGAGGTATTCAAGGTGCAAGAGCAGTATCCCCCTTCCCAATAAACTATATAGTTATCAATATTCCTATGTGTAGGCATTCAAATACCGCCTTTTATTTCAATCATCAATCCTCTTTAAAAAAGTTAAGAGCTTTTCCATCCAGAGAATATTATGGTCTGATTGGCTATATGCATGATCACTAATAAACTTTACTGCCTTCTGCTGTTTATCATCTAGTAATTGAAATTGTTTTACGAGTTCATCGTTATTTTTAGCCTCTTTATATTTAGCCCAACGTTTCTTTTCCTGTTTAATTGCATCTTCTAGTAAAAAAACTGCTTTAACTGGGTCAATATATTTCAACAGGTAAATGGATATGTAAACATCTTCAATCTTTGAAACTTTTTTAAAACTGTTGTAAATCTCTTGTTCTAGAAATTGTCTTCCATCCTCAGTAATCCTGTACAATGTCTTATTCGGGCGATTTTCTTTTTGAATGGTTTCGACAGGTTCAATAAGTCCTTTTTTCTGCAGTGCCTCAAAATTATAATAAAATTTCCCTTCACTTATTTTATTTATAGGTATTGTGTCGAGTAATATTTTTTTTAATTTATATGGATGACTATTTTCATCAGCTAAACTACCTAGTATAAAAAGCGCAAGAGACAAGAGAAATTCTCCTTTCTGATACTCATTATTTTAACCCCTTTTTTTATCATATCAATCTTCAACATACTTCAACATACTTCATCATACCTTCCTTCTTACAATGGAAATATTCCCTTTCTGAAAGGCCTTTAATGTGTATGCTACTTGTTCTATCTACTCCCATAGTACCTAAGAACTAAATAATAATCAATAACAAATTACTCTTTACAAACTACTCTGATTAGAGTAACTTTAATTTAAGCTTTTAGTTATTTTTAAAAGGAGGAACTGAAATACTATGCTAAAAGAAATTATTCCTATTAAAGAAATCCCTAATTTTCAATCACGTGCAGAAGAATTTTTCCCTATTGATTGGTTTAAAGAAATGCTTCACCATCATCCAGTTTATTACCATGAAAAAACAAATACTTGGAATGTATTTAAATATGAAAATGTTAAACAAGTATTAAGCAACTATGAATACTTTTCAAGTGAAGGGGCTAGAACAACTATTTTTGTTGGGGCTAATAGTAATGGTGCGCCCTCAAAAAATTCTCCTTTAAATATTACATTCACAGATCCACCTCAACATAGGAAGTGTCGCTCTTTGTTATCAGCTGCTTTTACACCCCGGAGTTTGAAGAACTGGGAACCCCGCATTCAACAAGTTGCAACAGCACTTGTTGAAGACATGGAAGATAGCTCCACTGTTAATATTGTTGAAGCATTGGCAGCCCCTTTTCCTAGTCTAGTAATAGCTGATTTGTTCGGGGTACCGCTCCAAGACAGATATCAGTTCAGAAAATGGGTTGATACCCTGTTCCAACCATATGACAAAGAAAGACTTGAAGACATTGAGCTAGAGAAAGAAAATGCTGCAAAAGAATATTTCCAATATCTTTACCCTGTTGTTATTCAAAAACGAGCAAATCTTTCTGATGATATTATCTCTGACTTAATCCAAGCTGAAGTAGATGGTGAAAAGTTTACAGATGAGGAGATTGTGATGGTTACTATGCTGCTATTAGGTGCAGGTCTTGAAACAACCAGCCATGCAATCGCCAATACTTTCTATTCATTGCTTTATGACGATAAGTCATTATATGGAGAACTAAGAAAAAATGTTGAGTTAGTACCAAATGCAGTCGAGGAAATGCTTCGGTATCGTTTTCACATGTCAAGAAGAGATCGTACAGTGAAGCAAGACAATAATTTATTAGGGGTCGAGTTGAAAAAAGGAGACGTCGTCGTTGCGTGGATGAGTGCTTGTAATATGGATGAAGATATGTTCGATGATCCTTTCACTTTAAACATTCATCGTTCCAACAATAAGAAGCATTTGACATTCGGAAATGGTCCGCATTTTTGTTTGGGTGCCCCTCTGGCACGATTAGAAATGAAAATAGCACTAGAAACATTCCTACAAAAGTTTACTCGGATTGAACCGGTGGAAGGTTTCAATTTAGAAGAAAATTTAACGGCTTCCTCTACGGGGCAGTCCTTAACTTCTCTACCGATGAAGGTTTATAAGTAAGGATATAAAAATTAGGGAACATCAGATTACTTCTGATGTTCTCATTTTTATTGGGGAGGGGGTAATAGGGTTTTACCCATGGATTATTGCTTATTATTGCGAAATTAACATTAAATGGAATCGTCGTCCTGCTAACCTCAGAGGAAAGAGAGATACCTGACCATTAGTATAGAGGTATTAGGACGTTGCAGAGGTTAGTTCATTTAGTATTCTTACCTCTTAACTATTTAAAGTATCAAGTTATTCTGTTCTAAATGCTTTATAAATACCTCTAGTGCCTTGTCATTATGAATAACTTCACTCTGCAACTCATCTTGAAATTCAGGTATCTTCGACTTGGAATTTTCATTCAGCTTTTTATATTCTGTCGCTGTACAACCAAATTCTTTCACAAACATCTTATTTAGATATCGATAATCCGAAAATCCGCTCTCAATACAAATGTCTAGCATATTCATATCTGTCCTCATTAATAAATCCACAGCCTTCTCCAGACGAACCTTATTTAAATATTCTTGAAAGGAAATGCTCAGATGCTTTTTTATAAAATGGGACAGATAGTACATATCTAAATTCTCTTTTTCTGCAATACTCTTAAGTGTTATCTTACTCATGTAGTTTTCTTTAACGTATAAAATAATATGATTCAATCGATCAATATTTTTTTGTTGAGAAGACAATTTCTTTTCGCTTGTATCCTCGTAATCAAGATTTTCAATCAGGCTGCAAATCATAAGATGCAACGTACTCATAAGCTTTAGCTGATAACATTTATCTTTTTTATTGTATTCTTTAACGATTTGAAGCATGTATCTACTTAGTTCAGTCCAGCATAACTTTCTAGTTTTTTCGGTAATATATTGACTTGTAAAGATGATCCTCTGTAACTGTGGAAAGTATGCCTTACAAAATTTGGGGTCAAATTGAATAGCTAAAATGGTATTCGTTTCATTTGTTTTGGAAAGGCTATGTACTTCATTTGAGTTCAAAATGAAGATATCATTTTTGGATAATGTATATTTCTTATTACCAGTCTCCAATATAACTGAACCGTCAACGACCATGAGGATTTCAATATCATTATGCCAATGATAAAGCCTATGTGTCATGCTGACGAAGAAAAATTTTAAGGAAGTTGATTCAATATGTCGTACAAACTCGTATTCGTAATTCATAATTAACCACCTTAATTTTGATTTTATAATAGATAAAAGCAAATTTATCAAAGTCGCTGAAACAATCGTTTAAATGCGTTCATGATAGCATATTCTAGTATTTTATTAGTTTTAATGTATATTATTATACTTTTAAGTGTAAAGATTATCATTCCTTAATCTGAAAAAACACAAAGTTACCAGAAAATAATAACAAACTTATACGGTAATGCTCCATCATTGAATGCTAAACTGTAATAAGAAGTGAAAACGATTACAATATTACTCATTTTAAAAATGAAAATAAAGCTAATGGAGGAATCAACATGTCAAGATTTAGATATTCGGTTGGACCCTGGAATGTCCATGATGGAACAGATACTTACGGACCTGCGACAAGAGATGAAATTTCTTTTGAGGAAAAAATCAAAAAATTTGCGGAAATGGGTTTTAGTGCGATTCAATTCCATGATGATGATGCTGTACCTAATATGAATGATCTTACAGAAGAAGAAATAAGGGAAGAGGCTAGAAAAGTAAAGACTCTTCTAGATAAATACGATTTAGCAGCAGAATTTGTGGCTCCAAGGTTATGGATGGACCCTCATACGATTGAAGGCGGTTTTATGTCTACTTCCAAAGAAGACAGAGAGTTCGCGATGTGGAGAGCCTATCGTTCAATCGACATCGCCAAAGAACTTGGAACAGATATGATTGTCCTCTGGCTTGCAAGAGAAGGTACTCTTTGTGCAGAAAGCAAAAGTCCAGTATGGGCCACTCAACAATTGGTTGATGCGCTTAATAAGATGTTAGAATACGATAAAAATATTCGGATTGTCATCGAACCAAAGCCGAATGAACCAATTGACAGAAGTATTTGTGGAACAATTGGACATGTAATCGGTGTATCAGCAGCAACCATTGATCCTTCAAGGGTAGGGGGATTAGTAGAATCTGCTCATGCGACATTGGTTGGTTTGGATCCTGCACACGAAATGGGATTTGCAATGGCAATGGGGAAACTTTGGGGTGTTCATCTAAATGATCAAAATGGAATTAAATTTGATCAAGATAAATCTTTTGGAGTAGAAAACCTCCGTGCTGCCTTTAATCAGATTAAAGTGTTGATGGAAAACAATTATGGTTCTAATGGTGAATATGTAGGACTTGATGTGAAGGCAATGAGAACCACAAAGAACGAAGACAGATACAAACACTTAGAAAATAGCTTAAAGATTGTGAAGGCACTGGAATCCAAGGTTGAAAAATTTGATTATGATTACCAGAAGAAATGTGTGGATAATAGAGACTTTGAGGGGCTAGAAATGCATGTCATGAATCTTTTAATGGGGATTGAATAAACCAGATAAAAAAATGCCTAGAAGTAAGGGGAATATGAAGTCAATGAAAAATAAAAAAGCAGCTGTTGCAGGTCATATTTGCCTTGATATTACACCCGTTTTTCCCTTAAACAATGAAGGAAACCTTGCAAATTTATTGGCACCAGGAAAGTTGGTGAATGTAGAACAAGCTGATATTCATACTGGTGGTTCTGTTGCCAACGTAGGGTTGGCTATGAAACGATTTGGTGTAGACGTTAAGCTCATAGGGAAGGTTGGGGAGGACCACTTTGGGGAACTTGTACTAAATATATTAAATAAATATGGAGCGTCGGAAGGAACGATTTTTGCCCCAAATACTAGTACATCATACTCAATCGTTATTGCTTCTCCAGGAGTAGATAGGATCTTTCTTCATAATCCGGGGGCGAATGATACTTTCCGTTCAGAAGATATTACAGATGATATGTTACACGATGTTTCACTCTTTCATTTTGGATATCCAACGTTGATGAGAAATATGTATCTTCATGAAGGTAAGGAATTACTTAAATTATTAAAAAAAGTAAAGGGGAAAAATATTGCCACTTCATTGGATATGGCAGCAATTGATCCTTTATCGGAGGCTGGTAAAGCTGATTGGAATAAAATTTTACGAAAAATAATTCCATTCGTTGATTTTTTCGTTCCTAGTATAGAAGAACTTGGTTTTATGCTTGATCGAAATAAATATGAAACCTGGTTGAAAAGAGCAGAAGGAAAAGAAATTACTAGCATCTTGTCAATAAATGATGATATTAAGCCATTGGCTGATCGTTTAATGGATATGGGAGCGAAATTTGTTTTAATAAAATGTGGAGCTTCTGGTATGTACTACAGAACAGCTGGAAAGAGTTTGTTTAACGGACTTGGTTCGAAATTAGAATTAAACGTAGAATCTTGGATGAATAAAGAAGGATTTGAAAAAAGCTATGAGCCTGATAGGGTATTATCCGCCACAGGCGCCGGCGATACCAGTATTGCAGCCTTTTTGACTTCTATTTTAGAAGGATACAGCCTTGAACAATGCCTGCAGTTTGCAACAGCCACAGGGGCGTGCTGTGTTTCTGAATATGATGCATTAAGTGGGCTAAAACCTTTTAAAGAGTTGAAAAGAATGATAAATGATGGCTGGGATAAACAAAATATATTAGTAAATGACTAACTATTTAGGATACAGGCTTTGCAATCAGGATTGAAGGAAAAGTCGCTCGTTTGAAGATTCTAGCTAAGACGATATCGATGGTGATAATGCATAAATGCTTCAAGGATCAACTGAACGTTAAACAAATATAAAGTTTTTAGTGGAAGAGGTACTATATCGTGCAGGAACTAAAACAGGAATTACTGTGGTTGTTCCTGTTTTTTTCTGTTACGGATGCAACAACTCCTGCTTACATTACCTTTTCCATAACATTTTAGGGTTGAGAGTGTTAATAAAGCCACCAATAGTAAAGGGTTGTTACCGTTTGGTGGCCTAACGCTATAACTATATAATATTACTCTCAACGGTTTGTGCTGCCTCAATGAGTAAATCAACAATGTGGATAGCTCTAACTCTATCCGTTAACCCTTCACGCTCTATCCCAAGTTTCATTTGAAGTAGACAACCAGGGTTGGCTATAACGATGGTCGTAGCTTCCGTCGCTTTAGCCGTTTTCATTTTAGAATCGAGTATTTGCATCGACATCTTTGATTCAACAATATTATAAATTCCCGCCGAGCCACAGCAGCCATCGGCATTCTTCATTTCACGATATTTAGTATTTTTTATTGCCTTGAGAAGGATCCGTGGTTCTATGGATGTTTTCATAACATTACGTAAATGGCAGGAGTCCTGATAGGTAATCACCTGTTCTGGTAGTGTTAAATTCTGTTTATGAAATTCTAACTCTACAAGTATACTAGAAATATCTTTTAATTTAGCAGAAAATTGTTTAGAACGCTCAGCCCATTCAGGTTCATCCTTAAGAAGATGATCATACTCAATTAAAAATGCTCCGCATCCTCCAGCATTTGTTATAATATAATCCACATTAAGTCTTTCAAATGCTATAACATTACGTTTAGCAAGCTCCTTTGCCCCCTTTTTTTCGCCAGTATGGCCGTGAAGTGCACCACAGCATGCTTGCTCAGTCGGGATCACAATTTCGCACCCTGCTAATTGTAGTAGCTTCATGGTTGAGTCATTCGTTTTCATAAACATCGTATCCATTAAGCATCCAGAGAAAAAGGCAACCCGTTTTTTTACTTCTGACTTTGCAGGAAGGTGGGTTGGACGTTTTTTGATTTCATTCATTGTAGGAACATCTGGTAAAATTTTTTCCATTGCAGATAAGTTTTCTGGTAAAAGATTCATTATGCCACTTTTCCGTACCACCTTTTGTAAACCGGAACGCTGATAGAAACCAAGTAGTCCTGTTAATGTCTGTATTCGATGTTGATGAGGGAAAAGTCCATTAAAAACCACGTTACGTACAGTACGAACCGGTAGAGAGTGTTTTTTATTTTGATTAATGATATCACGCGCTTCCTCAAGTAAATGTCCATAGTTTACACCCGAGGGGCAAACAGGTTCACAAGCTCTACATCCTAAGCACATATTAAGAGAGCGCTCAACATCCTCATCAGGTTCAATTAACCCATCAACAACAGCTTTCATTATAGCAAGCCGACCTCTTGGCGAATGTGATTCCTGAAAACCGGATTCGATATAGGTTGGACATGTAGGTAAGCAGAATCCACATCGCATGCAATTTAGAAGTTCATCTTCATTCATTCTCTTTTTGAATTGCTGCCCGATGGCTTCACGTTCTTTTTGGGTTGTCATTTTGTCACCACCACACGTTTTCTAGAATCCTTTGCGAATATTTTCCCCGGGTTCATAATGTTATTGGGATCAAGTGAGGCTTTAATCGCTTTCATCGCAGTAATCCCAGGTTCACCAAGCTTTAATTCGAGATAGGGAGCTTTCATCACCCCTACACCATGCTCCCCAGTAATTGTTCCACCAAGTTCAATGGCTTTTACAAAGATATCCTCAAATGCTTTTTCTACTTTTTCGATTTCCTCATGGTTACGTACATCTGTTAAACAGGTTGGGTGAAGGTTTCCGTCACCAGCATGACCAAATGTACAAATGTTGAGCTCGTATTTTTCCGCAATTTCATTAATTGCTTTCACCATTTTTGCAATTTCAGAGCGTGGAACCGTTGCGTCTTCTAAGATAGTCGTTGGCTTTAAGCGGGCTAAAGCAGAAAGAGCTGATCTTCGTGCTGTTCTTAAATCTTTTGCTTCCTCTTCTGAGGCTGCTACTTTAACTGATACAGCTTGTTCTTGTTCACATAATTGAGCTATTTTTTCGATATCACGCTTAACTACTTCTATTGGGCCATCCTGTTCAATTAAAAGGACAGCTTTCACATCAGTAGGCAAGCCGATTTGGGCGAAATCTTCAACGACCTTTAACGTTGGTTGATCCAAAAATTCAAGAGTAGATGGAATGATTTTGTTTGCGATAATCTTTGAGACGGTTCTAGCCGCGGCTTCAAGGTCTTGATAAAGGGCGAGCATCGTCATATTAGACTCTGGCATTGGAATTAGTTTAAGAGTTGCTTCAGTTATAACACCTAGTGTCCCTTCAGATCCTGTAAATAATCTAGTTAGATCATAGCCTGCGACATCCTTAGCAAGTTTACCACCTGTGCGGATGATGTCTCCATTAGGTAAGACAACCTCTAAAGCTAGAACATAATCACGTGTGACCCCATATTTAAGACCTCTTAAGCCTCCGGAGTTTTCATTAATATTTCCACCAACCGTTGATATTTTCATAGAGCTTGGATCTGGTGGGTAAAATAGACCTTTTGCTTCAACCTCATTAATCATATCTAATGTAATGACGCCAGGCTGTACGTTAACAGTTAAATTTTCTTCGTCGATCTCTAGAATGGAATTCATTTTTTTAAATAATAGAACCAATCCTCCTTCCGTTGGGCATGTTCCGGCACAAAGATTGGTGCCCGAGCCTCTCGGAACAATTGGGATATGGTGCTTATTGCATACCTTCACAATCTCAGAAACTTCTTGCGTGTTCCTTGGGGCGATGACGGCATGAGGCATTGATTGAAACTGTGGAGTGGCATCATAGGAATATACTAGTCTTCCTACTTTAGAGTCATCAAAGTTATCTGATCCGACAATATTTATTAGGTTTTGTTTTATTTCCTTTGTTAACAATTAAATCATCCCCTGCTTTTCCATTTTATTGTTTTGTTCGAAGAGAATATATTATGTTTAAAAATAACAAACAATTGTTGACATATTCACTATAACATAATAACATTTGTTTTAGAATAACATTATTAATGTTTATTTCAAACAAAAGGAGAGATTTTGATGTATCAAAAACCACGTTTAAACAGAATGTTCAGCGAGCAAGGGAAATGTTTTGATGTTGCAATCGATCATGGTTTTTTTAATGAATATTCTTTTATTTCCGGAATTGAAAATATGAAGGAAGCTATCCAAGTGATTGTTGATGCGAATCCGAATTGTATTCAATTAAGTGCAGGGCAAGCTCGCTTCCTTCAGGAGATTCCAGGAAAGAAAAAACCAGGATTAGTTTTACGTACTGATGTTGCAAATATTTATGGAACTGAACTCCCACGTTTTTTATTTAGTGAATTGATTGATAAGGCCATCGAGCAGGCTATTAAATTAGATGCGGTTGCTGTGTGTGTGAATCTACTTTTAATTCCTGGTCAACCAGAGCTTCACCACCAATGTGTCCGTAATGTAGCTCAATTAAAAACAGAATGTGAAAAATACGGAATGCCGTTGATGGTTGAACCATTAGTAATGCTTCCTAATGAGAAAAAAGGGGGATATATGGTTGATGGCGATATTAACAAAATCATTCCATTAGTTCGTCAAGCAGTAGAACTTGGTGCTGATGTGATTAAAGCAGATCCATGTAATGACGTAACGGAATATCATAGAGTAATAGAGGTTGCATCTGGCATTCCAGTTCTTGTACGAGGTGGTGGAAGAGCAAGCGATGAAGAAATAGTAAACCGTACTGTGGAATTAATAAAACAAGGGGCTTCTGGTATTGTTTATGGTCGGAATGTTGTTCAACATCCAAACCCCGCAGGAATGACTTCTGCATTAATGGAAATTGTGCATCATAATGCTACAGCTGATAAAGCACTTCGGATCCTGAAAGGAGAAATTCAATGATGGCAAAAAAAATCATTCGTTTCGGGGTCATTGGTTGTGGATTAATGGGGAAGGAATTTGCGAGTGCTGCTGCACGTTGGTGCCACCTGACTGATGTTGATTTTGAACCACACATTGTCGCAGTATGTGATGCGAATCCATATGCTTTAGCGTGGTTTCAAGAAAATGTTCCAAGTGTTGAACAAGCTTATTCGGATTATAAGGAATTGCTTGCTGATTCAACGGTAGATGCAGTATATTGTGCTGTCCCACATAATTTACATGCGCAATTTTATATCGATATTATAAATGCTGGTAAGCACCTCTTGGGTGAAAAACCATTTGGAATTGACAAGGAGGCGAACTATAAGATTCAGGCGGCAATTAAAGCCAATCCGAATGTGATTGTCAGAAGTTCATCGGAATTTCCGTTTTTCCCAGGAGCACAAGAAATTCTCAAATGGGTACAGGAAGGTCGGTTTGGTAGAATTATCGAAGTTGAAGCGGGATTTTGGCATTCTAGTGATCTAGATCCAACAAAGCCAATCAACTGGAAACGACGTATTGCTACAAATGGTGAATACGGTTGTATGGGTGACCTAGGATTACACGTTTTACATCTTCCACTTCGCTTTGGATGGAAGCCAACGAATGTCCGTTCATTACTTAGTAAAATTGTAGAAGAACGACCAGATGGAAAAGGTCGAATGGTACCTTGTGAAACGTGGGACAATGCCATTCTTGCATGTGAAGTTAAAGAGGGTGAAAATGAGTTTCCGATGGTGTTATCAATGAAGCGTATCGCTCCAGGACATGCGAATACATGGTTTATTCGTATTCAAGGTACTGAATTCTCTGCTGAATTTACAACCAAAAATCCAAAGCAAGTTGTGTCTTTACCTTATACACCTGGAAAACAGCAAGCATGGCATGTTGTTGATACTTCTTACAAATCTGCATATGGAACAATTACTGGTGGTATTTTCGAATTTGGATTCTCAGATTCAATCCTTCAAATGTGGGCGGCGTTTTGTGATGAGTTGATAAATGGTGAGGAAATGCAACAAACGTTCCGCTGTGCAACTCCACAAGAAGCTTCCGATAGCCATCGCTTATTTACAGCTGCCCTTGAATCACAGCGTTCAAGTAAAACAGTTGAGATAGATTGGGCTGAAGTGCCAAGTCTTTAGAGTCTTGAAAATAGTTAAAAACAATTGATTCCTGCCTGTAAGTGAGTGATAATGAGGTTAATTTTAAATGGACAACGGGAGGCTTAACAAGTAATGGCTGAATTATTGAATACAAGACAGCATCAGATAGTTGATTTGCTGCACACCGAAGGAGAAGTGAAAATTTCGGAGCTTAAACATAAATTTTCAGTCACTGAGATGACCATTCGGCGAGATTTGGAGAAATTGGAATTAGCGGGACTTGCCAAACGTACATTCGGAGGTGCAATTCCCATTGGCAGGGATGTTGCACTTTTTGAAAGAACGGGTTATATGTCTGAAGAAAAAATGTTGATTGGTAAAAGGGCTGTAGAGCTTGTACAGCCGGGAGAATCAATCTTTCTTGATGGAGGAACAACTACTCATCATGTAGCTCGGTATTTAAAATCTGAACTGAATATTACGGTGGTAACTAATGCAATCAATATTGGCACGGAGCTGATTGGAAAAAATATCCCAACCATTATAACAGGGGGGACCTTACTAGAAGCAACTTCTTCCCTTGTAGGCCCAATCACCGCTGAAACGCTCTCAGGAATGGCATTCGATCGTATTTTTCTAGGAGCAACTGGTGTAAATCACTTACACGGATTTAGTAACTCAAACATGTATGAGGCTGAAATAAAAAAAATTGCGATAAAAAAGGCATCAGAAGTAAATATCGTGATGGACCATACAAAATTTGGAGCGAAGGAGCTCTTTTCATTCGCACCACTTTCCTATGTTCACCGTATTGTGACTGACAGTATGCCTGATGAAGTATTAAGACGGTCATGTATAGAAGCAGGTGTGGAAATTGAAGTCGTTGAGTTTCCCTTTGGGAATGAGTGAATATAAAAATCTATTCTCTTTGCTTCATATGGTGGATAATACGACGGTAGGGCTATATTTGAAAGGATAAAACCTCTTTTAGGTCGTTTATAGAGTAAATGGTGCAAGGATATTTTATCTTTCCCGACATTAGTGAGTATAAGGTACCAGAAATCCAGCAAGACCGTTATGAAGAAGCTTATGACAAGGTTCGAGCAGTTCGGGACGAACCCGTTTAAATATATTCGCAACGATTACCCTTATAATCCTTATTTACAATGCCTCCCGTTCAGCCACGATCATCCGGCTTCCAGGAGTTGTGAAGAATCGTTCGGAGAGTTTGGAATAAATCAAGAAAAGGAGCGGATCAATTTCAATCCGCTCCATTTTGTATTTCCTTGCTACCAACAATCCCTTTTTTATATTGGTTTGGAGTGACACCTGTAAATCTTTTAAATACTTTTGTAAAGTAACTTTGATCATGGAAGTTTAAGAGACCCGAAATTTCGCTCAAAGGGTGGTCGGTAAAAGTGATTAAATTTTTCGCTTCTTCTACTTTAGCTTGATGTATATACTCTATAATAGAAATCCCCACTTCTTTTTTAAAAAGATTTGATAGATAATTTGGATTCATTTCTACTAAATCAGCCAAGTGAGGGACCGTGACTTCGTTGTATAGATGAGTAAATATATAATTTTGGCACATATTAATTGGTTTAGAATACTGATGTTTTTTTCCTTTTGCAACTCGTTCTGTGAACTCTAAAAATGCAGTGTTTGATAATTGCGCTATATCGTTAATATTGTTTAATTCTTCTAGCTTTTGAATAAATAAATCACTTAGGTTAAGGGCAATTTCAGGATTTAGACCTCCATCTATGGCTGCTCTACAAGCAAGTGTGATTCCAGAGATGACTAGATTTTTTATATTCCGCAAATAACTACCTTTTGAAAGCACCCCTACTTCTACTTCAGTCATTTTTATTCGCAACGCCTTGAGTTCATCTGTTTTCCCTTCCTTTATATACTGGAACATTTTCCTTTCAGATAATGGATCTCTACGAGTCGTTGCTTGTTGGCGTTGTTCTGATAAGTAAACGTCTGGGTGATCAATGTGAAAGCGAGGTTTTGCTCCCAGTATATTTTTCTGATGTAGATCTACTAGGTCCAACTTTTCTTGATAGAGCATGTAATAGAGGCCCATACTCATATTAATGAAATCCAATTGGCTTAAAACGGGTAGAGAATCATAGTAATGAATCATCTCCTCTTTCCTAACTTTTAAGTCCAAATCGTTAATGACCCCGAACATTGATTCCTCTGGAACTCTGGTAAAAAGGATAGGTCCAACAATTACTTTTCCGTAAAATTGTCCTTTAGAAAGTATGTTAATAGAAAAGAAGTGTTCAAAATAAGCAACGCCACTAAATATTGGTATCTGAAACGTATGATTTTCTGAAAATAGTTGTTCCAATATCCCTTCTTTATTAATAGATGGGAGGGGGTGCCAATAACTTGTTAAGGGGGGTTCAAATATTACATTCCCTTCTTTATCCAATAAATGTATAGGTATTTTATACATATTAAAAGTTAGGTTACAAATATATTCCAAATCCTCAAGTATAGGAAAATTCATTTTAACCTCCATATCCGAACATTATGAAAAGTGGGAAAATTAACCCTGTGGATTTTACTGATTTTATACCAATAATACCATATTTTTAGGGGCAAAAAACACATTTGACTCCCTTAAACAGCCTTTTAAAAACTAGGAAGAAAAAGACAGATATTCCTATGAATCATGAAAATACCACAGTCAAAATGACTGTGGTAGACATAAATTTCCTTTTTTAGACTATCATTCTATCTATCTCATATGGCAAAACCTAATCAAATCTACCTTCCTACACGATTAGGTTTCTACTAGACACTCACATTTTCTTTTTGCAGTGCGTCGTTTAATTGCTGGATAATTCCCGTCAGGGTTTCCTCCGTGAAACGACCTTGACCAAAATTGACTAATGATCTTAAAGGCATATATTTTAGCATAGCCGCCATCATTTCAGGATTATTGCCTTCTGACATGTCTTCACTCGATTGTGTACTTCCATTTCTCATACCGGCTATTAGTTGCTGAGCGACAGGCGCAAGAATTGGGTCAGACAACAAGGTACCAATCGTTGTATTCCGATGAACTGGTTTCTTAATCAGTTTAGTAGACTGAACAATAATAGTTTCCTTAAGAACGATGTCCTTGGACGACTTACCGATTAATATTTCAAAATCACCTGTTTCAACATGCCAATCTTTAATATCTACATTGTAATATGCAAATGCTCGTTTATCTAAAGTGATTGTTACAGTTTTCTCTTCACCTGGCTGTAGCTCCACTTTTTCAAAGCCTTTTAGTTCTTTTTCAGGTCGAATTACTTCGCTCTGTACATCACGAACATAAAGCTGAACGATTTCTTTCCCTGCTACGTCTCCAGCATTTTTTACTGTAACCGATACTTCCACAGTCTCGTTATCTTTTAGTTCTTTTTTATTCACTGATAGATTTGTATATTCAAAGGTTGTATAGCTTAAACCATAACCAAATGGGAACAAAGGTACAATGTTCTTTGTATCATAGTAACGATATCCAACGAAAATACCTTCTTTATATTCAACCCTATCTCCTTCACCTGGGAAGTTTAGATAAGATGGATTATGACTAAGCTCTTGTGGGAATGTCTCAGCTAATTTACCGCTTGGATTCGCATCCCCAAATAGTAGATCTGCAATCGCACCACCTAATGCTTGACCACCTAAATATGCTTCTAGAAGACCTTTTGCATGGCTAATCCATGGCATTTCAACTGGAGATCCATTACTTAGTACCACAACAACATTTGATTGTACCTCTGCTACCGCTTCAATAAGAGCACGATGGTTATCAGGAATTCTTAAATGCTCTCTGTCATACCCTTCAGATTCATAGCGATCAGGTAGACCTACAAATAGAACAGCGACATCTGATTGAATTGCGACTTCTTTTGCTTCGGCAATTAACTCTTCGTTAATTTCATCACTTTTCAATTCATACCCTTGAGCGTATAGAACATTAGCATTCCTAGCTGCTTTTTCAATCTCTTCACAAATGTTTTCAAGCTTTGTAGGGTTGATATGAGAGCTTCCCCCACCTTGGTATCTTGATTTCTTAGCGAATTCACCAATAACTGAAATCGTACCTTCTTTTTTCAGTGGAAGTATACCGTCATTCTTTAATAAAACCATGCTCTCACGTGCTACTTCACGAGCTAATTGATGATGTGCATCCTTGTCATACGTAAAGTTCTCTTTTTTGTTATCAACTGCTTTAAAGATGATGTTTAACAATCTTTCAACCGCTTTATTTAATGTTTCTTCTGAAAGCTTGCCATTTTTTACAGCTTCCACAATTTTCTTATCACCAATACCGTTATTTGATGGCATTTCTAATTCTAAACCAGCTTCTAAGCCTTCAGCCCGCTCATTTACTGCACCCCAGTCAGAAACAACAAAGCCTTCAAAACCCCACTCGTCTTTAAGAATATCTGTTAATAATGTTTTGTTTTCTGATGCATACTCACCATTTACCTTGTTATATGCACACATCACTGTCCACGGTTGTGATTGCTTAACAGCATTTTCAAAGCTTGCTAAATAAACCTCTCTCAATGTTCTTTCATCTACTACTGAATCGCTAGACATTCTGCGATGTTCTTGATTGTTTGCAGCAAAGTGCTTTAATGAAGTTCCAACGCCTTGGCTTTGTACACCTTTAATATGATTTGCAGCCATTTCAGATGAAAGGAATGGATCTTCTGAGAAATACTCGAAGTTACGTCCGCAAAGTGGTGAACGCTTAATATTTGCACCAGGTCCAAGTAGAACTGCAACATCTTCTGCTTGACACTCTTCACCTAACGCTACACCCACTTTTTCAATTAAAGAGCGGTTCCATGAACTTGCAACACCAACTGCTGAAGGAAAACAAGTTGCTGGTACACTATTGAAAAATCCAAGATGGTCTTCTCCTACTATCTGCTTTCGTAATCCATGTGGTCCATCGGTAACCATGATGGACGGAATCCCCAATCGTTCAACCTCTTTTGTATTCCAAAAAGATGACCCTGAGCATAAACTAGCTTTTTCTTCTAATGTCATTTGAGAAATAATTTGTTTAATATCTCTTTTCATAAAAGTATCTCCTTTCAAAAAAAATGAAAACGTTTTCTTGTAACCATTATATACACTATTTTTTGGTTAATATGGTATTTTTCACATGAAAAAAGTAATATTCACAGGTCTATTTTTATTAAATGATAAACTTCATGAAACTTAAACAAAATCTACACCCTCAGCTGTAACGGGCAAACAGAATTATCCAAGGGGTGGTTGATGTTGATTTTTTTATTGTGAGATTTATCACATATGGGCTTAACCTGTTTCCAATAAGATAGGCTATGAGGTGATAAAATTGAATAACTATTGTGAGACCAACATTACAAGCCCATTAGCTGTAATGTGGAAAACTGTTTCGGAGGCTTGTAATCTAGCATGTGATTATTGCTATTATAGTCGCTGTAATGGACGACCAGAAAAAATAGAAGTAATATCTGATGAGGTATTAGAAAAATTTATAAAAGAATATATGGAAATGTCAAATGGATACACTTCTTTTGCATGGCAAGGAGGAGAACCCTTATTGGCAGGATTGGACTTTTTTGAGAAAGTTGTTTTTCTCCAAGCAAAGTATGCGCCTCAAAATACAATCATTAGCAATGCTATCCAAACAAACGGAACACTAATAAATCAAAAATGGGCAAAATTTTTTGAAAAGTATAACTTTCTCGTAGGAGTAAGTTTAGATGGTCCTGAATCTATTAATGATGCTAGAAGGTTAACTGGGTCTGGAGCGGGTAGCTTTAAATCAATCATGAACGGAATAGGATATTTAAAAGCTGAAAATGTAGACTTTAACATTCTTACTGTATTACATGAGAACAATATAAACAAAGCTCAGGAATTAATGGAATTTTATCATAAAGAGAAGGTTAACTTTGTTCAATTCATTCCTTGTATGGATTTTAATTCTCAAGACATAAATAAACCTGGAAGATTCCTAATCACTCCAAAGGAATATGGTAACTTCTTATGTGAAGTATTCGATTTTTGGTATCAAAACGGTTACCCCGAAACCTCTATTCGCTTTTTTGATAATATGTTAGCGGTGTATCTTCATGAAGAGGCTCAGCTATGTACTCACCGAAAAACATGTCCAAAGTCAATAGTATTTGAACAAAATGGTGATGCCTACCCTTGCGATTTTTATATTCATGAAGATCACTTTTTAGGAAATATCTACAGTTCTTCTTTACAATCGATTATAACTCTCATCCAATATATGATGAGTTTTTAAGTAAAAAGACAAATTTACCTAATAAATGTAAGAATTGTGAGTATTTAAATTTATGTAATGGTGGTTGTCCGAGAAATAGAAATTGGTATCAGAGTAATAATTCTCAATCAGACTACTTTTGTCAAAGCTTTAAGCAAATCTATCAATATGCCGACGAACGAATGCGAATCGTTGCAAGAAATGTGAAGGCAAGGAGGATTGAGAACTATATTAATGCAGGTCAAAAGTTACCTAGTAGAAATGATACGTGTTTATGTGGAAGTGGTAAGAAGTTCAAAAAATGTTGTGAACCATTAAAACAAGTTAATATGAACTACTCCAAAACATCGTGGAAACTATTTTGAACCTACAGGTGATACGATGTTTTTCATTGTTATATGATTTTTGTTTTTCATTTAATGAAATCACTAAAATATAATTTTAAAAAAGAAAAACAACTTTTATCCAATATGATTAAAACAATCATAATATACAAGTTTTAATTTAAGAAAATCCATTATTTTTTTAGAATCTTTAAACCGAAATGGAATTAAGTGTGATATGATAGCTATAGGATCCAATAAGGAAGGGAGTAATCTACATGAAAGTCAAAGCGTTTGATATAAAGCTTCTAGTGCAAATTTTTATAACATTTTTTAAAATTGGACCCGTTACTTTTGGTGGTGGCTATGCTATGATTCCACTTATTGAGAGGGAAGTAGTAGAGAAGCGTCGTTGGGTTAAGACTGAAGATGTGACTGATATTTTTGCTGTTGCAGAATCTGTACCTGGTGCAATTGCCATTAATTCGGCAACCTTTATTGGGTATAGACTAGCAGGTGTTGCGGGTGCGATCGTGGCAATGACTGGTGTGTTACTTCCGACTTTTTTTATTGTTGTCATGTTAAGTTTGTTTTTCTTACAGGTACAAGATAATCCAAAAGTGGAGGCCGCCTTTGTTTCTATTAGAGCTACAATTGTAGCATTAATTACATATGCTGCAATAAAAATTGGTAAAACAGCTATAGTTGATAAAACAACAGTTGCACTAATAGCAATCACGGTTGCGGTATTGTTTTTTATACACATTCACCCTGTTCTAATTATTATAAGTGGTGGAATCATTGGGATAGGTATCATAAGTCTAAAGAAGAAATTAGGAATTAGCATTAAATTAGAAAAAGAAGAAACGGTAAAACCAGACTATTACCTTGGTGCAGGGATTTAGGAAAGGGGGACTCCTAATATGCTTTGGGATTTGTTTAGTACATTTTTTATGATTGGTTTTGTTTCATTCGGTGGTGGCTATGCTATGATTCCACTTATACAACAAGAAGTTGTAGAGAAACACGGTTGGATGACTGTGCAATCCTTTACAGATGTTATTGCAGTAGCGGGAATGTCACCCGGTCCAATTGCTACGAATAGTGCAATTTTCATTGGATATGAACAAATGGGTATGGCCGGTGCATTTATGTCTGCACTTGGAATGATTTTGCCTTCATTAATGATTATAATTACGATAGGTGCTATCTTTTATAGAATTCAGAAAAGTCTCGTAGTTAAATCAGCGTTTTATGGACTTCGCTCCATCATTACAGGCCTTATTGTGTACGCTGCTATTTTATTTGCTAAGAATAATGGGTTAGTTTCTTCATTTTCTTGGCATACTTTGAGCTTGTTAGTAATTTTCGGGTTATCTTTATTAGCTTTAATTCGCTTTCGGATTCACCCGGTTTATGTCATACTATTATCAGGATTAGTGGGGGTAGCCCTCTACGGATAATAGATCGATAGGAAGTGTAACATGATACCGAGTAATATTATAAGTGGACGAAACGCAAAGGAAGTTTATGAGGTGATTCGCCGCCGTGGAACCATATCTAAGACAGACATAAAGAACATCAGCCGATTGACAGGTAGCACTCTTACTAGAATTCTAGATGAATTGACAGAACAGGGGTTAATCGTTGAGGTTGGGCTAGGAGAATCAACTGGGGGAAGGCGCCCCATTTTGTTTCGGACAAATCCTTCCTTTGCTTATGTATTTGGGTTGGATATCTCTCGGACGAATTCAAGACTTGTATTATGTGACTTACATTTAAATAAATTGGACGATTATATTTGGAAGATGGATGTTACGATGACTCCTGAACGTTTACTTCAGGAGGTCGTGGAAGTTATAAAACAGATGTATGACCGGCATCATATAAATGAAGATAACATATTAGGAATGGGGATTGGTGCGGTTGGTCCACTTGATCGTATTAATGGAAGGATTCTAGATCCACAAAACTTTCCTTCTCCTACATGGAAAAACATTGATATTTGTAGAATTTACCAAGAAAGATTAGGCTTTTATACAATACTTGACAATGGTACAAATGCAGCGCTCCTGGGAGAGTTTTGGTCTGATTCAAATGATATCATTGAGCATTTGCTTTACCTCCATGTGGGGGTGGGTATTCGATCAGCGATGATTACAGGTGGACAGCTTGTTTATGGTGCAGTTGATATGGAAGGTTCCGTAGGACAAATGATTATTCAAAGTGATGGCCTCCCTCCTTGGCATTCTGAGGGGAACTATGGTAGTTTGGAGACTTATGTTTCTACTTATGCTTTGGAACAAGCAGTAAAAAATGCTTTGAAAATTGGCAGAACTTCTCTTTTAAATCAGTACACTAAACATATTGATGATATTAAGTATTATATGCTTGAACAAGCATTAAAAGAAAACGACCCCTTAGCTATAGAAGTCTTCAATCAAGCCGCATCATACTTTGGTATAGGACTTGCAAATTTACTTAATATCCTACACCCCCAAAAGGTTATTTTGGGTGGACCACTTATTTCAGGCAACCAACTATTCTACGATCAAGCCATCCGGGTTGCATTGAATAAAACTTTCTATGTCCCAACATATAAGGTGATTTTTGAAAAAAGTAAATTAGGTGAAGATGCAGTAGCTATAGGTGCAGCTTCTATAGTAATCAAACAGCTATCGGATTTATAAATTTCTAATATGGAGGTTATATAAAAATGGAACAAGCGCAAAAATCCTGCTGTGCTGCAAGCCGAAATAAAGCAGAAGAACTAGCTAAACATATAACCCAAAGAATAGAGGGAGCAACTAATGCCGCTAACTCATCTGATTTTGTTCATATAAAAGGCGGTGAGTTCCTAATGGGAACCGAAACGAATGAGGGATTTCCAAGTGATGGAGAAGGCCCTGTCCGTAAGGTAAAACTACATGACTTTTATATATCTCCATACACTGTAACAAATAAAGACTTTAAACTCTTTGTAGACGAGACAGGCTATGTAACGGAAGCAGAACAATTCGGTTGGTCTTATGTTTTTCATTTATTAGCCTCAAGTGAAGTGAAAGCGAAAGCACACGAAATGCCAGGGCTTCCATGGTGGCTAGCTGTACAAGGTGCATATTGGAAAAAGCCAGAAGGACACGATTCTACTATAAATGATCGAATGAATCACCCAGTGACACATGTATCATGGCATGATGCTGAAGCCTATTGTAAGTGGTCTGGAACCAGGTTGCCAACAGAAGCTGAATGGGAGTATGCTGCAAGGGGAGGAATAGTCCAAAAAACGTACCCGTGGGGGGACGTACTTGAGCCAGACGGGAAGCATCGCTGCAATATATGGCAAGGAACGTTTCCTACAATAAATAATGCAGGTGACGGATATATTGGTACTGCACCAGTGGACAGCTATGAGCCTAATGGATATGGTTTATACAATATGTCGGGTAATGTGTGGGAATGGTGTAGTGATTGGTTTACTCCACGGTATCACAGAGAAACTAGTACTGAAAATCCAGCCTTTACGAAACCAACAGGAAACCGCTCCATGCGTGGAGGATCATTCCTCTGTCACCACTCTTACTGCAATAGATACCGAGTTGCTGCAAGAAGTTCAAATACACCTGATAGTTCTACAAGTAACTGTGGGTTTCGTGTAGTGAAGAGTTTTAGATGAGCCATCTAGAAATGATAATTAAACTGTATTTTAATATACAGGCTTTATCGAAAGTTCAGTCGTTTTTGAATTTGGGTCGCCCAAAAATATTGAAATATAAATATATTAAAATACACTATGATCGCTTGTTAGATACAAAAAAGAGTCGTTATTTGTGGGTACGAATAATTTACCAAATAAATTAGGACAGACTCTTTCAAACTATCGTTTTAAGATGGAAAAGCATTTGCTGTTTTCGTCCTACTGAGAGGGGATTTAATACTGTTATTGTTGAAGGTGGAGGGTTACATCTCAAACAATTGAAATTGAGGTTCGTTAGTCGTCGACGAAAAAAGGAACTATTCCATGAACAAATAAATTACTAGACATTGACTTTCATAGAACACTAAGTAATAACTAACAAATCCTACACTAAAATAACCCTACATACATAAAAGTGTAGGGTTATTTATTCATAAGGTGGTGTCTTTCGCGAAATTGCTTTGGTGTAATACCAACCACTTTTTTAAAGACCTTCGTAAAATAGCTTTGGTCATTATAGTTTAATAGTGAACATACTTCGGAGATGGGCGTTTTAGTATAGCCAATTAGTTTTTTTGCTTCCTCGATTTTGGTTTGTTGAATATACTCGCTTATCGATATTCCGACTTCCTTTTTAAATAAGACGGACAAATATTTTTGGCTTAGATCGGCTACTCTCGCAACATCATTATGACTAATTTCTTCATAAATATGCTTAAAAATATAATCCTTACATTTTGTAATGGTGATTGAATACCGTTCATCTTTAACTTGTTTTACTTTTTCAGCATAGGTGTACAGCACGTCTCTCGCTAAACTTCTAACATCATCTAATCGTTGTAATTCCTCTAGATGCTGAATAAAGCTATCATGCAAGGAAAAGGCAATTTCCTCATGTAGTCCGCCATCCATAGATGCTCTGGACACTAATGTGATGAGAGTAATAATGTGGTTTTTAAGGGAACGTAGATAACTAGACTTCGATAAAAGACTCGTACTCTCTTCTTCTCTTGTGATGGCAAGTGTACTTAAGTCTTCCACTCTTCCTTCTCTAATGATATATAAAATTCTCTTCTCAAAAAGCCGATCATGATGAAAAGCATGTTCCTGTAGATTTTGAGAAACGGATAAGTTCACCTTTTCGACTTTTTCGCTCGTCGTGGTTTGCATGGAATTCTCACTTAGTATCTCGCTGGGAGAAAGTAGAATGTTATTAAACAAGTGAAATATCATAACACTCATATGCACGAGTCTATCTGGTGCGATGATCGGTAAAGACTGATAATATTGGATCACATTTTCACGATAAAAAAAGGCTCGTGCGTCATTGATGATGCCATTAATAATATCTTCTGATAATGGATAGGAAAGAGAAGGCCCGATTACGACGGTACCTTCAAAGACTTCTCCGTTCCTCACACTTATTAAAATGTATCTTTCAGAGAATGCTGATTTTTTAATGACTGGGAAATGAAATTCTATATCAGGTTTAAAATGTAGAGGATTAAACAATTTTTCTTTTCGATTTTCATATAAAGGGTTTAACATCTGATCTTTAATGTTCTCATAGATCACCCCTCCAGTGGGAGTGATGAAAAGAACAGGTAAATGAAAAGATTCTGCAATGAGGTTACACTTACTTGCAATTTTGTCGATATAGTTGCTCATACGTACTCCTCTCCATCGTTACAAAATGATCTTCCTATCTAAATAATACAAAAAATAGTACCGAAATACCATAGTTTTCTGAATATGAATGCTACGATATATTTGCTATCAATGAAAAAATTTGTTGTGTAACCGCTTTATATTAATGAAGGTTATGATTGCAGAAAGGGGAAGTTAAAATGAAAAAATTTCCAAATGGATTTATGATTGGTGCTGCAACAGCAGCACACCAAGTAGAAGGAAATAATGTGAATAGTGATTTTTGGGCAATGGAGCAAGTGCCAAATTCGACGTACAAAGAACCATCGTTAGATGCTGTGGATCACTATCATCGATACAAAGAAGATATTCAATTGTTAGTAGATGCAGGCTGTGACACCTATCGATTTTCAATCGAATGGGCAAGAATTGAGCCAACAAAAGGCCATTTTAATGAAGCTGAAATCCAACATTACAGAGAGGTGTTAGAGTTCTGTCATCTAAAAAATGTAACACCAATCGTGACTTTGCATCATTTTTCATCACCAAAATGGTTGATTTCCGAAGGTGGATGGGAAAGTGAAACGACAATTGAATACTTTGGAAAGTACGCTCACTATGTAGTTTCTGAACTAGGTCATCTTATTCCCTACATCTGTACGATAAATGAAGCAAATATGGGCAAACAAATTACAAAAATTATGATAAAAATGTCTGCTTCGAATACGAAAAGTTCTGATGGAGATGTGCAAGTAGGACTTAATATGGATACTATGAAAGCGAGGATGGAGCTCTATTATCGTTCGTTAGGAGAGACTTTTGGAATTGACCCAAGAAATGTACACACATTTCTTGCCCCTAAAACGGAAAATGGTGAACGCATTATTATGGAATGTCATCAAAAGGCTCGAAGCGTCATCAAAGCTCTAAACCCAACGATCAAGGTTGGAATCACATTCTCCCTTTACGACCATCAAGCATTGCCTGGGGGAGAAAAATTCGTAGAAAAAGAACAGCATGAAGACTTGCTTTCCTATCTACCATATCTACAAGAAGATGATTTCTTAGGGGTTCAAAATTATTCTCGGAAAATTCATGGACCAGATGGCGAAGTTCTAAAAGATGAAAATGCGAGACTCACGAAAATGGGGTATGAATACTATCCAGAAGCTTTAGGAAATGTTCTTCGATTTGTTTCGAAGCACTGGGACAAACCGATCATTGTGACAGAAAATGGCATATCAACGGACAGTGACGAAGATCGTGTTGAATTTATCGAACGAGCACTAACAGGTGTGCTTCAATGTCTAGACGAAGGAATTCACATCATTGGATATACACACTGGTCTTTACTCGATAATTTTGAATGGCAATTAGGGTATGCACAAACCTTCGGCTTGATTGCCGTTGATCGCTCAACTCAAACGAGATATCCAAAGGAAAGTTTGTCGTTTTTAGGAAATATTAAAAAATCTGGATTACATTCTTTTAGGGAAATTATGTAAAGATACCTACTCCCATTATAAAGATATATTGAAGGGTATGGGTGATATAGACGTGAAGAAATTTGAGAATGCCATTGAATTTCTCGGGGAAGAAAAGTATGGAGAAGAGCAGATTTTTGTGTACTTAGCGCTTGATTTGCTACACCCACCATACGGAGTTTGACCAAGAAGATATGTTACATGGTGCCGATATTCCTGCCAAGTTAGACTTACTGCCGAAGAACGGGAGAAGATTCCCGGTAACTTTTGCTGTCAAATCAAACAATAAACGTTTTGAATTGAAGAAGGAAGATTGGTTCCAACAGCAGAGATTAAAGCTACTGCCAAAGTGAAATGGTGGAGCAACCCTTATAGCCTTTGGTAGAGGTAGACCGCAAACTACGGAGAACTAGACAGGAGAATTCACATCCTACAAAGGTAGACTACTTGTTATCGTCCGCGCGGGTTATGAGGCAGGTACTTCTTGTTATAACAGTCAGCATGGAAGGACTTCAAAGCCTTTCTTTTGAAATACCTGTGAAGCAATAAAATGAACTAGAAGTAGAGGTACTAGCATAATATAAATAAAACCTTGAATAATAGTTACCTTTTAGAAGCAGCCAAAATGTCGGGAGATTATTGACCATGGCCAAAATTGATGAGCGAAATTTTCATTAAAAGTTATTAACAAAAAAATAATCCTACTGTTGAAGACAGTAGGATTATTTCCGAATTTTATAGCGTTGAAAATTTATTAAGAGAGGTAACAGTTACTTTTGATGAAAATACCTTCCGATCGACCGTTCTTTCTTCTCCAATAATGTCAAACGAATCTTGGAGTCGTATATCTTCTGATGAAGCTCCTACATAAAGTTCCACCTCCCCCGGTTCTACAACCTGTTTCATGTCAATATTATGGAAAGCAAGGTGTGCCATGTCAACAATGAACGTCACTTCCTTTTCCTCATTCACATCCAAGTTTACTCGTTTAAATCCAACTAATTGTTTAGTAGGTCGTGCGATACTACTAAAGCAGTCTCTTATATAGAGTTGAGCAATCTCATCACCTGGACATGAACCAATATTTTTGATTGTGAAGGTCACTATTAATTCTCCGGTTGTTGACACCTCTTTGTTTAGCTTTAGATTGCTATACTCGAAGGTTGTATAACTTAGGCCATATCCAAAAGGATATAATGGTGTGTTCTTGTCATTATCAATATATTCTGCCCATTCATTTAGATCCACGTAAAATGGTAACCGACTATTATATATAGGAATCTGCCCTGTATCTTTAACAACTGTAACTGGTAATTTTCCACTCGGGTTTCTTTTTCCGGTTAAAATGTTGACAATGGCATGCGCACCAGTTTGTGCTGGCAACCATGCATATAGCACCGTTTTACTATGTTCACTGATGAAAGGTGTTGCTAAAGGTCTGCCGTCCACGATAACAGAAATCACTGGTTTGTTGAGTTTGAACACTTCTTCCATCATTTCCATTTGTGGTTTCTCAAGATAAATGTTGATATTATCTTTATTTTCTCCAGAGGTAGCGTCTGATGCTCTCATACTTTCTCTTCCGCCTAGAACAGCAATAACAATGTCCGCTTGTTCAACGGCATGTTTTACTTCTTTAATGCCTCCTTCGATTGGTTGAGTTATATGACAACCTTTCGCATGAAACACATTTTCTTCTCCGAATTCTCGTTCCAATAGTTCCTTAACAGTACTACAATTCGGATAAAATCGTTCAAGGAATTCCTCCATAGATTGATAGTCTTTATTCGATTTTGATCTATTTTTCTTAAGCATTTCTATAATTTGTGCTTTTTGTTCAGACGAAGGCTTTATATCAAATTCGATACCCCTAGATTTCAGCATCTCCTTATGCTCGCTAATTACGACATCATAGGCTATTTTTATAAAATTCTCATCCTCGGATCGATCGAAATCACTAGTGGTTGTTTCCGCTGTAGCTACAGATGAATATCCTCCAAAGAAGTTTATTTTGTTATCAGAAGAAGGACCAATCACTGCTATTTTTAGTTTCTGTATTAAAGGAAGAATGTTTTCTTCATTCTTAACCAGGACAATTGATTTCTCAGCAATCTCTTGAGAAAGCTCTTGATATCCAGGATAACTAATTTCTTTATAAAAATCCCCTTCACTATAAGGGCTTTCAAATAAACCTAATCTAAACTTTGTCTCAAGCACTCTTCTTACGGATCGATCGATGTAGTCTATTTCCAGTTCTCCTGACTCGACGGCTTCTTCTAAAAAACGATAACAGGTGTTACTCGGTTGTTCCACATCCATTCCAGCCTTGAGTGCCATGATTGCCGTTTCTTTCTGGGTCTTTGCGACACGGTACCGGGCATTTGCGTGACTTACACTGCCATAATCAGCTACCACAAGTCCTCTAAAGCCAAGTTTTTCACGTAAGAGATCGGTAAGTAGCCACTTTGATGTAGAGACAGCTTGTTCATTCAAAATACCATAGCTGTTCATTACTCCATTCACTTGCCCCTCATGTATTGCCGCTTCAAAAGGGAAGCAATATGTATCAAGTAATTTTCGTTCAGCTATTTGCTGTTCTCCTCCGTTACGGCCCCCTTCGGTATTGCCATACCCGACAAAATGTTTCGCAGTCGCCATCACTTGATGATCTCCCTGAACACCCTTCACAAAGGATGTTCCCATTTGAGCAACAAGATAAGGGTCTTCTCCGTACGTTTCTCCGATTCTTCCCCATCTTGGGTCGCGTCCTAAATCAAAAAGAGGGGAGTGTACCGCTCTAATTCCAAATGCCATCAATTGCTTTCTTACAACTGCTCCCATTTTCATTGCCAACTCAGGTTCCCATGTGGAAGCGACATTTAGAGATTGTGGGAATGTGGTTGCACCTGGTATTTGAGCACCGGCAATACCTTCGTTATGAATAAGAACCGGTATCCCTAATCGAGTCTCTTCAACAAAAAATCGTTGGAGTTCCTTTAAGGTTTCCATATCTTTTTTCGTGTTTCCTGTTTGAGAGCTATTCAAAAAGCTTAATGTGCCGGCACCATGTGAAAAATGTTCCTTTGCATTCTGGACAGGAACCACTTGCCCGTAATTCACCATTCCAAATAACTGACCAACTTTTTCTTTCAGCGTCATCCGTTGAAGGAGATCTTCAACCCTTTCGGACACAGTTTTACTAGCATCTTTGTAAATCATGGTATATCCCCCTTATTAGTGAAAATTTATTACTCTAAAAAAATAATAATCAAGAATTAAAATAGAAGTTTATACGATTGTTGTTTTTTCGTCACGATTGTTACTTATGTTCCACGGATATGTTAAAATTTTTATAATATGAACATTATGGGCAGGGATCTGTATGAATAAGGAATACCGTTCAATGAACAAGGAGCTTTCGATACAATCAGAATATGAAACTAATTATTCTGAAAAAAGCACAAGACTCAGACAGTTATTAGAAAATGCCATTGTTACCGGCGATTTAGAAATGTTCCATCAGGTTAGGAACGAGGCTGAGCTAGTAAAAGATCTAAAAGTCATTTTTGAGGAAGAAGTTGATATTCAAAAGTTGTATATAGCTTCAATCCTAACTTCTTTTATTGAAACAGCAATTAAACAGGGGATGCCAAAGGATGTAGCGGAGATTACCAAAAGAAAATACTACACAAGGATTGCTCAATGTACCAGCTCAGGCGAATTAGAGCGTTACTACTTTCAATTCGTTAAGGAATTGGTCATGGCAATGAAACATTATTCCATGAGACAGTATTCTTCCATGGTTAAAAAGGCAATAGAATATATCCATAACAACAAATTTCAATTTCTTTATTCAAAAGATGTTTCAAATGCCATAAACGTGAATCGTAGTTACCTTTCTAAAAAGTTTAAAATGGAAACAGGAAAGACCATAACGGATTATATTCATAAAGTAAAATTAGAATATGGTATTCAAATGATGGAAAGTAATTTTTATAAATTTAATGAGATTGCTGAATTATTGGGCTATAGGAACTATGCTTATTTTAGTAAAGTCTTTAAAAAATTTTATAAAGTAACTCCTAATAATTTTTTGAAAAACCTGTGAAAAAGCTAGTTAAATCAATAATTAAGTAGAGCCAATTAAGATATTAATAGATGATTAAAAAAAACTGTCTGTGTATTTGACGGTTTTTTTTCATGATTAAAGAATTTTGAGAATGTGTTTTACAAGATAGATAAATAAACAAAAGTTAAGAAAGCGCTATCACACCTTAAGATTGCATTATATCGAAGTTAGAAGCCAAGGTAATATAATAAGAATATAATAATTTATAACATATTAAAGGAGGCTTATGATGGAAACTAGTTTAGGAAAAAACAAACAGGAAACTGGTATTTTTCAAAAGAAAATGAAAGTGAAACGAAGAAAAGATAGTTGGCATTTATATTTAATGCTTCTTCCTGCTGTCATAATAATTGGTACTTTTAGCTATGGACCAATGTTCGGGCTTGTCATGGCATTTCAAGATTACAAGCCATATTTAGGAATTAGAGGGTCCGAATGGATTGGGCTTGAAAACTTTAAGTATCTTTTTGAGTATCCCCAAAGCCGAGAAGTCATATGGAATACATTGCGATTTGCCTTCATGAAGCTCTTCTTTAGTACACTGGTAACGATTAGCTTTGCTCTTCTCATCAATGAACTAAGAGTGAAATGGATTCGCTACCCAGTTCAAACCATGGTTTTTCTTCCGCACTTTTTGTCGTGGGTTGTACTTGGAGGGATATTTAAAGAAATGCTTACCCCAGGAACGGGTATTGTCAATCAATTTATCGAGCGTCTTGGCTTTGAATCTATCTTCTTTTTGGGAGAAAATAGTTGGTTCGTCGCAACTGTTGTAGCGACCGATGTTTGGAAGGGGTTTGGTTACGGCTCCATTCTTTATCTGGCATCGATGGCTGGAATTAATCCAGCGCTTTATGAAGCTGCTGAAATGGATGGTGCTGGAAGATGGAAGAAAATGTGGTATGTTACTATACCTGAATTGATTCCTGTCATCATGCTTGTGACCACGATTAACCTTGCTTTTATGATGAGTGGAGACTTTGATCAAATTTTCAACCTTTACAGTCCATTAGTGTATGAAAAAGGTGATATAATTGATACATTTGTGTATCGCGTTGGTTTAATTGATTTAAATTATGGATTTGCTGCCGCAGTTGGGTTCTTTAAATCCATTGTAGGTACAATTATGATTATCACAGCTTTTACAGTCTTTACTAAACTATCAGGACGTAAAGCAAGATAAGGAGGATTTCTATGAAAACAAAGTTAAGGTCATATGGACTATTTGACTACTTCAACATTGTACTTATGCTGTTTTTAGGAGCTATTTGTGTTCTTCCATTATTGCATGTTGTTGCACTCTCCTTCAGTTCTAGTCCAGCTGTTCTGTCAAATCAAGTATATTTTTGGCCGGTCGAATTTACAACTGCTGCATATCAAAGAGCATTTGAGGATCCTCAGTTATTAAAGTCGTTTTGGGTTAGTATAAAGAGAGTATGTCTAGGAGTAAGCATTGGTCTATTTGTGACCTGTATGGCAGGTTATGTATTGTCAAAAGGAGGAGGTCGAGATGGAATTGCGGGGCATAAGTTTTTTATCATCTTTTTCATATTCGCCCTTCTTTTTAATGGTGGTTTAATCCCAACCTACCTATTAATTACTAATATGGGTTTATACAATTCCATTTGGGCAATTGTTTTGCCAGGCTTAACAAATGTTTTTTATATTATACTGATCATGAATTTCTTTAGCACGTTACCTAAATCATTAGAAGAATCTGCTTTTCTGGATGGAGCGAATCACTTTCAAGTATTTTATAAAATCTATTTACCTTTATCTGTGCCAGTTGTTGCGACAGTTGGGTTATTCATGGTCGTTTTTGAATGGAATGAATTTTTCGCAGGGCAAATTTATATGAAAGCTGACAATGTGCCATTGAGTACATTTATTAAGTCAGCAATTACATTACCAGATTTTTCAACTTCCGATCCAGAAGAATTGCAAAAGTTAAATTTCCGTTCTATTAGTTCAGCACAAGTCGTATTTGCAGCACTACCGATCTTAGCTTTATTTCCGGTGTTGCAGAAGTTTTTTACACGAGGAATTGTCATCGGTGGTGTAAAAGAATAATTAAGATATAGATATGTTAGGTTAAAAAAATCGTTATATAAAATACATGTAAGCGTTTTTTATAATGAAGATGAAAAAAATTAGGGGGTTAATATGCTATGAAGATGAAAGGGAAATTTTTAATCCTGATTTTTACCCTTGTTCTACTTATCGGAATTTTAGGAGCATGCAGTAAAAAGGATGCTACAACAAGTGAAGATCCTGGAACGAGTGACAGTAGTGAGGATAAAGGAGTTACATTGAATATTGTCGATGGTAAAATTGAGCCAGCTATTACTCTTACAACCATTAGTGCAGAGATATCAGGTACTGGATATCGAGAAGGGGAGTCTCTCACAAATAATGCCCACACACGTTGGGTTGAAGAAAAACTTGGTATTAATATTGAGTCACAATGGCAAGCATCGCTAGCTGATGGAAGCTTTTCTGAGAAATTGAAGCTTGCAGTTGCAGGTAAGCAAGAATTACCGGATTTCTTTTGGGTTAATGACCACCAATTGAGTACAATGTTGATTGAATCCGGTTTAGTAATGAGTGTAGACGAAGCGTTTGATAAATATGCTTCAGATACGTATAAAGCAGCACTAGCAGAATCTCCTGAGGCTTGGTATCAGTTCATGGCCGATGGTAAAAAGTTTGCAATTCCGAATCTATCTGAAAATAAAGGTGGCCAACCAGTTTTATGGATTCGACAAGATTGGTTAGACAAACTGGGACTACAGGCTCCTACAAATATGAAAGAACTAGAAATTGTGATGGAAGCATTTGCTAGTCAGGATCTAGATGGTAATGGTAAGAAAGATACGACTCCACTTGCACTTGCTGGTGATCCATGGTATGGTATGGGGCAAGTTCCGCCTGAAACTTCTTGGTTCTTTGGTAGGTTCGGAGCAATACCGCAAATATGGTATCCAGGGGAAGATGGTAAACTTGTTTACGGTTCTGTTCAACCAGAAATTAAAGATGCCTTAGTTACACTGAGAGATTGGAAAGCAAAAGGATATATCAATGAGATCGCACTTAGCAACTTTAACACGGTTGTAAAAGAAGTTACTACTGGAAACGTTGGTATGCTTGCAGGTCCACAATGGACAATCAAGTATCCAATTGGCATGCTATTACAGACGAACCCAGATGCAAGGTATATGCCGTATCCGTTACCAACAGGCGAAACCGGGAACGATATTCACGTACTTGGTAAAGATACTCTAGGTGGGGTTTTCTTCAATAAAGATATTTCCGAAGAAAAATTACAAGCATTTTTCCATTATCAAAATACGCTGTATTCAATATACGAGAGCGAAGATCCATACATGTTTAAAGACTTTCAGGATGGCTACGATTATGCATTTAAAGATGGAAAGCCAACTTCTATTGAAAATCCAATACAATCGCAGAAGTATATGCTAACAGGAAGCCCACCTGTATATAACTCCAAGCTGTTAGATGCTATGATAAAAGCTGCTAAGGGAGAAGAACTCTCCAATGTGGATTTGGCAGCTTTAGCCTCAAATGCGTTTATAAATGTAGATTTAGACGGAAAGAATCCACTGAAGATGATAGAAAATCAAGCAACTATAATAGCTACAGAACAAGATTCTGTTGGTATTCCTAATTATTTCACTGGTCCTCCAACAAAAACAATGGAACGAAGATGGGAAATGCTAAACAGATCTGAAATTGAAACGTACACAGACATTATTTATGGTAAAAAACCAATCGAGGCATTTGACGAATTTGTAGAGAATTGGTATTCAAGTGGTGGAGAAGATGCCACCAAAGAAGTGAATGAATGGTATGATTCTGTAAAATAAATATTGATGCGGAAAACTCGGATCTAGTAAACCTGGATCCGAGTTTTTATTAGGTATTTGCAGCACTATCAATGCTGCGTTATTAGAAGATTTATAAGAGGAATTGTCATCGGTGATGTAAAAGAGAATAATTAAGATATGGCTAATATATTAAGTTAAGAAATCGCTATATTAAGTTAAGAAACCGTTATATAAAAAGTATGTAAGCGCTTTTATAATAATTATGTAAGAATAAATTAATAGGGGGATGAATAAGCTTTGAAGATGAAATGGAGATTTTTAATTCTAGTTTTTACCCTTGTTTTACTTATCGGAATTTTAGGAGCATGCAGTAAAAAGGATGTTACAACAAGTGAAGATCCTGGAACGAGTGACAGTAGTGAGGATAAAGGAGTTACATTGAATATTGTCAATGGTAAAATTGAGCCAGCTATTACTCTTACAACCATTAGTGCTGAGATATCAGGTACTGGATATCGAGAAGGGGAGTCTCTTACAAATAATGCCCACACACGTTGGGTTGAAGAAAAACTTGGTATTAATATTGAGTCACAATGGCAAGCATCGCTAGCTGATGGAAGCTTTTCTGAGAAATTGAAGCTTGCAGTTGCAGGTAAGCAAGAATTACCGGATTTCTTTTGGGTTAATGACCACCAATTGAGTACAATGTTGATTGAATCCGGTTTAGTAATGAGTGTAGACGAAGCGTTTGATAAATATGCTTCAGATACGTATAAAGCAGCACTAGCAGAATCTCCTGAGGCTTGGTATCAGTTCATGGCCGATGGTAAAAAGTTTGCAATTCCGAATCTATCTGAAAATAAAGGTGGCCAACCAGTTTTATGGATTCGACAAGATTGGTTAGACAAACTGGGACTACAGGCTCCTACAAATATGAAAGAACTAGAAATTGTGATGGAAGCATTTGCTAGTCAGGATCCAGATGGTAATGGTAAGAAAGATACGACTCCACTTGCACTTGCTGGTGACCCATGGTATGGTATGGGGCAGGTTCCGCCGGAAACTTCCTGGTTCTTTGGTAGGTTCGGAGCAATACCGCAAATATGGTATCCAGGGGAAGATGGTAAGCTTGTTTACGGTTCTGTTCAACCAGAAGTTAAAGATGCCTTAGTTACACTGAGAGATTGGAAAGCAAAAGGATATATCAATGAGATCGCACTTAGCAACTTTAACACGGTTGTAAAAGAAGTTACTACTGGAAACGTTGGGATGCTTGCAGGTCCACAATGGACAATCAATTATCCAATTGGCATGCTATTACAGACGAAGCCAGATGCAAGGTATATGCCGTATCCGTTGCCAGCAGGAGAAACCGGGAACGATATTCACGTACTTGGTAAAGATACTCTAGGTGGGGTTTTCTTCAATAAAGATATTTCCGAAGAAAAATTACAAGCATTTTTCCATTATCGAAATACGCTATATTCTATATACGAGAGCGAAGATCCTTACATGTTTAAAGACTTTCAGGATGGCTACGATTATGCATTTAAAGATGGAAAGCCAACTTCTATTGAAAATCCAATACAATCGCAGAAGTATATGCTAACAGGAAGCCCACCTGTTTATAAATCCAAGCTGTTAGATGCTATGATAAAAGCTGCTAAGGGAGAAGAACTCTCCAATGAGGATTTGGCAGCTTTAGGTTCAAATGCGTTTATAAATGTAGATTTAGACGGAAAGAATCCACTGAAGATGATAGAAAATCAAGCAACTATAATAGCTACAGAACAAGATTCTGTTGGTATTCCTAATTATTTCACTGGTCCTCCAACAAAAACAATGGAACGAAGATGGGAAATGCTAAACAGATCTGAAATTGAAACGTACACAGACATTATTTATGGTAAAAAACCAATCGAGGCATTTGACGAATTTGTAGAGAATTGGTATTCAAGTGGTGGAGAAGATGTCACCAAAGAAGTGAATGAATGGTATGATTCTGTAAAATAAATATCGATGAGGAAAAATCGGCTTCATGTAACCTAAGGCCGATTTTTTCCATTAGGTTAAGCAATTAACGTAAAGAGCAAATCGTAAGATATAGCAGCTATAAACCAACAACTTTTCATCCTATTTTTAATGGTTGTGAATGGTTATTTCTTTAAAGGCTTGTATCAATTTTTAAAGGAAAGACGAAGCTGTTACTGGAGATGCAGGCTGGAACACTTTTGAATTTTTTGATATTTTGATTATGAAAATTGTTAATTTATTACAGTATTATTATGAACTGTCATGAGAATTCATGGAGAATATGACAATTTTATGAATCATGATAGCCCGACAAAGGATTTGTCGGGCTATTTTCAAGGGACCAATATTAGTATTATTATACCTATCCGACAAAAAAGAGTACCAAATTACTATATTGAAGATTAGAAGAGTGATATAATTAAGATAGACAAATCATCAAAATGGGCCTGTTTCTGATGGGAAAGGAGTACTTCATGCTAAAACATTATCGAACTTTCTACACAGTCCTTCTATTAATTTTACTATCAACTACAATTGTCATCATCATGTACACAAATATCATTAATACAAGTTTAAAAACTGTCCAAAATGATATTCAAGAAAATAATCTTAATCGATTACGACAACTCGTTAACCATGTTGATTATAGTGTAGATCAATTAAGTATACTAGCCATCTCAATGGAAGTAAAGTCAACTATTAAGTTACTCTCATCCATCGATATCTTGGATAATTATGAACAAGTTAAATTAAGATTAGAAGTCGAGAATATGATCGATATGCATAGATTTTCCCAAGGATGGAATAACCAAATTTCTGTTTATTCACATTTAATTGATAAATGGATTGGAACGAATGATATGAAACCACCTCCTGAAAGGCAGAATAGTCCCCTAATGTGGACATATAATTCAACCAATGAAAGGTTTGAAACATTTCGGCAAAATGACACATTTACTATTCGCATAACATTCCCAAAGAACAACCTACAACAAATCGTCAATGACGCTAAAATTGAAAATAATAATCCCTTTTTTTTAAATATTGCCAATTCAGTCATCATGTATGAAGGTTCTGATAAAGAAATTTTACAAGAAGTAATGTTAACGCTTTCCCATTCTTTAAAAAATCGTGACGAAGGAACAGAAATCATCACAATAGACGGAACACAATACATGGTTAATTTTATTCGCTCTAAGTCTTTGGACTGGTACTTAGTAGACTATTTACCATTGGATGTCGTACTTCAACCAATTACTCAAACAAAGAAAATCTTTTATGTGACATGTATGATCCTTTTTATTGGTAGTATTATTACTTTAATCTATCTCTATCGAAAAGTGCAGCTCCCTATAATTATCATGCTAAAAGGAGTAAGAAGTATTAGGAGTGGAGATTACTCTTACAGGATAAATAATAAAAGTAATAATGAGTTTGATATTCTTTATAAAAACTTTAATGAAATGGTTGAAGAAATTGAAAATTTAGTCGAGAGGGTTTACAAAGAAAAGGTCATATCAAGAGAAGCGATGATTAAAAAGCTACAGGCTCAAATTAATCCCCATTTTTTATATAACTGCTTGTTTTTTATTAACAATATGAATCGCCTAGGAAATGATGATGCCGTGGAGGCAATGACACATAATTTAGCATCCTATTTTCGTTACTCAACTCGGCTGGATACACCCATGACAGCACTTGAAAAAGAAATCGATGTCGTGAAGAATTATCTTAATATTCAGCAACTTAGGATGGAGCGTCTCAAGTTTGAAATTAACATTCCTGATTCAATGAGATCTTTGTTGATACCTAAGCTTCTCATTCAGCCTTTGGTAGAGAATAGTGTCATTCATGGAATTGAAAAGAAGCATGGTGCAGGATTTATTCGAATTACTGGAATCAAGGAGGACAAGCTGTATCGTATTATTGTCGAAGACAACGGAAATGGCATGTCTAAAGAGGAAATTCAGAAACTGTATGAACGGATTAATGTACCATTAGACGATAAAATTGGCTGTGCATTATGGAATATTAATCAACGTATGGCGATTCATTATGAAAATCCAGCTGGGATTGAGATAACCAATAGTACCTTGGGTGGTTTATGTATAACCTTATTTTGGCCAAATCACAATCTTGAAGGAGGTTTACCTTATGTGCCAATTACTGATTGTTGATGATGAAACCTCTGTTGTTGATAGTCTTGCCCTTACTATTCCATGGAAAGAATATGGTATAAAAGAGGTGCATAAAGCTTATTCTGCACATGAAGCTTTGAAAATTTCAGACAAACAAGTCATTGATATCATGATAACGGATATTCAGATGCCTGAAATGAATGGTTTTGAATTAAATGAAAAAATTAAAACTTTTTCCCCAAACATCAAAACAATTATTTTATCAGGGTATGATGATTTTCAATATGCTCAGAAGGCAATAAGGCAACAAACGGTCGATTATTTACTTAAACCAGTTGATATTAAGTTGTTGATAAAAACGGTGTTGGATATCATTCGAAAAATTGAAACCGAGATAAAGGAGACTATTTCATATCAACGTATTAAGCATACATTAGATGAAAATATGCCAATATTGAAAAATCAGCTACTAAATGATTTGTTGAAGAATGATGTAGTTGATCTTAACCATTTAGAAAAAAAACTAGCAGTGTTTAATTCATTTAAATTAGATGATTTATTTGCGATGATCGTTATTCGACTAGATGATGGATTTGAAGGCTATGATCTTAAGTCTATGTCATTGATTGAATTTGCCGTTAATAACATTTCTGAAGAGATTTTTCAGGAGCGGTTTGAATTATGGAACAGTATAACCGATCAAGGTTATTTAGTGTTTTTAATCCAAAGTGATCATCGAGAAGACTTTAAATTGGTCAATTCTTATGCTGAAAAACTGCAAAATTATATCCAGACCTTTCTGAGAGGCTCGATTACCATATGTTTAAGCAACATTGGTATTTTTCCTTATGATTTAAGAAAGATCTATCAAACATCAATCGAAACAATCAAGCATAATGTAGGGGAAAATAAGAGCGATTTTATCATAGTAAAGGATATGCCGAAGCAATCAAAGAATGCAAATACAATAAATCTCCATGAAGCACCGACAATTACATCTCTACTGGCAGAAGGAAATTGGGATGGGGCGATAGCCAGGATTTCACATGTTTTAACAATGAATGAACAGAAAAGTGAACCTACACATGATTATTTATTTAGGGTTTTACTTTACTTATCTTTTTCATTCTCTACCTTATGCAAAGAAGGGGATAAAACGATTGAAGATCAATTAGGGGAAGAGTTTGATCTTTTGATAGGAAAAAGAAGCCTTATTACGAAGCAACGTGTATTTAACTGGGCAGAAAAATGGATAAATAATATAAGAAGCCAGAAATCAAATATTATTGATGATTCACAAGAGCGAATGATTGCTGTAGTGAGAGCGTATATTCAAGAAAATTTATCGGAGGATATGTCACTTCAGACAATTGCCGAAAAAGTTAATTTACATCCAGTTTATTTGTCAAAGGTTTACAAAAATGTCACAAGTGAAACAATAGGTGATTATATTTATCAATTAAGGATGAAGCGTGCTGATTTTCTTCTGCGTAATACTAAACTTAAAATTGCAGATGTGGGAAATGAGCTTGGTTTCTTTTCTCAATCTCACTTTATTAAGGTTTTTAAGAAGCATTATGGCTGCACTCCTCAGAAATATCGAGATCAAATAAAGTAGATAAGTAGTTCATTAAGAGAGTCTGTCCAAAATCTAAGTGTTTGCACTAGATTGTACATGGTATAGATATGCGAGCATCGCTGATGCTAGAGGGTGGATTACCGAACTAGTTTTATCATCACACATCGTCTATGCTCATTTGATACTAGTAATGAACAATGGCGATATAATTTAGCAAGGAACCTACCAAGAGCTATTTGAGTAAGGAGGCTTTTATGCAGAAGTGTATGTAGTCAGTTTGAGTCGGTAAATGAACTGAGTTAATAATTTTAATTCCCCTTAAATAATTTGATGGGGAAACCAGGAACAATATGCGGAAGAGGGGATGTACTTCAGTTCAGATTTAGTTGTAAATCAAATTTATCTAAAAGCTTAAAACCAGCTACGGTGCTAGTTTTAAGCTTTTACTTGTCCTTATTTAATTTCCATATAGAAAAGTAGATGTCAGTATTGCTAATCCTTGAATTCATTATCAACAGCAACAAGAGCTGCCCCAATCACTTGATGCATTCATAATACTTGTAAGTAGCCAATCGTCCACCAAAAATGACGTTTTTTTCTTGCTCAACTAACATTTTATATTTTCTATAGGTTACACCATTCTTGTCATCATTGATCGGATAATAAGGTTCTTCATCATGTTTCCATTCAGTTGGATATTCCTTAGATGTTTTTGTTCAATGATTCTTGTATAAGGTGTTTCTCTATCGGTGTAATTAACAACATTTCCTTGATAGTTGCCGGTTTTAAAACATTTGTTTCGAATTGTAAGTTTCGATAATCTAAAACGCCATATTTTTTTCGTAAATACATTACCGCCTACATGTTCTCGTTTATCAATAACTAAACAAGGTTTTCCTCTTTTCTTGGCTTTATAAGCAAAAACTGATCCGGGCAAACTAATACCAACTATTAATAATCGTACATGTACATGTTAGTCTCCTTGACTGTCCGTTATGAACTGTTTTTTTGTAATCTCTGGAAATTCTCCTCGAAAATAATCATTAATATTAAAGAACTATAAATGATTTAACATATTCGTCATTATTTTTCCATATTAAAAGTGTTTTAGTAACTCGATTACTCTAATAAAAACCATAGTAGTACTTCAAATATCCATTTGGAACGTTCAAAACTTTATGGAAAACAAGTATCTAATTTGCGAGAAAACATTTAGGAACTAGTTGCAAAATAAGAATGCTATAAAATAAAATATGCTATACTAACAATATTATTTGGTTCGTTAACAAACGAAAGGAACAAAAATGAATACAGAAGCTTTGGATTATTTCATAAAAGTATATGAGAAAAAAAGTGTCACAGCTGCGGCGAAGGACTTATATATCACTCCACAAGGAATTAGTAAAACCATAAAACAACTAGAACTGGAGTTAGAGACAGAGTTATTCTATAGAGGTCCACGTGGTATGGAGGCAACAGAAGCTGGCGAGTTGTTACACGCCAGAGCAAGACACATCATCTATCTCATGGAAGATATAAAAAAAGAAATTAGAATATTAAGTGGGAGGAAGGGTGTCCTAAGTGTTGTGGTTACAGATTCTACAACATCCATCTTTCCTGTTGATTATTTATTTAAGTTTACTGAATTTAATTCTGATATACAACTTAAGCTTAGAGAGCTCCCGGATGAGCATCCTGTAGGTAAGCTAGTCCAAGAAGAAGTAGATGTAGGGATCGTTACAGGTAATAATGAATTAGACAACTGTGAATATGAACTAATCGCACATGGAGAAGTGGTTGTTGTCGTTGCTAACAAACATCCATTAGCGGCTAAAGATGAGATTTCAGTATCAGAGATCGAAAACGAATCAATCGTAATAAGGTCTGTCGAAAAAGGGAAAGAACATAGTTTTTTGGTCAAATGTTTGGAAGTTGGATTTACAGCTAATGTTGTTCACGAATATAGTAATATAATGTCTGCACATAGATTATGTGAAATGAGTGGAGTTGTAGGTATCTCAGTCGATTTCGTTGAAAAAGAATTTCAGAATGAGCATTTAAAAGTTTTACGTTTAAAGGAAAAAATACCACAAAATGTTTACCTTGTTTTTAGAAAAGGTGGTATTCAGTCTAAGGCTTTAGGGTTATTTAAGAGTTATATAAAAGAAAAGTTGATGTCGATTTGATATGCCAAAAGCGCTATCAAATCGACATTTTTTTATGTAATCAACCAAAAGTTACCCCCATTAAACTTTTGGTTGATAGTCATTTGCGAATAAATACGTTAAGTTTAAATAGATCATGAAAACCTTATCAAATAGCCAAAAATAAAAATGAAAGCATTTTATTTTAAGGAATAAACAACAAAATATGTATCGGTTCTACTCATTATATACCGATTAAAAAAGAGGTAATAAAAAAATGAAATATATTGAAATAATAAAAAATATGACTTTAGAAGAGAAAGCGTCTTTGATGTCGGGGAAAGATTTCTGGCAAACTCAAGATATTGAGCGTTTAGGGATAAATAGTATCTTTCTTGCAGATGGACCACATGGGATTAGAAAACAAGCTGAAGCAGCAGATCATCTTGGTCTTAACGCTAGTGTTCCAGCTACATGCTTCCCAACGGCAGCTACTGTAGCAAACAGCTGGAATCTGGAATTAGGTAAAAAAATCGGAGAATACCTTGGTGAAGAAGCTGTTGCACAGAAAGTAAATGTTTTACTAGGACCTGGTATTAACATGAAGCGAGATCCTTTATGTGGGAGAAACTTTGAGTATTTTAGTGAAGATCCCTATCATGCAGGGAAAATGGCAGCCGCTTATATTAGAGGGATCCAATCACATGGAATTTCGGCGTGCGTAAAGCATTTTGCGGCTAATAATCAAGAAGAAAGACGGATGTCTATTGATACGATAGTGGATGAGAGAACACTTAGAGAAATTTATCTAACTGCTTTTGAGATTGCCATTAAAGAAGGCAAAACAAAAACAGTGATGTCTGCCTACAATATGTTGAATGGTGAATACACGAATGAAAATATGCATATTATGCGTGATATTTTACGAAATGAATGGAATTATGAAGGAGTTGTTGTGACAGATTGGGGTGGAAGCAACGATCGTGTAGCAGGACTCTTAGCTGGTAATGAGTTAGAGATGCCAACAACTGCCGGTGAAACAAATAAGGAAATTATTGCTGCCATTAAGAGTGGGAAAATAAAAGAAGAAGTTCTTGATGAATGTGTAGACAGGTTGTTAGATTTAATATTTACAACAGAGGATGTATACAAAAACGGTTATAAACAAGAATTTAATGTTGAAGAACACCATCAAGTAGCACAAGAGGTTGCCGAAGAATCCATTGTCCTTCTTAAGAATGAAGGAAATATATTACCACTTAAAAAAGGTGTAACGGTAGCTACAATTGGAGAATTTGCACAACAAGCGCGTTACCAAGGCGCAGGATCATCAATTGTTAACCCCACAAAACTGGACAATACATTACAGTGCCTGAAAGATTCAGGTTTAGTGAATATTGGGTTTGAGCCAGGATTTGAGCGATATGGTAAGAGAAGTCAGGGCAAAATAAGTAGAGCATGTGCCTTAGCGAAAAAAGCGGAAGTTGTTCTATTATATATCGGATTAGATGAAGCAACTGAAGCAGAAGGTCTAGATCGACAAAATATGAAAATACCTGAAAATCAGCTCGATTTATTAAATGCTTTGTACGAAGTTAACCAGAATATTGTGGTAGTTCTTTCATGTGGTGCTGCAGTTGAAATGCCTTGGATTACTAAAGTAAAAGGCTTAGTTCATGGATATCTAAGTGGTCAGGCTGGAGCACAAGCGATCCTAAGAGTCTTAACAGGAGCTGTAAATCCTTCTGGTAAACTATCAGAAACCTATCCGATACGTTATGAGGATACACCTGCTTATCACCAATTTCCCGGTAAAGAAGTTAGCGTGGAGTATAGAGAAGGTGTATATATTGGCTATCGCTACTATGACACAGCTAAAGTTAATGTCCTCTTCCCATTTGGATTTGGACTCAGTTATACAACCTTTGAATATTCAAACCTTCAAGTAAGTAAGGATGCTGTAACTTTTAGTATTACAAATACTGGGGATGTCGCTGGAATGGAAGTAGCTCAGCTATATGTTGGTTGTAAATCAGATGATATTTTCAGACCAAGTAAAGAATTAAAAGGATTTGCTAAAGTGTTAATTGGAGCTGGTGAAACAAAAACAGTCAGCATACCTTTTGATGATAAGACGTTCCGTTATTTTAATGTAAAGACCAATCAATGGGAGATTGAAGAAGCCCAATACAACTTAATGATTGGAGCATCAAGTGCGGATATCAAATTAGAAGATACACTGTTTGTTGAGGGAACAGGTGCACCACTTCCATATGATAAGGCGAAGCTACCATCATATTACAGTGCCTCTAAAGCAAACACAATTGATCAAAATGAATTTGAACAACTTTTAGGTCGTAAAGTACCTGTTTCTAAATGGGATCGTTCTAAGCCACTTGGTTATAATGACACGATTTCTCAGTGTCAGTATGCAAAAGGAACGTTTGCTAGATTTACGTTTTATTCGATTAAATTTGCTTATTGGTTCCTTAAGAAAATAGGGAAAAGAACCACGGCAAATATTATCATGATGTCGATATATAATATGCCATTTAGGGGTGTCGCAAGGATGACAGGTGGTGTTATCAATATGCCAATGCTTGATGGTATCTTGATGATGGTTAACGGCCACTTCTTTAAAGGTCTCCGACATGTACTAAAGGAAAGAAGTAAAATGTTGAAGGGTGTTAAAGCCCAAAATATAACACAAGCACAGGCGATGAAGGAGCAGAAGAATGGATAATGCTAATCATAAAAATAAAATGACTGCAGGACCAAGGGGCTTCTGGGGGAGATACAAAGAAAAACATCCGAATACAGCACAATTTCTAGTGTTTTTTATGCTAAGTAATGGGATTACAGTATTACAGGTTATATTAATGCCAGTTTTTAAGAGTATTTTTGCACAGACAACATTGGTAAGCACTAGCTTCCAGGTTTTGCATTTAGGACAAAACTTTGATGGAACACCCTACTATGTGTTTGATTATGCAGCAGGTGGACTTACTTCGGGTGGTGGAGGTGGACTTGCGTATTTCCTTGCGGTTCAATTATCCATTCTGATTGCACAGGTTCTTAACTTCTTTGCTCAAAGAAGTATTACATTTAAATCTAACAGCAATATTTGGAAGGCTGCATTTTGGTATTTTATTGCCTATATCGTAATCACAATTGGTGCAGCTGCTGCACAAGGTTTTTATAAAGCGCCAATCTATAACCTGTTAATAAACACGTGGGAAATGGGTTCATTAGGAGAAACAGCCGCAGATATTATTACAATGATAATCAACAGTGCTATTTCGTTCTGGGTATTCTTCCCAATATTTAAAATTATCTTCAAACAAGTACCACTAAATCAGGAAAAGTAAGGAAGTGTGCTATGAAATTATTATCAGTAGTTATACCTTGTTATAATTCACAGGATTATATGAGATACTGCATTGAATCTCTACTACCAGGAGGGGAAGATGTTGAGTTACTGATAGTGAATGATGGCTCCGTTGATAAGACTGCGGAAATTGCAGACGAGTATGCAACTAAATATCCGGCTATCGTAAGGGCAATTCACCAAGAAAATGGAGGGCACGGAGAAGCAGTGAATGCAGGGATCCGTCAAGCTACAGGACTTTACTTTAAGGTAGTCGACAGCGATGATTGGGTTGATATAAGAGCATATTTGAAAATCTTAAATACATTAAAAGAATTAGTAGTAGAATCAAAATCGGTTGATATGATTATTAGTAATTTCGTTTATGAAAAAGAAGGTTCAACCTATAAAAAGGTAATGAAATACGATAATGTGCTTCCTGAAGGGACTATTTTTACCTGGGATGACATAAAGCAATTCCGCAGAGGACAGTATCTCTTAATGCATTCAGTGATATATAGAACTCAGTTACTCTGGGAGTGTGGACTCGAACTTCCGAAACATACTTTTTATGTTGATAATCTATACGTATATACACCATTTAAACATGTTAAGAAAATAATCTATATCAACGTTGACTTTTATAGATACTTTATAGGTAGGGAAGATCAGTCTGTTCAAGAGAGTATCATGATCAAAAGAATAGACCAGCAGATTAAAGTCAACAAAATGATGATTGATCATATAGACTTAGATTCAATCACAAGCCCAAAGCTTCGTAACTATATGCTTAGACATTTGGAAATTGTCACAGTCGTTTCGGCTATTCTGCTGATACGGTCTGGAACTGCTGAAAACCTTATAAAGAAAAAAGAGCTATGGAACTATATTAAAAATAGAGATCTAGAGTTATACCACGATCTCAGATACGGTATGATGGGAAGGTTAATAAATTTACCAGGACGTGCAGGGCGAAGTGTTTCTGTTGGTGCATATAAGATAACACAAAAATTAGTAGGGTTTAATTAATCTTTACCAACATACCAACATAGGGTTTTACTTTTTAAAAAAATTAGTCTATAAGTTTCTCTATATCAATAGGTGCCTAAATGAAGAGATTTAAGCACCTTCTTTTTTCGAAGTATTTAATTGAATATTCCAAAAATGTTTAAAGAAATATATATAAGGGAGTTTCTAAGATGAAGATCGCATTAATTGCACATGATAACAAAAAGCAGGACTTAATTACTTTTTCAAAAGCATATCAACCGATATTGTCCAATCATCAACTATATGCCACTGGCACGACAGGTCAAAGAATTATGGACTCTACTGGTCTATCGATTCACCGCTTTAAATCTGGTCCTCTAGGTGGAGACCAGCAAATTGGAGCCTTGATTGCTGATAATGAAATGGATTTAGTTATTTTCTTTAGAGATCCACTTACTGCACAGCCTCATGAACCAGATATTATCGCCTTACTCCGCTTATGTGATGTATATAACATACCATTAGCGACTAATATGGGAACAGCTGAAGTGTTGATACACGGACTTAAAAATGGGGCATTTCAATGGCGTGAGATCTAACTCATGCTTTCGCGAGATATTATGTTAATTAAAGGAAGATTTAAAGAAACTGAATGAGAGATAGTACTAACTCATTAAGAGAACTATTTTGCAATACGACCTGAAAGAACATAGGTTTAGTTGGCCATTCCCTATAATGGACTAGCCTTTTATATATTCAGCTTCTTAGGCTATAAACAAAAAGTTTACGCCCCCTAACTTATGGTTGATAGATGTTATTGTCGAAATGCGGTAGATTTAATATGTAAGATAAAAAAACAAATACCTGATTTGATAAAAACAATCAAAAGGAAGGACGTGTAGTACAGGATTTTTGAAAGGGAATACAGTGGCACTTAAAAAAATTTAGTTGTAATTGAAAGCGAAACCATAAACTTTAGATTTGGAAAAACAATAGAGAAAAAAGGAAAGAGGAAATCATATGGGGAATTCAGAAAAAACAAAGATGAGTAAGAAAAAAAGAAATATACTTATCTCCTTGAGTGCACTATTTCTTTTAGTGGCAGGAGTGCTTGTATACGGATTTGTGATAACGTCTTCAGGTTATTGGCTTATTGCAAAATTCAAGGGTGATACGGAAGAACAAAAACTTTCGTACTCTTCAGCTGTAGAGACAATAGAGAAGATTACTGATGAGGGATTTGTATTAATGCAGAACAACGACAACTTCCTCCCAATCGCAACTTCTGAAGAAGAAAAAGCGAAAATTAACGTTTTTGGAACAAGATCTGTCGTAACTTTATTTAACTCAGGTGGTTCAACAGCAACTGATGTTACAAATGCAATTAAACTTGAAGATGCTCTTCAAGGTAGTGATGGGAACTTTGAATTAAATCAAGACCTATTATACCTTCATTATAATTTCTATAAAAAAGGTAAGGTTACAATAGAAGAAACAGCGGCACCTAAAAATCGAAGTGATTCTGAAATTTTAGGGGAAGCTACAAACCTTATCCTTCCTGAAGTACCTAAAAGCGCATATGAAGATACATCATTATATAATGATGGAAAAACGATTATTGAACATGCAAAAGATTTCTCTGACACAGCGATGGTTGTAGTTGGCCGTGGTGGTGGAGAAATGCAAGAGTTAAGTCCGAACGACCTTCAACTTACAACAGAAGAAAAAGATATGGTTGATGTTGTTAGTTCGAACTTTGAAAATGTTGTTTTAGTCATTAATTCAACTAATGTAATGGAACTAGGATTTTTAGACGAATATCCTTCAATTAAAAGTGTTATCTGGATCGGATTCCCCGGGGAGTCTGGTACAAAGTCTTTAGCCAGAATTTTAAATGGTAAGGTAAATCCATCAGGTCACTTAGTAGATACATGGGTTTCGGATGTAACAAGTATGCCAGCAGCCCAAAACTATATGAAACTTGAAGAGGATGGTACCTTTGCAGAAGGCTTCAATCACTATACAAATGCACCTAAAGCGGTCAATCCTTTAACACAAAAAGAAGAAGATATAGGGTACTTTACTCAGATGCATGAAGGAATTTATGTAGGTTATAAATTCTATGAAACTCGTCATGCTACTGATGAAAGCTACAATTATGAAGATGAAGTTGTATTTCCTTTTGGTCATGGCCTAAGCTATACTTCTTTTGAGAAGGAAATAGTGGAAATGAATGTAGAAAATGATGAGGTTACTGTCCGTGTAGCTGTTAAGAACACGGGAGATGTGCCAGGTAAGGATGCTATCCAGATTTATTATAATCCTCCATATACGGGTGCAATTGAAAAATCAACAGTTAACCTTGTAGAATTTAAAAAGACAAACGAAATTCAGCCTAATGAAACGGAAATTTACTCTCTTACATTTAATGTAGAGGACATGGCATCTTACGATTATAAAGAAAACAAGGCGTATGTTCTTGAAGCTGGTGACTATGAGGTTATGCTTATGGATGATGCTCATACAAAACTTGACTCAGAAACATATACTTTAGACAACAATATCGTATATAACGCTGATAACGAAGGTAGATCTACAGATCTTCAAGTTGCTACTAACCAATTTGAGGATGCACATCATATTGATGATTATTTAACAAGAGAGTGGAATCAAAATAGTCGAGCATTTACAGGACCTCAAGAATCTGACTATATCGCAACACAGGAAACTCTTGATGCAATAACTTATGAAGTACCAACTGATAAAGACTTAGGTCTTACTGCAGACGATATGCCTAAATATGGACAAGAACTAGAAAAACCAATTATGCTTTCAGATATGGTGAATGTTGATTATAATGATCCAAAGTGGGATGAATTTGTTTCACAACTAACACTTGAAGAATTGACTAACGTCAGTGGTACAGGTGCATATCAACTGCTTGAGATTGAAAGACTTGGAGTACCAAGAACATTACAACCTGATGGTACGATGGCTATAGCTTCAAACGTATACTCTGGTCCTATTATGGGAACTGAAGGAGTAGGTGTTACGTATCCATCTCCTGGTGTAACTGCTTCTACATGGAATCCTGATGCAGGGTTTTTAATGGGAACAAGTGTTGGAACAGAAGCACAAGCATTTGGATATAGTGGATGGTTTGCTCCTGCAATGAATATTCATAGAACACCATTTAATGGTAGAAACTTCGAGTATTATAGTGAAGATGGCGTGCTTTCTGGTAAAATTGCCGCACAAGTGGTAAAGGGAGCTACTGAAAAGGGTGTAATCACTTATATTAAACACTTTGCTTTAAATGAACGTGAACATGGAGTTCGCTCAACACTCTTTACTTGGTCTAATGAACAGGCAATTCGAGAAATCTATCTTAAGCCGTTTGAAATTGCTGTTAAAGAAGGCGGCAGTCTTGGTGTGATGTCTTCGTTCAACTACGTTGGTTTAAAATGGGCAGGTGGACATGAAGGTCTACTAAATCAAGTTCTTAGAAATGAATGGGGCTTTAAAGGTTTAGTAGTAACTGATGCTCATATGTATAAACATATGAACCCTATGCAAATGCTTTATGAAGGTGGAGACGTTTCTCTAGATGTTATGGCAATATGGATGGGGGGAGCAAACAACAGTAAAATTTGGTTAGACGCAGCAAACGACCCTGCTACACAAATTAACACTATTAAGAACTTACAAAGAGCGAGTAAGAATACACTTTACGCTGTTTCACGTACTTGGAAAATGGATGGTAAAGAATAATAAATCCATTTATCTAAAATTTGCTAGGCTTGTTTTTTAAAAAAAGTTTGAGGCTGGGACAAAACCCATCTCTGAAATGAAAAAGCCGATGAAATTTTACGAGAGTAAAATTTCATCGGCTTTGATTATTTTGGAGTAAAAAATAAGGACCACTTCTGATAAAATAAAGTTACCACACCAAATTCTATCTGAAAGAAGGATCCTTATGTTTAAAAATTATAACATGAATCAAATGGTTTTGCCTTTAGATTTAGAAATGAAATTACAAGATAATGATATTGCCTTTCCTATCCACCATTTAGTCGAAAGTATACCGCAAAAAGCCTTCGATTCATTTACTCGTCATACCGGTTGTCCACCTTATCACCCACGTATGATGCTGAAAATTATTTTATGTGGTTATACGCAATCAACTTTCTCTGGTCGAAAAATAGCAGGACTTTTGGGCGATAGTATCCGTATGATGTGGCTTGCACAAGGTTATACGCCATGTTATCGCACAATAAACCGTTTCCGTGTCAATTCCGAAATGAAGGAATTAATACGTCAGTGTTTCGTGCAGTTTCGATGCCAATTAGTACAGGAGAAACTCATTGATCAAGAAGCGATTTTTATTGATGGCACCAAAATCGAAGCCAATGCCAATAAATTCACGTTTGTATGGAAAAAGGCCATTGAAAAGTTTCATTCAAGTCTCGTAGAAAAGTCGAATCAGTTTTATAATGAACTGCTTGAAAATGAGATCATTCCTGAAATACAAAAAGAAAATGACGAGCAGCTGTCCATTGAGGAGTTAACTCAAATCGCTGAAAAATTAGATGAAGTTGTTGATGGATATACACAAAAGATTGAAACATCTGACGATGTAATGGAGCGTAAACAGCTAAGAAGTGAACGAAAGTCACCAAAACAAATGGTAAAACAAATATACGATTGGATCACGCGTAAACAGAAGTATGAAAAGGATTTTGATATACTGGGCACACGCAATAGCTACTCGAAAACAGACCGCGAAGCAACCTTCATGCGAATGAAGGATGACTATATGCAAAATGGACAACTAAAGGCTGGCTACACTGTTCAAATTGCAACAGAAGGACAATTCACACTGGCTTACGATGTATTTCCAAACCCAACGGATACCAAAACACTAATCCCATTCCTTGATCGAATTGAAAAGGAGTTCTTTTCGTTACCTAAATATATTGTTGCAGATGCCGGTTATGGAAGCGAACAAAATTACGATGATATTCTGACAAAACGCAAACGCATACCACTCATAACGTATAATCACTACTTAAACGAACAAAAGAAAAAACACCAAAAAGACCCGTTCAAAACAAGTAACTGGGCATACGATGAAGAAAGTGATTCGTTTACTTGTCCGAATGAACAAAAGGTAACGTTCCGGTACCATTCAAAACGTACGGATAAAACAGGATTCCAACGCCAATTCAAAATGTATGAATGCGAAGACTGTACAGGCTGTCCGGTAAGATCGTTATGTACGAAAGCGGAAGAAGGTACAAATCGTAAGCTCATGATCAATGAGCAATGGGAACAACAAAAAGAATATGTGAAAACGAAGCTTTCAGAAGAAGAAACGGCAACGATTTACCGTCAACGAAAAACAGACGTGGAGCCAGTTTTTGGATTCTTGAAGGCTAATTTAGGTTTCACACGATTTTCGGTTCGTGGGAAATCAAAAGTCGATAACGAAACAGGTCTTGCTTTAATGGCAGTGAATATACGAAAATATTTGGCAAGAGCGTAAGCTCTTGCATAATAAACGTCTAAAATAAAGTGAAAAAAGTTAAATCGACGACGCGATTTCACTTTTTTTCACTTTATAGAGACTATTTGTCCCAGTCTCAATTTAATATGAAGAGTAAAGACCTTCATATGTTCTGAAAGCGTTTGTATTTCATAATATAACATAGTAAGAAGTATTAGAAAATCTATAGATTCTATAGTAGAATATTTTATAGTGTGATTTATCTAGAAAAACACAATATTAAAAAAAAGGTATTTGCGGTACCTCTGTTTGGGGATTGCCAGAAATACAAAAGAGGAATAGAGATGAAATACAAAGAGTTAATTGCAGAAATGACGTTAGAAGAGAAAGCATCTTTAATGTCAGGAAAAGATTTTTGGCAAACTCAGGATATCGAACGTCTTGGTATTAATAGTATATTTCTTGCTGATGGACCGCATGGAATTAGAAAACAAGCAGTTGCTGCAGACAAACTGGGCCTAAATGCTGGGAGACCAGCCACTTGCTATCCAACAGCCGCAACTGTTGCAAATAGTTGGAACACTGAGCTGGGTGAAAAAGTTGGAGAGTATCTTGGAGAAGAAGCCATTGCACAAAAGGTTAATGTTCTGCTAGGGCCTGGCGTTAATATGAAGAGAAACCCTTTATGTGGTAGAAATTTTGAGTATTTTAGTGAAGATCCATATCTTGCTGGTAAGATGGCTGCAAGTTATATAAGAGGTATCCAGTCATATGGAGTAGCGGCTTGTGTAAAGCATTTTGCTGCTAACAACCAAGAGGAAAGACGGATGTCCATTGATACAATTGTTGATGAAAGAACGCTTCGGGAAATCTATCTTACTGCTTTTGAAATTGCTGTTAAGGAAGGTAAGACCAAATCAATAATGTCTTCCTATAATAGGCTAAATGGGACCTACACTAACGAAAACCAACATTTGATGAACGAGATTCTCCGCGGTGAATGGGGTTATAAAGGAGTAGTGATTACTGATTGGGGAGGAACTAATGATCGTCTAGCAGGCCTACTCGCTGGTAATGAGTTAGAGATGCCGACAACAGGAGGAGAAACTGATCAGGAAATTGTAGAAGCAATTAAATCTGGAAGAATCAATGAAGAGGTTTTAGATGAGTGTGTAGATCGATTACTTGATCTTATTTTTACAACAGAGAAGCCTTTTCGACGTCCTCATGTTGAATTTGATGTAGAAAGACATCACCGTGTATCACAGAAAGTTGCGGAAGAATCTATTGTACTACTTAAAAATGAAGGAAACATTTTACCTCTTAAATTTGGAAAAAAGGTTGCAGTAATCGGAGATTTTGCAAAAGATGCTCGTTATCAGGGCGCTGGTTCATCCATAGTAAATCCGACCATTTTAGATCATACCATGGATTGTTTTGAAGAATCAGGTATAGTTAGCATCGGATTTGAACCTGGTTTTGAACGATATGGAAAGAAAAATCAGAAAAAAATTGATGAAGCTTGTGAACTAGCAAAAAAAGCGGATGTTATTCTATTATATCTAGGTCTAGATGAGGCTACGGAGGCAGAAGGACTAGACAGGCATAGTATGAAAATCCCCGAGAACCAAATAGAATTATTAGACGCTTTACATGAAGTGAATCAGAATATTATTGTGATTCTATCTTGTGGCTCTGCAGTTGAAATGCCTTGGATTAGTAAAGTGCGAGGCTTGTTACATGGTTATTTAGGTGGACAAGCAGGAGCGAGGGCTATTCTTAGGGTTATGTCAGGTGATGTGAATCCATCAGGTAAACTTGCAGAAACTTATCCACTTCGTTATGAGGATTCACCATCATTTCACCATTTTCCAGGTAATGAAGCAAGTGTTGAATATCGAGAGGGATTATTTATTGGGTACCGATACTATGATACAGCAGATGTAAATGTTCTTTTCCCATTTGGGTATGGACTTAGTTATACAACATTTGAGTATTCTGATCTTCAAATTAACAAAAATAGCGTTTCATTTAGAGTAACAAATACTGGCGATACTGCTGGGATGGAGATTGTTCAATTATATATTGGGTGTCATTCTAAAGATATTTTTAGGCCAAAAAAGGAATTAAAAGGGTTTGAAAAAATCTTTATCAATGCAGGAGAGTCTAAAATGGTCACAATCCCTTTTGATGAAAAGACATTTCGCTACTTTAATGTTCAAACTAATCAGTGGGAAATCGAAGCAGCAGAATATAGCATTATGATTGGTTCATCGAGTGCAGATATTAGGTTATTAGGTACCCTTTATAAAGAAGGTACGGGGGCACCGATTCCTTATGAGAAAGAAAAGCTTCCTACGTATTACACGGGCAAAACGAATAAAATAAGTGAAGAAGAATTTGAAACGCTTCTAGGACGAAAAGTACCGGTTTCTACATGGGATCGTTCAAAGCCATTAGGTTACAACGATATTATTGCACAATGTCAGTATGCAAAGGGTGGATTAGCTAGAATTGGCTATTATTTAATTGTCTTTGCGCATTGGTACTTGAGAAAGGTGGGTAGGCGGGACGCTGCTAACCTTATCATGATGTCTATTTATCATCTACCTTTCAGAGGCATTGCAAGAATGACTGGTGGCGTGGTGAATATGCCTATGGTGGATGGGATATTAATGATTGCAAATGGTCACTTTTTTAAGGGTTTTAGCCATTTCCTAAGGGAAAGAAGGAAGCTGCTAAAAAGTCGCAATCCCAAGTCAGAAGTCGTTGGTTAAGAATTTAGGTAACAAATACTATATCAAGATAAAGCAGAAATAAAGCGAATATTATTCCTGCTATTAAATAGAAAAAAGGCTCAATTACTGTTAAAGATCACAAACGTGGTCTTTTTTTATTTTATTTAGATATACTTGCGTTTCCTTTAACAATGGCGAGTAATTGTTCAGCCATATAGCTAGAACTATATTTAAAGCCATCATTTATGAGTTCTAAAATCAGACCTAACATTGCATAGGAGTGATAACTTGCGATTAATTCCCTATTAATAGTTGGATGAGGAAAGCGCCCAGGGAGTTCTTGAATGGCCAGTTTTTTTAGAACATGAGTGATTTTGTGCTGAAAAGAGGTTAATACACTTGAACTTACAATCAGCTTATAAAATTCGGAGTATTTATGTACATGTTCAAAGATTTTAATTGAATTAGTGGTTAACTTGTTAACATCAAATGTATCTAGATCTTTATATGGTTCACGATATGACTGAATTAAGTCTGTTAATACTTCATCGATAATATCTTCAAGAACATCCTCTTTGTATTGATAATGTTTGTAGAAAGTACCTCGGTTTAAATTAGCAGCCTCTACCATATCTTTAACGGTAATTTCCTTAAAATCTTTTTCGTGCATTAATAGAATAATCGCTTCTTTTAGAGCTTTCTTGGATTTGAGGATTCTTCGATCTGTATGAATATTTTTATTAGACATAGAGTGCCTCCAATGTGCAATAATTTCACTTATAAAACAAATGCTAGTTTTATTGTTTACTAATGAACATTTTGAACTGTTTTTGCTTATTGAACGAGCATAATGTAATTAATTATACTATACATAGGTTGAAAATAATCAACATCTGTTTGAAAGAACTGAAAACTGATAGCGTCTTCAAATGATAGTGGAGGGGGAAAAAAATGAGACTTAAAAATAAGGTAGCAGTAGTAACAGGGGCAGCTTCTGGAATGGGTAAAGCGATAGCAATTACGTATGCAAAAGAAGGGGCAAAGGTGGTAGTTTCTGATATTAATATGGAAGCAGCTGAATTAACCGTAGATGAAATTGTTTCTAAAGGTGGAGAAGCATTTGCTGTAATGGCAAATGTAGCGAAAGAAGACGATATTCAACAATTAATTGATGCAGCTGTAAATACATATGGAACACTAGATATTTTAGTAAATAATGCTGGTATCATGGATAATTTTGTACCTGCTGGAGATATGGAAGATGAACTATGGGAAAAGGTATTTGCAATTAATACAACAAGTGTTATGCGATCTACACGAAAAGCATTATCAATCTTTTTAGAGAAAGAAAGTGGAGTCATCATTAACATAGCCTCTGCTGGAGGAATTCAAGGGGCAAGAGCAGGGGCTGCCTATACAGCTTCTAAACATGCAGTGGTTGGATTCACTAAAAATACAGGTTATATGTATGCAAACAATGGAATTCGCTGTAATGCGATTGCACCAGGTGGTGTTGAAACGAACATTAATGCTACATTGACAAATGTAAATCATTTCGGGATGGGACGCATACGACCAGGACTTGGGATCAATCCACGCGTAGGTAAACCAGAAGAAATTGCAAATATTGCTCTTTTCCTTGCTTCTGATGAATCAAGTTTTGTGAATGGTACAGTTATTACTGGTGATGCTGGTTGGACAGCTTTTTAATTTAAATAAATTGATCACTTATGGGTACATTGACTTGGTTGATGTGCCTTTTTATAAAGTAGTATTCTACCTTATCTACAGGAGCGTTTAGAATGCCGGTGATTAATTAAGGTAGAATGGAATTTTGAGGGCGAAACCGAAGCGTTTAGTCAAGCGAATGTATCAACACCTTTGATGATCATGTTGCCTTTGTAAAAGCAGATCATACTTTTACTCGTTCAGGCACATATTTTCCGGTATTGCGTGCCTAATTAAATCGTCGAGGTGATGTTAATGATATTTTCACCCAGGTTCAAAACATTGGACGTGTTCGTGTAATTGTTAAAAAAAGTAAAAGGCCTTTGATGCGTTGTATCAAAGGCCTTTTATACCTAATAATTAAGCTTACGAATCAAGTAGATGATGCTTTTCCCGGTAAAGCTTCGGGGTAACTCCAGCCACTTTTTTGAAAACCTTCGTAAAATAGCTTTGGTCGTTAAAGCTTAGCAATGTGCAAATTTCAGAAATAGGTGTTTTACTATTAGCTAATAGTTTCTTAGCCTCATTTATTTTTGTTAGTTGAATATATTCACTGACAGTTATCCCGACTTCTTTTTTAAAGAGGGCAGACAGATATTTAGGGCTAAGCTTAACCTCATTTGCTATATCATCATGAGTGATGTCCTCGTAAAGGTGCCTGTAAATGTAATCTCTACAAATGGTAATTGTTTTCGAATAACGATCATTTTGCGCTTCTCTAACTTTTTCAGCGAAAGTATAAAGGATTTCCTTTGCTAATAGTCTAATCTCATCTAGGCGATCTAATTCTTCTACCTGTAGGATAAATCGGTCATGCAGACCAAATGCAATTTCATCATGTACTCCCCCTTCGATTGAAGCTCTAGATGCTAGGGTAATGAGAGTTATTATATGATTTTTAAATGAACGAAGATAACTTGACTTGGACAAAATACTGGATTCTTCTTCTTCCTTTTGTGGAAGATTTTTTATTTCATCGACTCTACCTTCTTTCACAATCTCTAACATTGTCTTTTCAAAAATTCGATCATGAAACCGATTCGATTGTAAATTTTCAGAAATGGCTAATTCATTTTTATCTATTTTGTCACTCAGATCCAATTGTATTTTATTTTTTTCTTCAACTGTCTTTGGAGAAAGAAATATATGGTTAAACATCTGAAATATTATTGTACTAATGCTTATTAGCTTTTTCGTTTCAATAATCGGAATTGATTTATAATAGTCGAAGACTTCTTTACGAGAAAAAAATGATCGTGAATCATGCACTAATCCACTTATAACTTTATCTGATATTGGATTGGGTAGAGACGGTCCAACTAGCACAGTTCCTTCAAAGGATCTATTAGTATAAATACTACATATGATAAACTTTTCCGAAAATGCGGATTTCGTAATGACGGGATAATCAAATTGGTTAGTAGCGTTAAATTGTAATGGATTAAAAAACCTTTGTTTATTATTTACATAAAGAGGATTTAAAGCCCGATTGGTTAAGCTTTCATGAACTATTTTCCAATTTGGATCTATGAATATAACCGATAAATCAAATGTTTCTGATACAAGGTCACATATTTCTTTAGTGGTTTCAACATGAAAGTTCATCAGCTTACTCCTTTCTTCATAATAATTCTAATAATAACTATTACTTATTTTACAAAAAAAATACATAATTACCATAATAATTTTTGATAGAGTGAGAGGATTAATATAAAAGCATTTTTTTTCCTCTTACATAACGAGTCTGAAAGGGAAAGTGTGACAATGAAAAAATTTAAAAGTGAGTTTATTATTAGTGCTAAAACTGCGTCACATCAAGTTGAAGGGAATAATGACTTCTTCATCATTTATTGAGGGAAAAGATGCTTTTAAGGCGACTGATGAAAATGTTCAAACCTGGTGGAAAGCAGCCTCAAATAAGTGTGGAGAATGGCTTGAAGTGGATCTTCAGCAAATCTGTAATGTTCATGCATTTCAACTTAATTTTGCAGATGATCAGATGAATCTATCTTTGCCAGAGGGAGCGAACCTTCAGGGTGAGGGAACGATGCTAAGGTATATAGATGAACGTCAACATGTTACAAGATGGTTACTAGAAGGTTCACTAGACGGGAATAAATATTGAAAATAAAGAGGATGCTGATACCGATTTATCGCACGACCTAATTGTAAGAGAGGATGGACTTAAAGTACGTTATATTCGGTGTACGGTGAAGGAACTCCCTTATAATCAGAATGCATGTATTTCTGGTCTAAGAGTGTTTGGTAAAGGTGAGGGGGAACTACCTAAACAAGCAGCAGCTGTTAAATTAGAACGCCAAAGTGAACTCGATTTTTCAGTGGAGTGGGAAGACATAGCTGCAGTTGGTTACAATGTCTTTGGGGCTTTGCACCAGATAAACTGTACCATAGTTATATGGTTTTAGGCAGTAATGAGGTAACAATAAGTGCCTTAATAAAAGCTCAGCCTGTATATGTAAGAATAGACTCTTTCAATGAACAGGGGATAACAGTAGGGGAAGTAATGAAGGCGGAAGAATTTAATAATATAACTCTATAAAACGCTATGCTGCCTTTTCCATGTATGCTTAAGGAAGAGGAAGTTTTAAATTTATTCACCAAAAGGAAATTACAAAAAAAAGTACGAAATTACCATATTTATCATTTGAATAGGGTTAATATAGAAATGAAATATCGGCTTACGTACAGTGTAAATAATTTTTGTTAAGTAAAAGCACAGAAAAAAAGAAGGACAGAAAATGTCCATAATTAAGAAGTTTGATAAGAAAAGAGTGGTTTTCAATGAAATTCATACTGAAATTTATTAAACCTTACAAATGGTCAATCTTAGGAATCACTGGACTGACATTAGTTGGTATCTTGTTTGAGTTATTTATTCCTACTCTCATGGCAAATATTGTTGATATTGGAGTTGTAAATTCAGATATCCCTTATATCATTAAGACTGGTGTTTGGATGATAGTGCTTAGCTTAACAGCGATATGTGTGACGATTGGGAGTATATACTTGACTTCTAAAGTGGCTGTTTGTTTTGCAAGAGATATCCGCCGTGAATTGTTTGTGAAGGTGGAAGGATTCTCAATGGAAGAACTAGATAAGATTGGTACCGCCTCTCTTATTACAAGAACAACGAATGATATCAAACAAGTGCAAGATGCTATAAGCTTAATACTTGGTATGGCAACGAGAGCGCCATTAATGCTTGTTGGGGGGATTATCCTAGCCGTCATAATGGAACCTACCTTAAGCATAATCTTTCTGGTGGCCCTTCCAATACTCGTCTTGGCAGTCGTTTTACTAATCAAAAAAGCAACCCCTCTTTTTGGCTTGTTACAAAAGAAGACAGATCGATTAAATCTAGTTATCCGTGAAGGCCTAACTGGGATACGAGTCATTCGAGCATTTAACCAGGTGAACTTTGAAAAGAAGCGTTTTAATATTGCGAACGAAGATTTCCGAGATACTGCAATAAAGGTAAACAAAACGTTGGCATTATTATTTCCATTAATGTCAATCATCATTAGCTTTTCTAATATCGCAATAGTCTGGTTTGGAGCTATTCAAATTAATAAAGGAGTTATGCAAGTAGGGAATATGATGGCATTTTTACAATATGCTTTAATGATTTTTATGGCATTTATTTTGTTATCGATTGCCTTTATGATGATTCCTAGGGCACAGGCATCTGCAAAGCGGATTAATGAGATTTTACAAATGGATGCCATTATTAAGGACCCGACAGAACCGAATGTGTTGGATGTACAGGAAGGACTCGTTCAATTTGAAAATGTCACATACCGGTATAAAGGAGCAGAAAAACCGGCAATCCAAAATATCTCCTTTGAAGTAATATCAGGACAAACAACAGCAATTATAGGAAGTACCGGTTCTGGAAAAACAACACTCATTCAGCTTATACCACGTTTTTATGACCCGGAAGAGGGTAGGATTTTGATCGGTGGTATCGATGTTCAAGACATGTCACAGAAACAATTACGTGAGAAAATTGGATATGTACCGCAGAAAGCTTCTTTATTTACCGGAACAATCGCAGAAAATATACGTTTTGGAAAAAAGGAAGCGACCGAAGAAGAAATTAACGAAGCTCTTGAGATTGCACAGGCCATAGACTTTGTAAAGGAAAAAGAAGATGGGATTCAAACGATGATTCATCAAGCGGGTTCTAATTTATCAGGCGGTCAGAAGCAACGTCTATCAATTGCTCGTGCAATTGTTCGAAATCCTGAGATTTTTATCTTTGATGATAGTTTCTCTGCTTTGGATTATAAAACAGATGCGAAATTAAGACGTATGTTGAAAGAAAAACTGAATGCTACGATAATCATTGTTGGACAACGAATTAGCTCGATAATGGATGCTGATGAAATTATCGTGTTAGATGAAGGGAAAATGGTTGGAAAAGGGACACATGAGTATCTCTCAAAAACGAATCAAGTTTATCAGGAAATTCTTATTTCGCAACAAATGGAGGGAGAAGTATCATGAGTAAAGGAAAAATGTCTGCTTCCTCCAAACATACAAAAATAGTGGAAAAACCAAAGGATTTAAAAGGTACACTACGCCGTTTGGCAAGTTATTTAAAACCGGAGCGGAAAACTTTATTTTTCGTGTTTATTTTTAGTGTTATTTCAACTTTATTTACAGTTTATAGCCCTAAAGTATTAGGGGATGCAACAACTTCAATATTTGATAGTGTGACACGAAAAAGTCCGATAGATTTTGGTTTCCTCGGAGAGCTCGTTGTTCTATTAATCGTTTTATATGTGCTTTCTTCATTATTTTCATTTCTACAGATGTACTTAATGGCAGGGGTATCTCAACGTGCGGTAGCGACCCTTCGAAGAGAAGTAACTGAAAAATTCACAAGATTACCAATCAAATATTTTGATAAGCATTCATATGGTGATCTACTAAGTAGAGCTGTTAATGATATTGATAACATCAATAACTCTTTTCAGCAGGCATTAACGCAAATTATTACATCGCTCATTACAGTTGTGGGTATTATCGTGATGATGCTTGTCATAAGTCCAATGCTTACTGTTATTATTGCTCTTACGGTACCACTAAGCTTCCTGGTCATCCGAATTGTTTTTTCTAAGTCTCAGAAATTTTTCAAACAACAGCAAGACAGTCTCGGAGATGTAAACGGTCATGTGGAAGAAATGTTCTCAGGTCATCAAGTGGTGAAGGCATTTGGATATGAAGAAAAATCAATTGAACGTTTTGATGAAATGAATAATCATTTATCTAAAGTTAACCAAAAAGCTCAATTTATCTCAGGTATTATGAATCCGATGATGAACTTTATCGGAAACTTAGGATTTGTGTTAGTCAGTATTGTTGGAGGCATATTTGTCCTTAACGGAAATTTGTTAATTGGAAATGTGCAAGCCTTTCTACAATACTCTAAGCAAATCACGCAACCGATGATGCAGGTAGCAGGAATTGCAACTATGATTCAAAATGCCCTTGCTTCTGCAGAACGTGTTTTTCACATATTAGATGAAGAAGAACAATCAAAAGAAAAAGATGCAGAAGTAGATTTGGAAAAACTAAAAGCACAAGTAACATTTGATCATGTGAGTTTTGGCTATGATGACAATTCCCTTTTAATGAAGGATATCAATCTAGAGATTAAAGAAGGGCAAACAGTGGCCATCGTTGGTCCAACCGGTGCGGGGAAAACCACATTAATCAATTTACTTATGCGTTTTTATGGTTTAAATGGTGGTCGTATTTTGATTGATGGAGTAGATCTCCAGGAACTGTCACGTGAGCAAGCGCGAAGTTTGTTTGCGATGGTCCTTCAAGACACATGGTTGTTCAGTGGAACGATTGCTGAAAATATTGCCTATGGGAAAAAAGGGGCAACAGACAAGGAAATAAAGGCAGCTGCTTATGCAGCCTATGCAGACGATTTTATCCGGAAACTTCCTGAAGGCTATGATACAGTGCTAAAACAAGATGCAACAAATATATCACATGGACAAAAGCAGCTTTTGACAATCGCAAGAGCCATTATCTCAAATCCAAAAATCTTAATTTTAGACGAGGCAACCAGTAGTGTTGATACGCGAACAGAATTGAATATCCAAAAAGCCATGAATCGACTTATGAAAGATCGCACAAGTTTCATTATTGCGCATCGACTATCAACAATTAAGGATGCCGATTTGATTTTGGTCATGAACCATGGAGATATTATTGAACATGGGAATCATCACGAATTACTTAAGCAAGGAGGCTTCTATGCTGACTTGTATAATAGCCAATTTGAGACGGTAAGCCAACCGGGTTAATATTTTTAAGATATACATAGTTTATAAGACTATGTATATCTAGCGCTTCAAGATGTTAGGGGGGTGAATAGATATCGGAACTAAATACAACACCGTCAAACAGGCGATTATGTGTAAAATACTTGATGGTACATTTCAACCTCATCAAAAAATATATACTGAAAGTGAATTGATGAAACAATTTGGAGTGAGCCGACACACAGTTCGCATTGCCATCGGTGAACTAGTAACACAAGGGTGGTTATATAGAGAGCAGGGTGCAGGTACGTTTTGTGTAGATCGAACTAAAGAAGAAAGTACGAATGTAAGTAATCAAAAGAATATAGCCATTATTACAACATCCATTTCAGACTATATTTTTCCTTCTATCATCAGAGGAGCAGAATCCTATTTAAGTCAGCATGGTTATCATGTAAGTTTGTTTAGCACGAATAATAGTCACGATAGTGAGCAAAGGGCTTTAAAAAAGATTTTATTAAGCTCTGATGGCATAATAATTGAACCAACAAAAAGTGCTCTATTTAATATAAATATTATTGATTATTTAAATTTGGAGAGACAAAATATCCCTTATTTGATGATCAATGCATTTTATGATGAACTAGATCCACTTAGCATTACGATGGATGATGAAAAGGGTGGGTATCTTCAAACAGAGCATCTCATTGAACTTGGGCACACCAATATTATTGGTTTTTTTAAAACGGATGATATACAGGGTAATAAACGTATGAAGGGGTTTCTTAAAGCACACCGAGAATATGGGGTAACGATTGATCCTCATAATATTGTAACCTATAATTCAGAAGAGAAATCAACGAAGCCAGTTGAAATTCTACGTGAGAAGTTTAACATTGACGGTGACCTACCAACTGCAATTGTTTGTTATAATGATGAACTAGCCATTAGACTTCTTGATGTGATTCGAGAAAAAAAACTTCAAGTTCCTGATGATATTTCAATTGTAGGATTTGACGATTCTTTTATGGCCAGTGTTACGGAAGTCAAACTGACAACCATTCAACATCCAAAGAGTAAAATGGGTGAGAAAGCTGCAAAGATGATTTTAGATATAATTAAAGAAGTAGCCGGCTCACACAAAAAAGCGAGAGATATAGGAGAATCCATTGTCATTGAACCAGAACTAATTATTCGAGATTCTACTAAACAAATGCATAAGTAGATTATTCCAGAGAAGAAGTGATGGTGTTACTTTATTAAAACTAAAAATATTACTCAACAATAGTTGCACTTATTTCATTTTTTTTTATAACATAAGAAGTTATTTAGCAACTCGTATTCTTAAAAATAATGGTTATGATGTTATATAAAAAAATTTTAAAAAAGTATTGATTTGCTTCAAGTTTTAGAGGTTCACGCAACTGATAAAGGAGCACTAGCTAATCTTCCCGCATGGTCGAAGAATGCAGGTCACACCTTGTTGAAGATTGATCAAGGTGAAAAAGTAATTAAATTTTGGATTAGAAACAAATATTGATTTAAACAAGGAGAATGTTCGGTGCTAGGCAAATTATTGTCCGTACACTATAATTGAAATTGCCTTCGGAACGAATCCGAGGGGTAATAGAAATTATTCGAAAGTAGGGGTTTCTTTGAGGATTAAAACTATAGTAATCTATCTACCAATTGTATTTCTTATATTATATTTTGGTTATACCCAATTTGAAAATAAAAGTATTAAAACCATTTCTACTACTGAATTAGCACAAAAATTAGAGGACGAAAGTTCCAGTAACACAATCTTTGTAGATGTACGTGAACCGCATGAATTTGAAGCAGGTCATATTAAAGAGATGAAAAATATCCCTCTTAGCACATTGAAGACAGATTATAAAAGTCTATCTAAAGATGCCGAAATCGTTTTGTTTTGCAGAAGTGGGAAACGTAGTCTTCAAGCTGCAAACATCTTAAAAGATTATGGTTATTCTAATGTTGTGAGTGTTAATGGTGGTATTCAAGCGTGGCAAGGAGAAGTTGTAAAATAGTAATAAGGTAGGTTGATCCTATTGGATAAAGACAATGAGAACTATGAACAAATTAGCTGAGGAATTAATAACAAAAAATCACGGTCATTTGTTCCAACTATATGACCTGGGGTATTGGTCTAGCTCCTTGTAGGAGTTATCGTATTCATCCAAAAATTCTTTTAAAACAAAGGGGCTGTTTCCCCTTTGTGTTAGAAAATAGTTGGAAAAATGATTAAGCTTTATATGTGAAATGTAAAAGCACACATCATAAATTGTAAGTAGTTCAGTTTTTGTGGAGAAACAATGGAAATAACATAACAAATTCAAGACCAAATCGCATAGCGATTTGGTCTTTTATATTTGTTGATATATCAATGTTTTTACTCAAAACAGGTATAAAATAGCATAGGAAATAGCATACTAAATAACAGGGTGACAATAATTGTTGTCAATGCAGAAATTAGGATGTTAAAATAGGTGTTAATTATTATGCTAATTCTACTACCTTTTAAAAGGAGTGAAAATATCGTGCAATTCATTAAACCAAAGAATAATAATGCTGATAAAGTAGATTGGCTTATCTCTGAACAAGTCCGAGAAATAGTGAAAAACTATGCGGAATACTGTGAATATAGTGAGAGCGAAGTAGTTGATATGTTCTTAAAAAACCTTCTCAAAGACGAAGAGTTTCTTAGATGGGTTGATGGCATACGGAATAATAAAAGAATGATGAAGAAAATGGGGTTAGAGGATGTAATGGAGGGACAAAAACTTGGCTAAAATACAACGATTGGCTACAAAAGAAGATGGCATCGTTGTTGTTCATAATCCTGTTAATGAAGAAGAATTGAATGATAGAAAGGAACAATATAAACTCCTATCAGATAAGAAATTTGCCTTTCGCTATAATCATATGCTGTTTCTCCCTATCGAATTCAATTGGAATGGAAATACACATAAAATACAATACAATTTTTGCACAAACCCTTTCTGTAAATGGTGCGGTCAAGAACAAGTCAAATTTGATAGTGTCAAAGGGAAACCTTCTCGCTATAAATTAGAGGGTGGCGGTAAGAACAGTCAAAAGAAATTGCGATGCAATCCTGACCCTATTAACCCAACAACAGGTATGACTTTAAATTGTAGTCCTATGACTGTTTCTAATTGGTCAGTTGCCGAAGAAATTTCAAGACTTGTTCGTATCAATCAGACTAAGGATGTTGAGCCAGAATATAACTTCCATAAGGATAGTTGTGTTGTTGGACATCTAACACCTTTTGATACGCCAAGCGAGTTTTATAAACAAGGAAAGACATTGAATAATGCTCAACGATGGCAATGCAAGGTATGTAAGAAAAAGACAAGTATTCTACCAAACAAACGTCAATCCACCACCTATCGTCAAAAGAAGAATGATATTCTTCCGATGTTTGCGAAATTACTTTTAAACAAAATGCCTATCAGTCGTACTTGTGATATTTTAGAAATCGGAGTTGGCACTTATTATCATAAATTAGAATGGCTATACCGTTGCTGCTTGGAATTCTTAGAAAAATATGAGACAACTCCTTTGACTAATAAGACATTTAAAGAAATGTGGTTAAATACCGACAAGATGCACTATAACCTAAATAATGTTCGCAAGAAAGGTCAAGGAGGTCAAAAGTATTTTGGCTTAGAAGACAGTCAGGTGCAAACCTATGTAGTTGTATCATCTGATACAGTGTCACGATATGTCTTTCGGTCAGATGTTGCTTATGATTGGGAAATGACAGTAGAAGACTTGAAACTCGATACTGCGGTTTATAAAGAAGACCATTTGAACGATTTCAGCAAGAAGAATAATCGCTTGGACTTTTCTTATTACCCACAAGAACCAACGGAAAGTGATACCCAAACACCACACGAATATCGAATTGAATTTAACGAATTCAAAAAAAGAATGCAGTATGTCGATGGACTACACGTTAATCCTACCTATACGACAATGGCACACTTTTGGCTGATTAAACAAATGGTACAAGCTGGTGAATGGAGAATGATTAGCGATAATGATGCTTCTATAATGACCGCCTTTTTTAGAGTGTTTTCGAAAGAAGTAAGAATGTCGGATGCACACCACTTCCTCTGTTTGCTTGATAAGAACAAAAGCAGAAAACAATGTTTAGAAGAGTTTGAAGATGCAAAATCCGATTTGTTGGATTGGGGATTTCACAGAGGATACGAAACGAAAAACTTGCGTAAATTAGCCTATTCATATTTAAAAGAGCTATTAGAAACGCATCAGTTTCATAATGAAATCCAAACACCAACTCACTCTTATAACGATTGGGCGAAAAATCCTATAACACACCCATTGGCATCAAGAGATAAAGGATTTCATAAAGTGGATTGTACAACTGATTTATCTTCACTTGAACCAAAAGAAATAGCGAAACTGATAATGAATGTGAATGATAACGCCACAAATAGTTTTATCCAGCAAATTCGCAGAAGGTTGTCTATCCTTGAAAGACCTTTGATGACTGCAAGGGGCGATGGAAAGAGTTATATCTATGCCAATTTCAATCCTAAGTATGCACAATACGCATTGACCATTCTAAGAACATTCTACAACTTTTGTGAGACTTATAAATCTGCCGATGGCAAAGAACTTACTCCTGCACAACGTTTAGGTATTACTGCCAAAGTTTTTGACCTAAAAGATATAATTTATCTAAGATAGTTTCCATATTTCTCGGAAGGTAAATTGTAAATTTACGTTAATGTTAAAATATAGATGTTGAAACTATCAGTTTACCAAGGAATTAAATTGGAACTTTTTTCATAAACGCTCGTCTAATTGGATAAAGGGGGATTTAATATGAAAGTACAAAGAATGTTCTTTGTTTTAATTACATTGGTCTTATTTATGATTACAGGATGCTCTAATAACGGAGGTACAACCGAAGTAACAATTGACAGTATTGATGCCGAAGAAGTCTTAACATTGGACCCTGATGCTGATATTTTTCAGTTTGATGGAGTTATCTACAAGACTAATATTGATTGGGTAGAAGAATTATCTTTAACAAAAAATGTTCAAATCGGTGAAATAAAAACAAGAAATGATGCTAATACAGATTTTAATAATGAAATGTCGAATAAACTTCCTGTTGGTGCAAAGATTTTTTCAGCAAAAGAAAGAGGAGATATTTTACTTGTTGAAATCAATGGAGAATTCTTGAAATACCTTGCAATCGTTGAAGGATAACACCGTTCGTTAATAAAAATTAAACCACTATATGTTAAAAACGCTTGGAGTTATCCAAGCGTTTTTATGTGTTAAATATATTGCTAATTATGATGCTAATTGAAAACACTTTTTGAATGTGAATTCAATTGTTAATTTTAGTTTTCTCCACATTATCTGAACTACTTACATAAATTGATGTGTGCTTTTACGTTTTTTATGTCCTTCTATTTTTGAAAAATAATAATAGCTGTGTAATTAATGTGAGAATAGGCAATTCCAATAATGGTCCTATAACTAATGTTAATGCTATTAAAGGTTGGTCTGGAAATGCGGTCATAGCTATTGCTAAAGCGATTGGTGAATTTCTTGCTAAGGTAGTTAAGCTTAAACTTGTTATGTCAGAGTTCGGTAACCCCATAAACTGTCCAACTTTTTGACTAACGAAGAAATACACGATAAAAAATAAAAGTATCGGTAAGGTAATCTGCCACATTAAATCTAAGCGATTAAATAGTAATTGTCCTTGTGAAGCAAACAACGCAATGATTGGAAGGCTTAGAAAAATGATCTGCAACACGCTGAGGTTTGATATAAGTTTTTCTCCTAATTGTTGCTTGTTTCTCAGGAACATTTTTGTTAGAAAAGCAAAGACTAATGGTATGAATAAAACTATTAAGATACTTTCCACTAGATATGAAAGCTCTATAACCCCTGTTTTTTCTCCAAAAATAAGAAGATATATAGGTAGCAAAATGACTTGTAAGATTAAGTTTAAAGGTAAGATTGCCGTTGATAACGCAACATTTCCTTTTGCTATACCTGTAAAGATTAAGTATTCAGTACATGGTGTAACCATAAGCATGAAAAATCCAATGATCACCTGAAAATCCCATTGCTAGCAGCCATGCAAGGAAGGGTGTCCAGACAAAATTTATAATGACTGAAGTATATGTAAACTTGATGTTTTTTAAAAGATTTTTTTATTTCTTCCATTGGAATTTGTAAGAAAGTGATATAAAGCATCACAGTTAATAAAGGAACAACAAAGCTTTCCGCATGGATGTTTACTAATTCTATTTGTCCTATACCTATACCAATAATTACTGCTGAAAAAATAATTAAAATATATAGTTTTTCAAATAAGTTTATCGTGTATCACAGCCTAAATTAAAAATATTATATTGGCATACTAATCTTATCATACTCAAAAAATAAGAGCAGGCCCTATATTTATTGAGGAATGTTCCCCTCTTGATTAGTTGATATTTCATAGCTGTATTTCCTTTTAGATTTTTGGTGGTTTATCTATTTATTGTGTTTGGTGTATATAGCCTTAAAATAAATAATCGCAGCTCTGAAAGATGAGCTGCGACCGTCAGGTTATTTAGTTTTTTCTAATAGACTTGCAAGAACGTGCTTTTTGTACTTCTCAACTTTACGTCCTTCATAGGTGCGTACGCCAGCTTCTTTAAGCTTTTCAACATACCAGCCTTTGCTTCCATAATGCATTGAAAACACCCTTTCTTTGCGTGAAGATTTAGGAATTTAGACTAATTCGTGAAATGAAGTTTCTATGTACATATTTCACATGTGCCATTGTAACATCTATGAAAATACCATGAAAGGGGTAAAAAGAAAAAAGTTATATAAATCAAAATAAATATGACTCTATGCATATCATGATCCCCCAAGAGCTTGCTCTGATTAAGCTCACCGCACGCCTCGCGGTATCCTGAGTGGATTGCAGCTCATGAAACTCCGCCAACTAAGTTATTTTCAGGGTAGACATCCATGCGAATGAGTATTTGCACCATGGAGTATGAAAATAGTGCATTCACCTAGTGTGGATCGCAGCGCATGGAACTCCACTACCCAGGTTATTTTCAGGGTAGACCTTCATGCAAATGAGTATTTGCACCCTGGAGTATGAAAATAGTGCTTTTCACCTAGTGTGGAATGAGCGGAGAGCCACTTGACTCCTGCGGGATATAGCGGTCACGTGAGACCCGCAGGAGTCCCTGGCGACGAGGAGGCTCACGGACCGCCCCGCGGAAAGCAAGTGGATTGCAGCTCATGGAACTCCACTACCTATGTATTTTCAGGGTAGACATCTATGCTAATTAAAATTAGCACCATGGAGTATGAAAAATTATACTTAGCTTAGTGTCTAGCTTCAGGCGCTATCGGCTCTCAGGTCTAAGTCAATCCGGCAAGAAGGTTAAAAAGCAACCTTCTAGCCGGCTCGTCTTATGCCTGTCGCCGATGAACGAGCGCCTTCCGCATTTCTATTTTCAGGGTAGACACCTATGCTAAATAAGTATTTCGTACCATGGTGAATGAAAATGGTTACCCCTTAGTGTGGAATGAGCGAAGAGCCACTCGACTCCTGTGGGATCTAGCGGTCTCGTGAGACCCCACAGGAGCCCCTGGCGACGAGGAGGCTCGCGGACCACCCCGCGGAAAGCAAGTGGATCGCAGCGCATGGACTCCAATATCTAAATTATTTTCAAGGTAGACAAATAGAACGTTGCCTATCTCATACTACATTAACCCCTAGTCTTCATAAGCTTCTTTAAAAGGTGTACCTTTTCCTTAATTAGTTTTAATTCTCCATCTGTCATTTGTTCCTTACTATACTTTGCTTTTTCAAAGAGAAGGACTAACTCGGTTAAATGTTTTTCCAACGACCTATTTTGTATAATCCAACGAGAGAATGTTTCATGTAACGTTTCATGCATAAAATACTTATATCCTAGGCGTGGTCCATAATGAAGTAGACGCTCTATTTCTAATACAATCCTCAGATTACTAGACTTTACACCTCGGTGTTTCCAAACATGCCACAAAAAGCTTAACTTTCGGTTCCATAATAGGAGTATAATACCCAAGAAAGCTACAACAATAATGACAGTTAGTAGAATTTTGACTAATGGCAAGGATCTTTCTTCGAGTGCATGTGTCTGTTCGCTCATTGTTTCATTTAATTCAGAGCCTATTTCTGCAGCTACCGTGTAGGTCGGAGCAGAGAACGTGGCAGTTGGTTCGAAAGGAATCCAGCCATACCCAGGAAAGTAAACCTCGACCCAAGAATGAGCATTTGCGTTTAGAACATTGTAAACTCCTGGACCTAATGAATCTTGCTCAGTGGTAAAATAATATTGTTCCATCTCATTCATTTGTTTTGTACCCTGAGTATATCCTTTGACCCAGCGAGCTGGGATATCAAGTGTTCTTGTTAACACGACCATTGCAGTGGAAAAATAATCACAGTAGCCTTCCTGCACTTCAAATAAAAATTGATCAACAAAATCGTCACTCTTTCCTAAGGATAGGTTCGGCTTGGTCGTATAGGTGTAAGTCTCCTTTAAATACGATTCTATGGCCTTCACCTGATCATAGGTAGTTGTTTTTTCATCAACTATCTCTTTAGCAAGCTCTGAAACTCTCATTGGCAATTCGTTGGGTAAGTGTAGGTATTTGTCCCAGTACTCATCTTCGGGGTCAATGGATGTTGAAGCTCTTAATCCATCCTCATCAATTAAAGGGACTTGTGAGGTGACCTGATATATTTTTGGGAACATCCCAGCACTATCCCAATAATGTAATTCAGATACATTGGGTAACCAGAGGAGTGGACCTTTTTCCTCGAGCAATGTATTATAACGATTATTACCAAGCTCCCTATTTAGTTCGATCTCTTCGACAATTTCAATTGTGTCGATTTGAGATGAGCCAAATAAAACATGACTTCTATACGCCTTATTAGTTGAAACGGTAATAATCTGTGAAACCTCTCTTGTTTCTAACAAGGAACGATCAACTGGTGATTCATTAGTAAAAGGCAGAGATTGACTCGCTTCGTCTGGAAGTACAACATAACTGTCTAGATGATAGTTAGTATCTTCGTGCTCCCAGCCAGAACCATTATAGAAATAACGCACTTCTCCTCGATAATAGGTTGGATAGGAGGTTTCTACAGACATAACAGCCGAGTAATCATAATTAAAAGTACCACCTAAGTGACTATCGTCACGACTATATCCAGATAAGATTTCCCCTTGCCCTGAATCTTCGTTGTCCTCAAGGTCACTAATATCTGCATATGAAGATATTGCCTTTTCTCCCCCAGTGAAATCTTTCCACGCAGTATAAGGATCCTTCAGCAATGGACGAACATCAGGCGCAAAAATCATGAAAAAAAACAAGACAGTAAAAAAAATAACAATAGGGGAAATAACTGTACCCGGATAATCGGTTAAGTGCTCCCAGCCATCTGGACTCTTCTCCCTAAGATCCTTAAGATGAATGACGAGTAATAATAAAAGACCTGCACTTATTAATATAATAATTTCGACCCATAACTCATGGTAGGTAAATGTGTCTATGATTGATAAGCTAATTACTGACACAAGAATGAGTACGAGTACTCGCCATTTAGTTTTAAACCAGTGAATCATGAATATATAGATGAACCAAGTCCCCATCACAATACTGAGATACGGTAGGCTGACTATCCAGTCTAGATAATACAATGTGACAAGGCAACTAGCACCAAACTCGATAAACCAGCCGAGTAATTTATGAAAAGGGAAAAAGCTTTCTATGAAACAAGTAAAAATCAGCACACAGATCATCAGTTGAAAGGTAAATGGTAACGTATAATCAGTCAGCAATGGTAGAAAGGGATACAGGAAAACACCGGTCAATAAAATGGCAAAACGCTCAAGATAATCTGTTTTTCTCAACTGTTTTCCCTCCTAACACGACTGGTAACTCCTTTAAAGAATCGACCATATAGCAATGGATTTGTTCTGTGTCTAATCGACGTTTCCATTTTTCTACCTCTGAGTCCTTTTGAGGAGCTATACAAATGTGACAGGGATGTAGGTTCATTTTTTTCATTCCAACTAAACGATGAAATAATAGATTACTTTTCTCAGGAGTTATAACAACAATTAGACTCCCTTGTAAACGTGTCAAATGTCGATGAAGGAGTGCTTTTGGTATATTGTTCTCGCCATCTCTTTTCACATAAAGTAGATGCTCTTCTAGACGATGACTATAAGTCATGCCTTGTTGCACTTCATAGTAGTTCACTTTTTTTCCAGGAGAAAACAGACCTATGGGAATCTGTTGTTTACTACTGTAGCGAATAATAGAAGCAGCTGTTGAAACTGCTAATTCAAATTGCTCCTCATCGTGATAGGAATGATGGTATTGATCGATTACGATAAGTATTTTTGGAACGGATTCTCTAATAAATTCCTTTGATTTTAATTCTCCAGTTTTAGCGGAAGCATTCCAGTGAATCCTAGACAATCTGTCACCATTGGTATATTCTCTAACTCCATCTATTTCGGTTGTCTCCTTTTGATTTCTAGACATAGAAGAATCACGAACCCCACTTCGTAAGGCAGATACGAATGACCATTCCTTTATGCGTATGGATTTGGGATAAACCTTAAATGTTACCGGTAAAAGAATGGTAGCTTTATGTTGAAATAAATTTAATAGGTCTGTTATAGAGCATTCGGTTGCCCCAAAGTCATATGCTCCACGTTTTAAATTAGAAATAGTGTATGAAACCTTTCCAGTTCTATAAGTAGTAGGAACAAAGGAAGATTGATAGATTTGTTTGCCAAACTGATGGTGAGTGATTTCATCTTTTATCAATACATAAGAAATTGGCCAAAATCCAGGAATTTCAAATGATGTTTCAACATGAAAGGAATCACCTGTTTCTAATCTTTGACCAGGATTGGTTGAAGCACGTTCTCCTTTTATATCTTTTATTCCGCTCCACTTACCAAGTAATAAAAGATATGTAGTAATTACCGTTGTAATAAAAAATAAGAGAACCCCTAATTCACCACCGGTAAACAAGAGGAATAAAAGGCTAGTTAACCAAACAAACATAACTCCCCATAACAGCCCTCGTTGATCTCTAGGCATCCATTGCTTTATCGCTTTAAGCATATAATCAGTTCTCCACTCTTACCGGAACATTGACACCGTTTACAATGGATTGCATTAAGCTTTCGACTTGAACATCACTCATTTGGGCATCTGGACTAAGGATAATCCGGTGATGAAAAACATATGGTATCAAAAATTTAACATCGTCAGGAGTTACAAAATGACGTTTATTGAGAAAAGCAAGTGCTTTCACCGCACGCAAAAATGCTAGCGTTCCGCGTGGACTTACCCCTAAAAAAATGGAAGGATGATTTCTAGTTCTTTCTACGATTTCTAGTATATAATCAACAACACTCTCAGCTATATATATAGTCTGCACAAACTCTTGTATCTTTTGGATGTATGTCATGTCCGTAATTTCCGTAATGTCTTCCAAAGGATTTTTTATCGTTTGTGATAATATTAACTCTTTTTCCGTTTGCTTAGCTGGGTAATGGAGATTGAACTTCATCATAAATCGGTCCAGCTGCGCTTCTGGTAAAAGATATGTACCTTCAAACTCAATGGGATTTTGTGTCGCCATCACAAAGAAAGGCCGAGGTAGGGGATGAATTTTTCCATCAACGGTCACTTGTTTTTCTTCCATTGCTTCTAGTAGTGCTGATTGTGTTTTTGTTGAGGCACGGTTGATTTCATCAACTAATAAAAAATTGGTCATCACAGGTCCAGGATTATATATAAATTGCTCATTCTTTGGGTGATAAATAGAGAAACCTGTGATATCGGTTGGTAAAAGGTCAGGGTTACATTGTACTCTTCTAAACTCGCTTTGAATGGTTTTAACTAATGCCTTAATAAGCATGGTCTTACCAATTCCAGGAACACCTTCAATTAAAACATGTCCGTCTGCCAATAGTGCAGTGATAATTAACTTAACTTCATTTTTTTTACCTAGTATACAACGATTAATAGTTGCTTCGAGATTATTTAAAACATTTGGATAATCTGTTTCCATCGGATTCATCCTCCTTGATCTGATAACTATTCATTAGATCCACGGTGGAAAATTTAGTTTCTGATAGTTTCATAATAACTATAGTTTAATTATAAAGAAATCAGCCCTTTATTAATAGTTTCAACTTCTTTGTTTTTTATAATAAAAGTGAATAGTTTTTGGGGGCACATATTTTATCTTAGTTTTAAGGAGTATATCACAGAAAATTATAATAGAACCTTTATTAACCTAATGTCTGTGTATAAAAACACTTCAGATGAAAGTTCCGTTATTATATCCTAAAGCAAAAAGCAGATGTATTTCCATGCGATGAAGAATTTCTTGTAAGAAATATGCATGATCAAAGATGACCAGCTAATGAAGCTGGTCTTTTAGAGGTTTTGCTAGAAAAGAATTTATAGGGTATTCGGATCACCGTTTTTTAGATGCACCTTATTTTAGCGAATAAACTATTGGTTTCATTCCTGAATATCATAAATTATCACGGAGTATGGCTCCAGGCACTTTTTCAATCCATTGTTGTTTTATAAGGAATCGAGTAATTCTCTCCGACATAACACCAGCCTTAACTATATGCTGTGTATATACTTTAACTAAATCATGTCTCATTACTGAACCAATCGAAAATCCATATTGAGATATTAGTGACCCATATAAGCCTGCTAAATGTGAAACCATGATTTGTTCGGAAAATATCTTTTCTTTTGATTCGAGAACCTCTGCTGAATAACTAGGAGGAATTGGTAATTCATTTTCCTTTAATATGTCAGCCAATGTTTCATATTGATTTCTAATGGATGTCGTTCCTTCTCGAAACAGTTCTCTAGTTTCTTCCAATTCAGATATTTGCTCAAATCCAATAAAAAGTGCTTCCATAATAATTAGGAGATCAATTATTTGGTATAAGTTAGCAAGTTCCATGCTATTTAAGGGTCTAGTATCTCCCAACAAGCTATTAAGATAACTTGATTTTTGTATGTATTCAGGAACATGCGGAGTTGGCAATGAGGGTGTCCGCCAATATATTCCTTTGTTTAAAAGAAGGTCAACGACTTTATCATTTAGCTTTATAGATGATGTTAAGCAATCAATATTATATTGACGGACATCCTCTCTAGTGGATAAAGCAAAAGACTTGGAGTGGAATTCTAATCCTAAACATGCCCCTGTATGTAGGTATTTCAGCAAAAACCGGTTAGAAAATAGAGGGGAGGAACATTCTTTTATCTCCTTTTCGGAAAATCCTACAGGTACCGGATAACCCTCATTGGTAAGAATCTCATTTCTTTTAGAAATAAGTTCATTTGTGATTTTTAATGCAAATGAATATAAATCTTTAATTTCTTGATCTTGTGTAAATTGAAAAAAAGCTGTTAAATACCACTTAGACATATCATTAATAGAAAGACCAGTCCAAAGATAACCAAGTTCAGATGTAGTTAAAGATACCGTATGATGATTGTTCATTTTGATGCCGCTCCTTTCATATGTATATATGGGCGTAGTAAATAACTAGCTACTTTTAATGGATTTATTCTTTTAGTATGGAACAGCTTGTGACCCCAGTATCCTTGAAGTGACCGAATGATTCGATCTAGCCCTTCGTTTGATAGTTGTTCCATAGCTCTTCTTAATACAAGTGAATCTTCATAACTAGCGCGAAATGGTTTCATAAGTTCTTCATAACTTCCTAAGCCGCATAAGTCATAAGCAGTATAAATACCGCTTAAAATAGCAGCGTACTGTCCAAAACCCATAAATGGCATCATCGTTCCAAAACAGTTCCCTGTATAAAAGGTATTTCCTACTCGAGCTGAGTTACAAATACCGATAGGGTACTTAGTGATATGAAACTGGTCGGTTATAGGTATCGCTTGTTTGAGTTGAGAACGTACCATTTGATAAAATGAATCCCATAATTTAGTCATATCTAAAGCGTAATTTCCTTCCAAATCAGGAACCGCTATAGAAATATTTGCTTCCGTTTTTGAATATGGAATTAGAAAACAGTATCCGTATGGAGCAAGATCATAATCAATCCATGCCATGACAGAATATCGATCAAAGCTCCCTTCAATTGTTGCGCCTTTTATGGAAACCGTTAAATCTTCTCTGAAATTTTTAGTTTCTTTTGCATAAGATCCATCTCCAGTTGCCATAACAACATGGGAGTAATTACTTAACAGTTGTTCATATGTTTCTTCCGAATTGAAATGGATAGATGTTTTCAGCTGTCTACCTAATTGAGATTCATAGGAATCGTGTTCCCTCCCGCGTATATTAGTGAAGCCAAGATGCCCCTCTATAAATGCTTTCTCATTTTTTGAATACAGTTCAAGTCTCTGAATACTTGAAGTCGGTTTTAAGTAAATTTCATATTCTTCTGATAATGAAGCAATGCAATCATGGACTGGAAAAGCAAAGATGGATAGTAAAATCTCTCCATTCACAAATCTATCTCCTACTTTACTCCGCTTCTCAAATATAGTTGGATAAATCCCATTTTTCTCAAGAGTGATGGCACAAGCTAAACCGGATAGACCAGCACCCATGATAGCAATATCCATTAAACGACCTCCCTAACACTGTATAATACGAGGATGCCCATACAAGGTTAAATAAATGTATGTGTTTTCCAATTAATTGGGATTGTTATTATATAAGTACGTGTACCTTGTTCGATCATTTTTTAAGAAAATTACAAAAAAAATATAAATTGTTACTTACCTTCACCTTTCATTCCTGGTTTTCGCTTATAATGTATTTATAATCGCAATATTCTGGATGCTATATCATAGTTGAAAAAGGGGATGCAGTAACTATGAACACAAAATTCTTAGATTTATTGTCTCAAAGATTTGATTGTGAAGAAAAAGTTGTAACGGAAATTATCAACCTAGAAGCGATTCTCAATTTGCCAAAGGGGACAGAGCACTTTGTCAGTGATTTACATGGGGAATACCAAGCCTTTCAACATGTATTAAGAAATGGTTCAGGTAATGTAAAGGGCAAAATAAGAGACCTTTTTAGCGATGTTTTATCAGAAGAAGAGATTAATGAATTTGCAACATTAGTTTATTATCCTGAAGAAAAACTACAATTAATTAAGAATAACTTTGATAATGAAAAAGATTTACACGAATGGTATACAGAATACATTGAGAATATGGTAAAACTTATTTCCTATTGCTCTTCAAAATACACTCGTTCGAAATTACGGAAAGCATTGCCAAATCAGTTTGTTTATCTCATCGAAGAGCTACTATATAAGACCGATGAATTTATGAATAAAAAACCGTATTATACTAAGATTGTCCAGCGAGTTATAGATCTTGGTCAGGCAGAAAAACTAATAACTGGTCTTGCTTATACAACACAGAGATTGGTAGTCGATCATCTTCATGTAGTAGGAGATATTTATGATCGTGGACCCGAACCTGATAAAATTATGGATACACTTATAAACTATCACTCTGTTGATATTCAATGGGGAAATCATGATGTTTTATGGCTAGGTGCCTTTGCTGGATCGAAGGTCTGTTTAGCGAATATTATTCGAATTTGTGCACGATATGACAATTTAGATATTATCGAAGATGTATATGGAATTAATCTTAGACCGCTTCTTAATCTTGCAGAGAAATATTATGGTGATAATTCAGCTTTTCGACCGAAGAGACATTCAGATAAAGAACTGTCTGAGCACGAAAAATTACAAATCACAAAAATTCACCAAGCCATTGCCATGATTCAATTTAAGCTCGAGAGCCCAATTATCAAAAGACGCCCGAACTTTAACATGTCTGGAAGATTATTACTTGAAAAAGTTGATTACGACAAAAACGAAATCACAATTCATGGAAATACATATACTTTAGAAAATAGTTGCTTTGCAACAGTTGATAGAGAGCAACCTGATACATTGTTGGAGGAAGAAGAACAGGTAATGGACAAGCTATTATTTTCTGTCCAGCATTCCGAAAAATTAGCCAGACATATGAACTTTCTCATGAAGAAAGGTAGCCTGTATTTAAAGTATAATGGGAATTTGTTAATTCATGGTTGCATTCCCTTGGATGAAAATGGAAATATGGAAAAAATGGTGATTAACGATAAAACATATGCAGGTCGAGAATTACTGGATGTTTTTGAACAACATTTACGCTATGCTTTTGCTCACCCTGAAAAAACAGATGATCTTGCAACAGATATGGTCTGGTATTTATGGACAGGGGAATATTCATCATTATTTGGGAAAAGAGAAATGACAACCTTTGAGAGATATTTCATAAAAGATAAGAAAACCCATAAGGAAAGAAAAAATCCATACTATTATTTACGTGAACATGAGGAAATCTGTCGCAACATTTTAATCGAATTTGATCTAAATCCTGATCAAGGTCATATTATAAATGGTCATACACCTGTTAAGGAAATAGACGGTGAAGACCCAGTAAAAGCAAATGGAAAGATGATTGTCATTGATGGGGGATTTTCTAAGGTCTATCAATCAACAACAGGTATTGCCGGATATACATTATTATATAATTCTTATGGAATGCAGCTTGTCGCACACAAACTGTTTAATTCTAAAGAAGATGTTCTTCTAAATGGGACTGATGTCTTATCCGTAAAAAGATTAGTAGATGAAGAACTCGAGAGAAAGAAAGTATTAGAAACGAATATTGGAGAAGAATTATTACAGGAAATCTCTATTTTAAAAACTTTGATGGAATATAGATACATGAAATAATCAGGGAAAAGTTAACTTTAAGGGTGCACTGACTATGATGTCTGTGCACCCTTATTGTGGTCTATGTTTCAGTGAAAATTAGTTTAAAATTAGTAGTGTTTAGCAAGAAGTGTGACAAAAATCACAGATTATTTTTGTTGTTTTGTGACATAATTACTGTATTTAAGAAGAAAATTATCGAAAAATGGTGGAAAAATAATGAGCCAAATTGCTAATTTCTTAGATACAGATGTTACATTATTAAGTAATTTGAAAAGAACGCTTGATCAGGCTTCAATTATCTCTGTAACTGATTCTTCATGAATCATTCTTTATGTGAACGAGAACTTTTGTAAGGTATCACAATACGGCAAGGAAGAGTTAATAGGAGCTAAACATAATATCATTAATTCTGGTTTTCATACAAAGGGATTTTTCAGAGAAATTTGGCAAACCATTAAATCAGGTAAAGTCTGGAAAGGCGAGTTGAAGAATAAAAAAAAGGACGGTACATTTTATTGGGTGGATACAATGATCATTCCAATGCTGGATGACCAAAATAAACCTGTCCAATATGTTTCGTTTCGAAATGATATTACAGAAAAAAAGAAAATAGAAGAAGAGTTAGAGATTAATGAGGAAAGATTCCATGTATTAAATAAGTTTCGAAACGATGGAGTGGCTGTCGTTAAAGAAGATGGAATTATTCATTATATCTGTTCTTCTTATACTAAAATAACAAATATTGATGTAGCTGAAGTGATACATAAGAGTGTATTATCTTTAATACATAAAGAGGATCAATTGTTTTTTAAACAACAATTTGAAAACGTTCTCTTAAATCCTTTAGTTCCTTATCGATTTCAAGTTCGTGCTCTCCATAGTGATGGGATTTATTATGTCCACGAGTTAATTATGACTAATTTTATCGACCAAGCTGCCGTTAATGGAATTGTCATTAATTTTAGAGATATAACAGAGGACCAACGGTCACAGCAACAATTAAAACAAAATTCTTTTTATGATACGTTAACGAGTTTACCAAATCGACTTTTCTTCCAGTCGCGTCTTGAGACTATGATTAGGAATGCGAAGAAAAGGAATGAAGGGTTTAACTTAGCCATACTCAATATTGACGACTTTCAACATATAAATGATTCCTTTGGATATGAAGTTGGTAATTCTATTCTTCAAGAAGTAGCCAAAAGATTATCTTCTTGTCTAGATCGAAATATATTTATCTCGAGATTAGCGGGAGATGAATTTGCACTAATTTTTAATTCGTGTAAAGCTTCTGTACATCAAATTGGTCAACAAGTCATCTCTTTATTTAAAGAGCCGTTAAATCTAGCTGGGCGCGATGAAGATTTTTTTACTACAGTGAGTTTAGGATTGTCAAATTTTCCTTTACATGCACAGGAGAAGTTATCTTTATTAAATTTTGCTACGAATACAATGAAGGTGGCAAAAAAAATGGGGAAAAATCAGTACCTTGTATATAATGACTCTATTAAAATGCTTGATCAACGATCATTTATGATAAAAAATGATTTAAGAAAAGCGATTGAAATGAAACAGTTCGAACTTTATTTTCAGCCTCGTATTAATACTTACTCAAAGAAAGTGGAATCTTTTGAAGCTCTGATTAGATGGCTTCATCCTGTTCTAGGATTTATTCCTCCAAATGAATTTATTCCATTAGCTGAACAAATGGGACTAATTAAGGCTATTGGGGCTTGGGTTTTTAAAGAAGCTTGCGAAAAGATGAAACTGCTAATGGAAGAAACAGGCAAGGTCTATCAAGTTTCGATTAATTTTTCCCCATTTCAACTTAACAATGAAAAAGAGGCAACAGATTGTTTGGATGTTGCAGAATTGTTGGGAATTCATCCTTCCTTGATTGAAATTGAGATTACGGAATCTGCACTTATTCAAAATCAAGACCGAGTAAATAAGGTCATTCAACAATTTAGAGAAATTGGATTCAGCATGTCTCTTGATGATTTCGGAAAAGGTTACTCATCATTAAATTATCTACAACAGTTTCGAACAGATGTCCTAAAGATGGATCGTGGTCTTATTTCATCGATTGTGTTTGATTCCGATAGCAGGGCCATTGTACAAATGGTCATTAACCTTGCCCATCAACTTGGGATGAAGGTAGTGGGAGAAGGCGTGGAAGAGCTTGAACAATACTGCCTACTAAAGGAAATGGGCTGTGATCAGGTACAAGGTTACTTTTTTAGTAAGCCGTTACCATATCAAGAAATTCAATCATATCTTCAAGAGGAAGATTTCGATAAAGAAGACTCAGTTGTGAATTATTAACTTTATTAAAGGACTTTAATAGAATATTATAATAAGGGGTAGCCGCGAAAGTTACCCTTTTATAGATAATTTAGATGTTAGGTGAAGTATGAAAAAACTATTTAATAAGAGAAAAATAAACCTTGCAACACTCCTGACTGGGTTTGTGGCAACTTCCATCATTCTTACTATTTGTATTTTAATGATTGCATCTTATCAGTCAGAGAAGGAATCCCTCGCGACTACTTATCTTTCTCTTAATTACTCAAAATCGAAGAAGATTAGTGATTCAGTAGATTCTTTGTTTCAATCTATGACATTAAGTTTGGCAAACACATCAAATTACTTGATGACTTACCATGATTTATCAGATGAGGAGATTCAACAGCAGCTTGAGCTATTGCGGAATAACAGTAGATACTTTAACTCATTATCCTGGATCGATGAAACAGGTTTGATTCGAAATATAGCACCTGTGGGCATTGGGCTGAAAGGGGAAAAGGTTACTGGGATCACGAGGAAGGTGCTTGACTCACGAACACCAATGTTGACATCCCCTTATATTGCACCTTCAGGTCGTCTTATTGTTTTAATGAATCAGCCATTGTTTGATAAAGATGGAAATTATAGAGGAATGATTGCAGGAGCTATCTATCTTCAAGAACGAAATGTTCTTAATGAGATTTTAGGAAACGATATTATTGATGAAAATGGATCTTATTATTACGTAGTAGGACCAGATGGACAACTTCTTTTTCACCCTGATAGCGAAAGAATCGGAGAAGATGTTATTAGCAATGTTATTGTGAATAAACTTACTCACGGAAAAAGCGGGAAGGAATTGGTGACGAATACACAAGGAATCGATATGCTTGCAGCATATAGTAGTATAACATCAACAGGTTGGGGAGTCGTTCAACAAACACCAGTTTCATATGTAAATAAACTTTTCCAAAATCATATCAAAGAGATTTTACTCTACCTATTGCCACCTTTTTTTATTTTATTAGGACTATCTATATTCATTGCTCGCAAGCTTGCTAGTCCATTTATAGAATTGGCCAATCTAGTGAATATTCTTGGATCCGGAAAAATTGTTCCAGTCCCAGAAAATCAATCACATTGGAATAGAGAAGTTGATCTATTAACTAAAAGTGTAGCAATTGCCATTAAATCAGTTCAATCAAATAACAATCAACTTATTCAAGAAGCTACTACTGATCTATTAACAGGATTACCAAATCGCAGAAAACTAGATCGAGTTATGGAAGAATGTACAAATATTGAGGAAGCATTCTCACTCCTTACTATCGATATTGATCATTTTAAGTTGATTAACGATACTTATGGCCATCAAGCGGGTGATGAAGTGTTAAAGGAGTTTGCTATCCTAATCCAGTCGTTGATAGGAAATGAAGATATGTTTTTCCGTTATGGGGGAGAAGAGTTTGTACTTATACTTCCTAAGAAAAGAGCTCCATATGCCTATTTCGAAGCTGAAGAACTAAGAAGAAGAGTAGGAAATACTAATACAGTAGTAGGTAAACCAATTACCATCTCTCTAGGAATTTCAGAATATCCGGCACATGGAAATACATTAGAAGATCTTTTCAGAAAAGCAGATAAAGCTTTATATCAATCCAAAATAGAAGGAAGAAACCGGACGACTATTTGGATTAATAACTGAATTAAGGAAAAAAGAAAACCAGTTAATCAACTGGTTTTTTTGTACATTGATTATCGCTCAGATACTTTCTCGTAATCTTCTGCCCGAGACATTTTTAAAAATTGAATAGCTTCTTGATTAAATAGATTCGGCTGATCAATATTGCAGACATGTCCACTGTCTTTTATAACAGTCAAAGTAGCATACTTGTCCTTTTTCGTTTCTTCAATCACTGATAATAGGAACATCGAATCCTCTTCACCCATTATATATAATGTGGGTATAGTAACATTATTTTCTTTAAAATGAGCCAAAAGCGGAGTGGCGTATTTTGTTAGCGAAAACCACTTAATAAATTCTTTTTGACATAGCTTTTTTGCCTGTTCAACAAACATTTGCCGTGAAGCTTTATGCCTTTTTTTTGGCATAATACACCATGCAAAGAATGCATATAACCACATATATGGAATCATTCTTTTTCCTAAATTACCAAGTGTAATTAATGTTTTTACACGGGTATTAAGTTTTATTACTGCCCCACCTAGTACCATTGACATGACTCTCTCTGGTTCTAGCTTAGCAAGGTTACGAATCACGATTGTCCCGAGTGATATCCCAATGAAGTGTGCTTTTTTGATTTTTAAATGATTTAATACTTCTAAAATATCAAAACTTACTTCATCAAATGAATAATGTTGATTTAATTTATTGATATCCTTTGATTTACCATGCCCTCTTAGATCTATTAGTAAAACATTAAAATGTTGTTTAAACTCTTTTATTTGTTTGAACCAGATAGCGGAACTTCCACCTGCTCCATGTATAAAAACTGTCCATTCAAGAGATTTACTGCTCTCATATGTTTTGAAATATAGCATTACTCACTTCCTCAACCTGAAAAAAACCTCAGTATTTATATACTTTAAATAATATAGAATACAGACTATTGGTGCAATGGTAAATTTCTTATCAAAGGCTTTAAACCTGCCACCCCACCTTTCATCATGATCTTTTAGTCATTCTGAACTCTCCTTTTTATGTTGAGTTATTTATGGGTACCCCTAAAGGTATAGAAAATTTAAATGAATAAAAGATGTGTCAAGAATCTAGTTTGTTACGTGGTTCTAGCACTAAGAAACAATTTTGTAGTAGTTGACAATATACCCCAATGGGTATATTATAAGTCGTGTAGTCGTTCCTGCTGTTGTTCATTATTTGAAGTAACGTAGTGGCGTTTCGAATTATAATTTTTAAAAAGCTGGCTAATTTTTGTTGTTGGGCTGCTTTATGGATGACACTAAATGAATTGGAGTTTTATTTTCTAAAGTTTTATAAAGAAGGGAGGTCACTTCATGCAATACAATGACCAAATGAAAAACAGAGTTAAACGTATTGAAGGACAGTTAAGAGGTATTTTACGAATGATGGAAGAACAGAAGGACTGCAAAGATGTTATTACTCAATTATCTGCAGCTAGGACAGCACTTGATCGTACTACTGGATTGGTTGTAAGCTCAAATCTAGTTGAATGTGTAAGGAAAGCTGAGGAAAATGGCGAAGGGAGTACAGAGGAACTTGTAAAAGAAGCTCTTAACCTTCTTGTGAAAAGTAGATAATAATTATGTGGGTTGACATCAAACATTTTTTTAATTATGAGCTGTTAAAACATGAAGAAGAAAACGATGTATCTAAGTTTTGGATTAAAAAAGGATAATTTTTTTACGGAAAATAATACCCATAGGGGTAAAAGATTGATAGGAGGAAGAATCATGACAGAAAAGAAAAAAACAACAATCGTGCTATTTAGTGGAGATTATGATAAAGCAATGGCTGCTTATATTATTGCGAATGGGGCAGCTGCCTATGATCATGAAGTAACAATTTTTCATACGTTTTGGGGATTAAATGCGTTACGTAAGGATGAAAAGATTGAAGTGAAAAAAGGTTTAATGGAAAAAATGTTTGGAAAAATGATGCCTAGGGGTGCAGAAAAAATGGGTCTTTCAAAAATGCACTTTGCTGGATTTGGTCCAAAGATGATAAAAGATGTGATGAAAAAACACAATGCGATGCCACTTTCTGATCTAATTGACATGGCAAAAGAGCAAGAGGTGAAACTAGTTGCTTGTACAATGACAATGGATTTATTAGGGCTACAAAAAGAAGAGCTATTAGATAATATTGATTATGCTGGTGTTGCAGCATATTTAGCTGATGCAGAAGAAGGAAATGTAAATCTGTTTATCTAGGATGGTGATTTAGTTGGAATATATTAATTATATATTGATTGGATTATTCGTTTACTTTATCATGACTCGACTTTTACCAGCTAAAGGTGTAAGACAAATTACTACAACCGAATTAAAGAGTGAACTAAATGATAAAACAAAACAGTTTGTTGACGTTCGTACACCTGGAGAGTTTAAAGGGAATCATATTAAAGGGTTTAAAAATCTCCCCCTGCATTTTTTAGCAAAAACAGCTGAGAAGGAGCTCTCAAGGGAGCGAGAGGTCGTCGTCCTATGTCAAAGCGGGATGAGAAGCCTAAAAGCTAGTAAGATGTTGAAGAAATTAGGATATCAAGTAACAAATGTAAAAGGCGGTATGGGCACATGGAGAAATTAAGGAGGAAAACAGATGAAACAATTAACGGCAAAAGAAGTAGAAGAATTATTGTCTGATGGTAAAGCTCTAAAGTTACTTGATGTGCGTGAAGTTGATGAAGTGAAAACTGGAATGATTCCAGGAGCAATTCATATCCCTCTGGGTTTACTAGAATTTCGAATGCATGAGCTAGATAAATCAAAAGAATATACACTTGTTTGTCGATCTGGTGGCAGAAGTGGCCGTGCATGTCAGTTCCTTGATAGCCAAGGCTTCTCCGTGATTAATATGACAGGTGGAATGTTAGCTTGGGAAGGTAAAATTGAATAATTTTTTATTTATAAAATTATATACCCACAAGGGTAAAATGGAGGCGCAACATATGGAATTATTAAAAGCAAATTTAGTTTTAGATGCAAAAGGCTTAGCTTGTCCGATGCCAATTGTGAAAACTAAAAAAGCAATTAATGAGCTAGAAGCAGGGCAAGTCTTAGAGGTTCAGGCAACAGATAAGGGATCTAAAGCAGATCTTCAAGCATGGTCAAAAAGTGCAGGTCATCAATATCTTGGAACATTAGAAGAAGTAGATGTATTGAAGCACTTTTTAAGAAAATCTTCAAACGATGAAGCGATTGAAAGAAAGCATCTTGATGTTACTAGTAATGAGGATCTTGAAAGTAAGCTTGAACAAGGGGGAAGCTTTGTTGTTCTTGATGTGAGAGAGGCAGCAGAATTTGCATTTAATCATATTCCTAATGCTACTTCAATCCCACTGGGAGAACTAGAAGATCGAATCCATGAACTAAACAAAGAAGATGAGATTCTTATCGTCTGTCGCACTGGAAACCGCAGTGACCTTGCAGCTCAAAAACTAGCTGAAAAGGGATTTAAACATGTCGTAAATGTTGTACCAGGTATGAGTGAATGGAAGGGTAAAACTGAGAGTGTTGTAGAGTAATAATATTCAAGGGATATGTATTTCATCATATCCCAAAAAGGTTTAAATTTTTTTTACTAAAAATATACCGCAGGGGGTAATTATCGTGGCTGTGAAAGCAATGAATTCAAAAGAAGTGACAGAAAGAGTAATAAATAAAAAAGAATTATTTATTTTAGACGTTCGTAATGAAGCTGATTTTGCCGATTGGAAAATTGAAGGGGAAAACTTGGATTATTTCAATATTCCCTATTTCGAGTTACTAGATGGTGTTGAAGAAATTTTAAATAAGATTCCGACTGATAAGGAACTATTAGTTGTGTGTGCGAAGGAAGGATCTTCAATCATGGTTGCAGAGATGCTATCTGAGCACGGTTTAACTGCTTTCTACTTAGAGGGCGGTATGAAAGCTTGGAGTGAACATTTAGAACCTGTAAAAATAGGGGACTTAAGAGATGGTGGAGGAGTGTATCAGTTCGTTCGAATTGGTAAGGGGTGTTTATCATATATGGTTGTTTCAAACGGGGAAGCAGCTATAATTGATGCCACTCGAATGACAGACACCTACCTTGATTTTGCAAAAGAAATTGGCGCTAAAATCACTCATGTATTTGATACGCATTTACATGCTGACCATATCTCTGGAGGAAGAACCATCGCCGAGCTCACAGGAGCAACATACTGGTTACCACCAAAGGATGCTACTGAGGTAACGTTTGATTATAAGCCATTAGAGGGTGGAAAAGTAGTGACAATTGGTCATACAGCGATTGATATTCATGCACTATATTCACCGGGTCACACAATTGGTTCAACCTCGTTCGTAGTAGATGCTAGCTATTTGCTATCAGGTGATATCTTGTTTATTGACTCCATCGGTAGACCAGATCTTGCAGGAATGGCAGAGGATTGGGTAGCTGATTTGAGAGAAAGCTTATACATTCGTTACAGAGAACTATCAATGGATTTAGTTGTACTTCCTGCTCACTTTATGATCATTCATGAATTAAACGAGGATGGGAGTGTAGCGGAGAAGTTAGGATCACTTTTTGCTAAAAATCATGGGTTAAACATTGAAGATGAAGTTGTCTTCAGAAAGCTAGTTACAGAAAATCTTCCACCACAACCAAATGCATATCAAGAAATTCGTGAAACAAACATGGGGAAAATAAACCCAGATTTAGAAAAACAACGTGAAATGGAAATCGGACCAAACCGTTGTGCGGTACGATAAACAAGGAGGTTAAGGAAATGGAAGTTAAAAAAGTATTAGATGCAAAAGGACTAGCTTGTCCAATGCCGATTGTGAAAACCAGAAAAGCCATGAACGAGCTTGAGTCAGGTGAAGTTTTAGAAATTCATGCAACAGATAAAGGTGCCAAAAATGACTTAACTGCTTGGGCAAAATCAGGAGGGCATGAATTTATTAAGCACGAAGAAGAAAGTGATGTTTTAAAGTTTTGGATAAAAAAAGGTTAATTTAAAAGGGAACCTATTAAGGGTTCCCTTTTCTTGAAAAGGAGGTAGCACGGTGGATTTGGCATTTATTATCACTATATTTTTAATTGGATTTATCGGTTCATATATATCAGGAATGCTTGGAATTGGTGGCTCCATTATCAAATATCCAATGCTTTTATACATTCCACCATTGTTCGGGTTAGCAGCATTCAGTGCACATGAAGTTTCCGGAATTAGTGCGATACAGGTATTTTTTGCAACAATTGCAGGAGTGTGGGCATATAGGAAAGGGGGCTACTTAAATAAACCCTTAATTGCTTACATGGGAATAAGTATTTTAATTGGTAGTTTTATTGGAGGGTATGGTTCAAAGCTTATGCCTGAAAGTGGCATTAATCTAGTTTATGGTGTCCTAGCAATTACTGCTGCAGTCATGATGTTTATTCCTAAAAAAGGAATCGATGATATTCCTTTAGATAAAGTTTCGTTCAATAAATGGATCGCAGCATTATTGTCCTTCATCGTTGGAATTGGTGCCGGAATTGTTGGTGCAGCAGGTGCCTTTTTATTAGTGCCAATCATGTTGGTTGTTTTAAAAATCCCTACACGTATGGCGATTGCATCTTCTCTTGCCATCACGTTTATTTCGTCGATTGGTGCTACTGTTGGTAAAATCAGCACTGGACAAATTGATTATCTACCGGCTTTTATTATGGTTATTGCTAGTTTAATTGCTTCGCCACTAGGAGCAATTGCAGGGAAAAAGGTGAATACGAAGGTTCTTCAGGTTATTTTGGCTCTTTTGATTAGTTTAACAGCTTTAAAGATTTGGATGGATATCATTTATTGAAAAATGTCTATCCTGAAAATACCTTTGGTTGTGGAGTTCTATGAGCTGCGATCCACTTGCTTTCCGCGGGGTGGCGGGGTGGTCCGTGAGCCTCCTCGTCGCCAGGGGCAGGCTTCTGCGGGGTCTCACGAGACCACTGGATCCCGCAGGAGTCAAGTGGCTCTCCGCTCATTCCACACTGAGGAGGAAACATTTTTTCATACACCATGGTGCGAAATACTTATTTAGCATGGATGTCTACCCTGAAAAAAGAAATGCGGAAGGCGCTTGTTCATCGGCGACAGGCATAAGACAAGCCGGCTAGAAGGTTGCTTTTTAACCTTCTAGGGTGTGTCAGGTTCCCTTTCTCACACCAAGAGCTCGAGAAAGGGAATGAAAGGTGATGTCAGGTTCCCTTTCTGATGCAAAAAAACCAAGAAAGGGAACGAAAGGTGTTCTCAGGTTCCCTTTCTCACGCCAAAAGCCCAAGAAAGGGAACGAAAGGTGTTCTCAGGTTCCCTTCTTACACCAAGAGCCCATGAAAGGGAACGAAAGGTGTTCTCAGGTTCCCTTTCTTACACCAAAAGCTCGAAAAAGGGAACGAAAGCTGTTCTTTGGTTCCCTTTCTTACACCAAGAGCCCAAGAAAGGGAACGAAAGCTGCTCTCAGGTTCCCTTTCTTACAGCAAAAGATCGAGAAAGGGAACGAAAGCTGTTCTCAGATTCCCTTGCTTAAGATCAAAAGCAACACCATATTAGATGAATACACTATTTTCATTCACCATGGTACGAATTTTTAGTAGTCAATTAGTTTTCCTTCTATTTTTTGGTGCAACCGTTTTCATTATGAGTTGACAAGCAAATCGCATAAAACTTATAATGAGAAATGTAAATGAAACCGTTTGCGCACGTGTGTAGACTTTCTTATGGATAGTTGTATTTTTACATTTTGTGATAAAACGTTTTATCGAAAAAATAACAATAGATAGTTAATCTATTGTTTTACATTTTTTACTGTAAAGTATACTTAATGATAAAACGTTTAATCAGTTATATCTATAAATCATCTATTCTTTTAAAGTTAAGATGTGCTGCGGAAAAAATTAGTTAAAGGGTGGGATCTATGAATAAGAACACATTAAAAAAAGCATTAATCCTCATGATGGTTTTTGTTTTATTTCTTCCGATTGGAAGCTTTCAACTATCATATGACGCAAATGCAGAGACTTTAACGAATCAAGAAGTAACAGAAATTCCAGAAAACACATTAAGAATTCACTATCAGAAAGCGGATAATAACTATGAAAACCTTGGTCTTTGGTTATGGAATGATGTTGCATCACCAACTGCGAATTGGCCTGTAGGAGCAGCTCCATTTACAGCTGAACAGACAGATAGTTATGGTGCATATGTTGATGTAGAACTTATCGAAGGTGCACAGCGTGTAGGATTTTTAGTTGTAGACAGAACCACTGGTGAAAAAGAAGGCGGAGATAAAGGGTTTGCAATCAACTCCCCTGATATGAATGAAATTTGGATTAAAGAAGGTACAGATGAAGTATTTACTTATGAGCCAGTAGAGCTTGCTGAAAATACAGTAAGAATTCATTATGATAGAGACGATAATAACTATGAAAATCTCGGTCTTTGGATGTGGGATGATGTAACAGCTACATTCGAAAGCTGGCCAACATCAGCGATTCCTTTCACGGCTGAACAAACAGACCGTTATGGTGCATATGTAGATGTGGAATTAAAAGAAGATGCACAACAAATTGGTTTCTTAGTTGTAAACCGAGAAACGGGTGAAAAAGAGGGTGGAGACAAAGGTTTTTCACTTCTTCAAGACTATAACCGTTTATGGATTAAAAATGGTGATGATAACGTTTATATATCACCTTATTGGGAAACACCAACTGGGATTGTATCAGGTGAAGTTTTATCTGATAGCAAATTCTTGCTTGCTTTTACAAGTACAAAAGGATTAACGGCTGACGATGTACAACAATCGCTAAGTATTACAGATAAAGATAATAACTCTGTAACAATTGAGTCGGTTGAAATTACTAGTGATACATCAGTTGTTGTTCATGCGCCAATAAACTTGGATAATGCACCATTTAATGTGACATTCCAAGGAAGAACGGTATCTGCTAAAGCAGGCTGGAGATTATTGGATGAAATGTACTCTTATGATGGCAATGACCTAGGTGCAACATATAACAATGGAAATGTCACATTAAAGTTATGGGCTCCAACGGCTAGTGATGTTACAGCAAACTTTTTTGATAAAGACGACGCTTCTAACCAAATTGGCAGTATTGAACTAGAGCTAGGTGAAGACGGAGTTTGGTCTACAGATGTAACACCAGCTGAGTTAAATGTGTCAGACTTAAGAGGCTATTACTATCAATATGATGTAACAAATGATGGGGTAACAAAGCAAGTATTAGATCCATATGCAAAATCCATGGCAGCCTTTACTGTGAATACAAAGGGGGAAGCTGGTCCGGATGGAGATACAGTCGGGAAAGCAGCAATTGTTGACTTAAGTCAAACAAATCCTTCTGGCTTTAATGGAGCGAATATTGAAGGCTATGAAAAAAGAGAAGATGCGATTATCTGGGAAGTTCATGTTCGAGATTTCACTTCAGATCCATCTATTGAAGGCGATTTAAATGCTAGATGGGGAACTTATTCTGCATTTATTGATAAGTTAGACTACATTAAGTCTCTAGGAGTCACACATGTTCAGCTATTACCAGTTATGGCTTGGTATTTTGGCGACGAAACGAACATGGGCCAAAGGGAATTAGATTATTCAGCTGGCGGAAATGAATATAACTGGGGATATGATCCACACAATTATTTCACTCCAGATGGTGCGTACTCTGAGAACCCAGAAGATTCAGAGCTAAGAATTCAAGAGTTAAAAGAACTGATTGATGCGATTCATGATGCAGGTATGGGTGTTGTTCTTGATAATGTCTATACTCATATGGCAAAAGCTAGCTTTTTAAATGACATTGTTCCCAACTATTATGCGTTCCAGGATGCTAATGGTAATTTTATCGGTGGCTTTGGAAACAACTTAGCTACGAATCATCACATGGCTGAAAAGCTAATGATAGATTCAGTGAAATATTGGTTTGAAGAGTTCAAGATTGATGGTATGAGATGGGATATGATGGGGGATGCAACATATGACTCTGTTCAAAAAGCATATGACGCTGCCGCTGAAATCAATCCTGACGCATTATTTATTGGAGAAGGCTGGAGAACATTTGGCGGTCAATTAGCCGATCCATCACTACAAGGAATGGGAGCAGACCAAGATTGGATGGATCAAACGGATAATGTTGGTGTATTCTCGGATGAAATTAGAAATGAGCTTAAGTCTGGTTTTGGTTCAGAAGGTGAGCCACGATTCCTTACTGGTGGGGCAAGAGATATTAACTTAATCTTTAATAATATTAAAGGTCAACCTACAAATACACCTGCAGATGATCCAGGTGATATGGTTCAATATATTGCGGCACACGATAATCTTCCACTATATGATGTTATCGCGCAATCAATTAAAAAGGACCCGGCAATTCCAGAAAATGATTTAGAAATTCATAAACGTATTCGAATCGGAAATGCGATGATTTTAACATCTCAAGGAACTGCATTTATTCATGCAGGTCAAGAGCTTGGTCGTACAAAGCAATGGAAGGCAGATGGAGTGCCAGAACAGAAGTACCATGCATTAGAAGATGAATCTGGAACTGTATTTGGCTACTTTGTTCATGATTCATATGATTCTTCAGACGCAATTAATATGTTTGATTGGGAAAAAGCAACAAATGCAGATTCTTACTCGGTTAATAATGTAACAAGAGAATATACAACTGGTCTTATTGAACTAAGAAGGTCTTCAAACGCATTTAGACTTGGTGAAATGGACTTAGTAAACTCTAATGTTACATTAATTGAATCTCCAGAAATCACTGAACAAGATTTAGTGATTGGCTATAAAAATGAGTCAACAGATGGAACGGGAAGCTACTATGTATTCGTAAATGCTGATAATCAAGAAAGAACACTTACCTTGTCAGAAGATTTAACTGCCTATAAAGTATTAGTAGACAGTGATGAGGCTGGAGTAGAAGAAGTTTCTGAGATTTCAGGTTTTGAATTAACAGAAAACAAGTTAACAATGGCTCCGTTAACTACAGTAGTTATAAAAAATGAGGTCAAAGATGAAACGACTGATCCAGTAGATCCAGTGGACCCTGTAGACCCTGCAGACCCAGTAGATTCTATGTATCCAGTTGACCCTGAACAACCAGTTGATCCGGTTGATTCAGAAGATCCAGAGGTAGTAACAGATCCGACTGATAAGGAAGAACCAGCAACTGATAAAGAAGAAAAAGAAACTGGAAATAAACTTCCTAATACAGCAACAAATAACCACACTCTACTTTTAATCGGTACGCTAACACTAGTTCTTGGATTTGGTTTGTATGCATTTATCAGAGCTAGAAAATTTTCAGTAGAGAAGTAAATAAATATTCATGTAAAGCTTATTAGGCTGTCGATATCGACAGTCTATTTTTTCGGCAAAGTTCGGGAGGTTCCACTACCAAGGTTATTATCAGGGAGACTTCCATAACTAATTAGTATCAGCACCATGGAAATATGAAAAGGTTTGCTTGATGATTGCTTATAATTAGTCGGGTTTTAGGTGATTCCAATAGCTTTGTTACAGTTGCCAAAGTAAAAGCAAGACGGAAGTAACATACGCTCTCTATGATTCAGTTGCCGCGGCGAGAACAAGGAGAAAGTCAATCATAGGAACTTTATGATTCAGATGTCAGGACGGAAACAAGGAGAAAGTCAATCATAGGCCCACTTTGAGGCAGTTGCCCCAAGTAGTGTATCCCCCAGACTGATTTTCAGGGGAGACTTCCATATAATTGAATTCGCACCATGTAGAATGAACATGTTGCTCACCTAGTGTGGAATGAGCGGAGAGCCACTTGACTCCTGCGAGATCTAGCGGTCTCGTGAGACCCCGCAGGAGCTCAAAAAGCGACGAGGAGCTCACGGGCCGCCCCGCGGAAAGCAAGTGGATCGCAGCTCATGGAACTCTCCAACCTAGTTATTTTCAGAGTAGACTAATATATCAACTGAAGTCCATTTGTTGTAAAATAGAAACAATGATTTTTTCGTGAGAGAGGAATAGAGTATACATTGGAAAAAACAACAATAAAGGATATCGCCCGACTTGCAAATGTATCAATTGGTACTGTATCGAATGTGATCAATGGAAAAGGTCGATTTTCTGAGGAAACAAGAAAGAAAATAGAGAAAATAATTAAAGAAAATCATTTCATGCCAAATGTCGCCGCCCGTAGTTTAAGGGATAAGCTAAACCCGTTAATTGCAATGGTTGTTCCTTATGCGCCGAGTGGAGAGATCATTGTGAACCCTTTTTTCGCGCAACTTATTTCTGGCGTTGAAAATGGAGCAAGAGATCGCAGGTTTCACGTGATTGTCACTGGATTGAAGGATGAACTTGATCTTCCGTTTTTATTAGAAAAAAATATCAATGGACTGATTGTATTTGGTGCTAATGATTATCAAGAAATCTTATTAGATATCCAACAGTTAAATCTTCCTACTGTTTATATGGATAGCTATCTACATAATCACGATGTCTATCAAGTTGGCACGAATGATGAAATGGGTGGATATTTAGGTGCAAAATATTTACTAAGCTTAGGACATACATCTATTGCGGTCATTTCAGGTCCACTTCGTGAGTTTAAAACCGTAGGAAATGCTCGTTTAGCGGGTTATAAAAAGGCGTTAAATGAAGCTGGAATCGAATTTAATGAGAGTTTAGTTTTTGAAAATGACTTCTCCATTGAAGGTGGATATAAGTCCGCGCAAGAGATTATCCAATTACCAGAGAAAGTGACGGCCGTTTTTGCTTTTTCAGACATGGCTGCTATGGGTGTTATTAAAGGTTTCTACGACATGGGGATATCTGTGCCAAAAGATTATTCTGTCATGGGCTATGATGACCTTCACTTTTCGGAGTATTTAACACCTGGATTAACGACTGTTAACCAAGACATTTATGGAAGGGGTCAATCAGCTGTCAAAATGCTCATTGATCAAATTGAAAATAAAAGTGACCTTAACCATGGGAAAGAAATGATTTGTTCGGTAAGTTTGAAGGTAAGACAAAGCACGGCGGTTTGTTAAACGTCTAGCTTCAGGCGCCATCTTGGTCTCAGGTAAGTCCAATCCACTAGAAGGCTAAAGACCAACATTAAAGCCGGCTCGTCTTATGTCTGTTGGCGATTACGAGTCCCCTGCGCCTTTCTTAAAGGTTTAACCTTCGGAGATAGGGGTAAAGATGAACCTAAAGAAGTTCTTTGTGGAGGTTCATTTTGTTAAAACAGTTTTATCAAAAACTCAAAAATTTCATATGGCTAAGTCCGACTCTTTACTCAATAGGAGCCTTTATCCTTGCAGTGAGTATGATATTAATTGATCATGCTTTTTTTCAGGACTCTGCTGATTTTTTCCCAGAGGTGCTTTTAGTTGAAGTGGAATTAGCACAGGAGGTGTTGGGAGTCATTGCAGGCTCGTTGCTTACGATGACAACTATTACATTTTCGATCACGATGGTTGTGTTAACCACTTTTTCATCACAATTTTCTCCAAGAGTTTTGCAGAACTTTATACGTGACTCAATTACAGTTCGTGTTCTAGGTGTATTTGTTAGTGGATTTGTTTATTCGATATTTTCGTTGTTATTTATGCAGAAAAACACAGTAGAAAACCACGTTGTAACAGCATCTATTGGAGTATTAATTGCTACTATTTGTATCGGCTTTTTTATATATTTTATCCATCATGTTGCTTCTTGGGTACAGGTGAGTAATTTAATCGATTTATTATCAAAGGATGTTATTGAGACCATAAATAGTCGACTAAACATTCTTGAAAATAACGACTATACCTCTCTTTCAAGCGTGAAAATTCCAATCGCAAAAGAGAGCTCAAAGGTTATTGAAGTAAAAAACGAACGCTTCGGATATTTACAGTTTATCAATGAAGAGGAGCTATATGATCTCGCTAAAAACAATGGTTACCGTATCGAGGTAATGCCCCTTGTTGGAAGTTTTTTACCTGAAAACGAAACAGTAATGAGGGTTTTTCATCCCAATAGCGATCATGCTTTATTAAAGGAGATGTTCACAGTTGGCCCTAGTAAAACGGCTAATCAGGACATTGAATTTGGTATACAAAAGATTACAGAAATTGCACTTAGAGCTGTATCTCCCGGCATTAATGACCCAGATACGGCAATTGAATGCATTCAACACTTAGGGATGTGTTTAAAAAAAGTAAGTAAATATGATGGTGTTTCTTTAGTATATAAGCATGATGGAAAAGTTGTTATGTCCATCCCACAAAAACCCTTTGAAGACTTATTAAAGGCAGCACTCTATCAAGTTAGTCATTATGCTCAAAAAGACATCTCTATCATTACGGTTATCTTAGAGATTTTATGTGAAATTGCTGAAGATACTACATGGCAAATTAAACAAAAGGTATCACAGTTTAGTAAGTATGTAGTAGAAAAAATAAATCATCAATCTTTGACTGATTATGATAAGGAACTTTTATTGATTCACCAAAGGCGATTACAAAGTATTGTGGGAGATTAATCTATAGAAAAGCCGAATCCTATTTTCGGCTTTTTTATATAAAGATCTTTTCTGTAAGATTGTTGCTAAATGACCTAGTAAAATACACTGTTTTTTTTAGGAATCTGGGGTTAACAATTTCGAAGAAGAAAAGATGCCACTCAATTTAGAAATGTAAAGGACCTTTCAGTAGCAACAACTGTATACAAAAAAACAACCTATATAAAGAAATAAAAAGAAAACACAGTCATGATGATAATGGTGATCACAGATAACAAAATGATTAAAGCTTTAGAGGCTCGATATGTTTGATTGTTAATTTCCTCCAGTTTTCTTAAATAATTAATAGTCGCTAAAATGATAGTTATGATACCAAAAAATGCTGCTAGCAGTCCGACTGCATAGGCGATCATATCGCTGAATTCTGAATATATTGTCCCAGAAAAGTGTAGGTTTGTTATCAGAAACCCAATCCCGATCATCGCAATGGCAGTTCTTACCCACGCAAGAAACGTTCGTTCATTTGCGAGGTGCTGTTGGATGTATTTGGAATCAATGGTTTTATTACCGGTCATCTTGTTTTGATTTTCCATGTTTGCTCACTCACCATTCAACATTATCTCTTTAGTGTGAAACAAATTCTCTTTTTCATCCTAAAAATAGATCCTTCAACTAAAACCACTCTCATTTCAGTCCTTACCATTATGTGATACTATAAGAAAATGACAAACACGTAGGAGGAGAAACTCTTGGATTTTAAATTAAATCATAAAACCATAAAAGAAATGTGTGGCTCTGTCTCCTTCAAACGTGGTGAGGCTTTTTATCGTGCGGATAAAGTGATCATTCGAAACTATCACCCCGAGGTGTGTGAAGCAACTGTGAAAGGGGTTGAGGATTTCCATGTGACAGTTACCCGAGACAGCTTAGCCGAAATGAACACACAATGCAGCTGCCCAAAACTCGGCTCCTATCAGAAGGACTGTCAGCATATAGCAGCAGTTTTGTTGGCTATTCACGACATGGAAAGTCAACCTCCACCAATAATGGACGCAAAAGATCAAAGTGATTTTGGCGCGTTACATCAACATGAATTAACAGAAGGATTGTTAACAATTTTTGATCAACTGCCTCAGAAAGCAAGTCGACATCAGCTTCATTTTGAAAATAGAGAAATCCTTGAGGTGGTATTTACTTGTATACCAGTTACTGTTGGGGAAAATCAAACCATGTTCGGGATCAAAATGAAAGTGGATTATATTGATGTATCAAATATAAGACGGTTCTTAATAGATGTAAGCTTAGGGAAATCTTGTAATCTATCTAGGTCAACAAAGTACGAGCCAAGTAAACATTGCTTCCACCATGATGACGATGTAGTCATTCTAGCCCTTATTCAAGTGATTCAAGATGAAGAATCTTATATAAACTTAGCTAAAATAGATCATCAGCTTCCAGAACATATCCTGTTAATCCCCCCAACCTCCTGGGAACGGGTACTGCCGTTACTAATCAAAGCCCCATCAGTTCCATTCGAGTATGAAGGGGTGAAAAAGAGAAGGCTTAGCTTAGTTAAGGGAGGTCTTCCATTACAGTTTTCTTTTCGGGAAAGCAACGACAAAGAGTACAAGCTTCAAGTCCAAGGTTTGGGTGAGATCACATTAATGGACTCCTATCAGGTTGGGCTTAAGGAAGGGAACATCATCAAGTTTAATGACGAACAGTATAGACATCTCTCAAGTCTCAAGACTATGTTAGATACTTCAGAGACAAACGAGATTCCTATTCAAGCTGAAACGATGCCTTATTTTATCGGAAAAATTGTTCCAGGCTTAAAGAAATTAGGGAATGTTCAGTTTTCAGAAGGAGTAAGTCAGCAGTTTTTAAAATCAAATTTAACTGCAAAATTATTTTTGGATCGTCTGAAAAATCGCCTATTAGTAGGGTTAGAGTTTCATTATGAGAAGATTATTATTAACCCGTTAGATGATGATGCATATCATGGCCCAGTCGTAATAAGGGATAAAGAAAAGGAAGCGATGATCCTAGAGCTAATGGAAGAAAGCTCTTTTGTAAAAACAGATGGAGGCTATTTTGTTCATAATGAAGAGCTCGAGTATGAGTTTTTACAGTATATCGTTCCTAAGCTTCAAAAACTTGTTCAAATATATGCAACGACAGCTGTACGAAATCGACTATTCAGAGCAACTACTCCTCCGAAAATAAGAGTGAAGGTACTAAAGGAACGGACGAATTGGCTGGAATTTAAATTTGAAATGGACGGGATTTCAAATACTGAAATCAAAGATTTACTTTCAGCGTTAGAGGAAAAACGGAAATATTACCGGCTCAGAAATGGATCGCTTCTCTCCCTTGAAACAAAAGAATTTGAAGAAATTCAGCGATTCTTAAAAGCTGGACCAATTCAGGATGAGGATTTAGAAAGTGGATTGAATGTACCAGTCGTTAAAGGAATGCAGCTCATGGATTCTCATAGTGGAGAAGATATATTCTCCCTGGAGGAATCCTTTAAACAGTTTATCAGTTCGATTACTAGTCCAGAGCAAACGAATTTTCAGATTCCAAAACAAATCGAACCGATTTTACGAGATTATCAAAAACAGGGATTTCAATGGATGAAAACCCTCGCTAGTTATCAGTTCGGAGGAATTTTAGCAGATGAGATGGGTCTTGGAAAAACAGTTCAAAGTATTACCTTCATTTTATCATCCCTTGAGGAAATGAGGAAAAAGAATAAGCCGACACTAATTGTTTGTCCCTCTTCTTTAAAATATAACTGGTTAAGTGAGTTGATGAAATTCGCTCCAGAGATAGAAGCCATTGTTGTTGATGGAGACTTGAAGGAGAGAAAGAAGTTACAGCAAGAGATGATGGCTATTGATGTAATGATTACCTCATATCCATTATTACGTAAAGATATCAAATGGTTTGAAGAACAGCATTTTCATACAGTGTTTTTCGATGAAGCACAAATGTTTAAAAATCCGTATACTCAAACGTTTAGAGCTGTTAAAAGAGTCAAAGCAGACTTTCGTTTTGGGTTAACAGGTACACCAATAGAAAATTCGATCGAAGAGCTTTGGGCTATTTTTCATGTCGTCTTTCCTGAACTTTTATTAGGATTAAAGGAATTCAGTCACCTTTCAAGAGAACGGATTTCGAAAAGGATTCGTCCATTTTTATTACGTCGACTTAAAGAAGATGTGTTAATGGAGCTTAATGAGAAAAAGGAATCTGTGGAGACAGTTGATTTACTCCCAGAACAAAAAAAGCTGTATACCGCATATTTAGCGAAGCTACGCCATGATACGCTGAAACATTTAGACAAGGATACAGTACGTAAGAACCGAATCAAAATCTTAGCAGGCTTAACAAGATTAAGGCAAATTTGCTGTCATCCGGCATTATTTGTAGACGGATATGAAGGGAAATCTGCAAAATTTGAGCAATTGATGCAACTATTAAAAGAAGCAAAGCTTTCGGGTAGGAGAGTATTGATTTTTTCTCAGTTTACGAAAATGCTCAATTTAATTGGTCGTGAACTAGCTCAGCAAGGTACAGCTTTTTTCTATTTAGATGGACAAACGGCTTCAGAGGAGCGAGTAGAGTTATGCAATCGGTTCAATGAAGGGGAGAAAGACGTCTTCCTTATTTCGTTAAAGGCGGGTGGAACCGGTCTTAATCTGACTGGAGCTGATACTGTGATCCTCTATGACAACTGGTGGAATCCTGCAGTTGAAGATCAAGCGGCATCAAGGGCACATAGAATGGGACAAAAAAATATCGTCCGAGTGATTAAGCTCGTGGCTAGTGGAACGATTGAAGAAAAGATGAATGAACTTCAGGACAAAAAGAAGCAATTAATTGAAGAAATAATTGATGAAAATACCCAAGGTTCAACAACATTAACTGAAGAAGATTTGAGGGAACTATTGATACATTAGCGTGAATTTTTTGTGGGAGATTGTTTATTGCTTGAATTTCCCTAAATATAAAAAAGAGCTTGGAATTTCTCACGGGTTTACTTTAGAGGTGCAAACAGTCCAAACAAATACGAAAACGCACTTGAATTCACTATAGAATTCACAGTGCGTTTTATATTGATTTATCAACCTTTTGGAAACTTTAATAGCTAATTATACTTAAAATTTTCGTAGTAAGTCTCAGGGGATGAAATAATTATTGGATAGTCAGTTAAATATATGTGATTTAGTACCTTAATTTAGGAACCTATTATCGACTTGAACTTTTCTGGATATATAAGGGGAATTTTTCCCGTTAAGATGCAGAATAGAACTCGATTTGGGGGGGAAAATTTCCCCTTAAGCAAAGCAAAATGAATCATTTTCGTGTTTTTTAAGCAAATAGAGGGAATTTTTCCCTCTATTTAAGCTGTTTTTGCTGCTTCGTCCTAAATAAGGGGAATTTCTCCCTGTATTTATCAAAGTTTTCTCAAAGCTCCCTTATTTGCTCATTTTAAGGTATTTATAAAAGAATGAAACGCGATTTTTCCTTATTATTTCTTAGGGATTTCGCAACCATCTTCGTCACAAGATACGCCATCTGAAGTGGATAAGTTTTCAAAAGGGCCTTCTTGTTCGATAATTGTTTTAATATTTTCAACAAAGACTTCAGTAGGCTGTGCTCCTGTTATTGCATACTTTCTATTAATAACAAAGAAAGGAACACTATTAATTCCGAGTTGACGAGCTTCTTGTTCATCAGCGCGAACTTCTTCAGTCATTGAGTCACTTTCAAGCATGTTAGCTACTTCATTACGATTGAGCCCAATTTCCTCAGCTAGCCCGATTAATGTTGCATGATCACCAATATGTTTTGATTCAGTGAAAAAAGCACGATTAATCCGCTCAGTCATTTCTTGCATCAGTCCTAATTGCTTTGCAAACATAACAAGTCTATGGGCATCAAAGGTGTTTGTTAAAATCATTGTATCAAAACGATAATCTAACCCAACTTCACTAGCCATTTTGACCATGTTGTCAATATTAGATTTAGCTTGTTCAATGCTCATACCATATTTTTCTGAAAGTTTCTCATAAATATTATAGTCTACATCTCGCTCCATGGTTGGGTCCAATTCAAAGCATCGATAGACAACGTTAACTGGGTGTTTAATTTGTTTAAGAGCGTCCTCCAGACGCCTTTTGCCAATATAGCAAAATGGTCAAGCAAAATCAGTCCACATTTCAATTGTAATCATGGAATTTACCTCCTTATATTTCAACCTCAGTATACCTATTAGCTATTCTTTTAGTCCAATGTTTAAGCTTATACTGCCTATGGACAGGTGTGGTAACTATTCCCATGGTTTTTCCGTTGTAAAGAAGCTGGCTAGCTCTTTACTCTTTTTTCGGTGTTCCTTACGAAGTGCTGCTCTATCTTTCCCTGTTTCGTGTAATTTAATTTCCTCTTTTGTTTGAGGGATCACACGAGGAACCTTTGATGGTCTTCCATTTTTATCTAAGGCAACAAAGGTGAAAAAAGCAGTAGCTGCTATTTGTCGTTCTCCAGATATTAAATTTTCTGCAATAATTTTTACGAATATTTCCATGGAACTCGTACCAGTCCATGTAACGAAAGACTCGAAGCATACTGAATCATCTGGGGTAATTGGGTGAAGAAAATCAACGGAATCGGTTGAAGCAGTGACACACTCGGTTCGACAATGTCGTGTAGCTGAAATGGAGGCAACCATATCCATATCGCTCATTAATTTGCCTCCAAATAGAGTATTATGATTATTTACATCATTTGGAAAAATCCTACTCGTACGAACAACCCTAGACTCATTTACATATTTGCTTTCCATAGGTTCTCCTCCTGTTTTAAAAGATTAATTAACTAAAGTTTATACTAGTTTATAGACAAAATACACTTATGAAGCATTAATGTGCAGATAAAAGCTTTGTGAATGTTTGAAAATATAGGTATAGAATGTTAGCTGAGTAAAATCGGTATAAATACACATCCATTTTCCCAGATGTTGAAACCAAATAAACGGATAAAACGTCTTAACTATGAGAGGTTATAGATAAGGAATGCTTTTATTACTATATAAAATTCTTCTTGCGTAGCCCTTTTTGCGGCGAGAATTGCACCATAGAGAATAAAGTTTTGTTTGGAATGATAGGAGAGCACGCCACTCCTGCGGGATGTATGGGGCAAAGTGAGCTTGCGACGAGGCTCACCGTACCCCCCGCGGAAAGGGCGTGGATTGCAGCGAATGAAACTCGCTAACCTTAGTTATTTCATCTAAAATTCGATTGAGCCATTAATAGCTCACTAACAGTAACAAGCTGATAACCTTGCTCCTTTAATTCAAACACTAATGCTCTAACCGCTTCAATCGTTTGTGATCGATCTCCAAACCCATCATGAAAGAGTAAAATACTGCCATTAGATACATGGTTACGTGATTTCAATAATATATGATCTACACCTGGTTGTTCCCAGTCTAAAGCATCCATATTTAATGCACCAATACTATGGTATCCAAACTTTTCAGCCATCTCTAATGTTTCATTATTATAATTAATGTAAGGTGGTCTAAAGGTAGTAGGGCGTGACCCTGTCAATTCTTGTATTAACAGATCTGTTTGCTCAAACTCTTTAAAACAATCCTCGCTGCTTAACTTAGTTAACATGGGATGGGTAAACGTGTGATTTCCAATTTCATGCCCTTGAGATACCACCATTTTTACAACGTCTGGATGTTTGTCCATTTGTTCACCTATCATATAAAAGGTTGCTTTTCCAGATACTTCTTGGAAAATATCTAGCACCTGTTTAGTATATAGAGGATTTGGTCCATCATCGAATGTAATCGCAACCATTTTTTGCGATGTGTTAACTGAATCTATAATTATCTGAGCCAAAATCATTCACTCCTTGAGTCTATCTATTTTTCCTAATTATCTCATTCTCAGGTAAAATCATCTATTATTTTTTTGAAGTTTATCAGCTAGTTATAATATCGCAGCTCGTTATTTTATTCGAGCGTACCAAAAATCCATCTCTGAAAAGAAATGGTTGTCTTTGTAGGCAAAAGTTCCTGGATTGGCAAAAAGAACATTTCAAACTTCATTCATTAGTATTATCCGGGCACTAGAGACACCGACGGTGGCTTGATCGCTCGATTTGTACTGTATTTAAGATAAGGGATGCTCCATCAAAACTATTTATTTGGTTGGAGAGGTTCACCAATTCACGAAAAAGCATCAAGTCGGGAGAAATGATTCAGAATCAATTGATGAATGGTTTGACCGTGTTGGTCTTACAAAATATAAGGATGATATTAACTCTTATCGAAAGGTCAGGTATGACTTTGCCTCTGTGGAAAAACAGGAACTTACTAAATTCGATGAAATAATGAAGGAAATAAAGGCATTTGTGGTCAGATCTAAGAGAAGTAGGGACTAAATCAGTTAAAACTCTAAGCGATAGGTTAATTTCTATCGCTTTTTTGGATTTTGATAGATAAAAATTAAAGCCTTCGAGCATATTAAGAGTGGAAATTACCTTATATGAAAAAGGAGGTGTGTAACATGAGAAAGTGGTTCTTTTCTTTTATGTCGGCGTGTTTGTTAATCAGCATGCTAACAGCTTGTAACATGAATAACGGAGACACTGACAATTTTGGAACGATGAGGAATAATAATGATAATGATAATGCTACGATCTTAAATAATGATGAAACTCACCCTATTCCTCCAAATCAAAATCATGATAATGGTAAATATGATGCTGATAACAGGTATTATAATAATGAACTGGAATTTAAACCTGGTGAGAAATAAAGTGCTGAGGAGAAGTTAGGAGCCTTAGCTGGTTCGTTGGCGTTGCGAGCGCGGTAATAGAAGGGCTTCTTTCAACTATGATGTTGAAATGAGGCCTTTTTATTTGTCTATCTTGCGAGAAAAATAGTTACTAATATTTAGTTTGTTGTTCCACTATACTAAGTTTGCTCCCCATGATATAATTCATATATCTTTCTGTTGTAAGCTGTTAGAGTTTTTTTAAAGAAAGATGTAACCGCTTTAATTTAGATAACAGGTGTTATAGATCATTTTATACAAAGGGGAATCACAATGAATATTGATATGCCACTTGATGTACTTAAAGAGTATATGGGTAAAAGTCCTAAGCCAAGTGATTTTGACTCATATTGGGAACGAGGGCTAAAGGAAGTAGAAAAGCAGGGTGTTGACTATGAACTAATTCCTGCAGACATTCAAACTGATGTTGTTGAATGTTATCATCTTTATTTTACAGGTGTAGGTGGTGCAAGGGTTTATTGTAAGTATGTTAAACCAAAAAATCCTAAGCCGAATAGTCCTGGACTTGTGATGTTTCATGGTTATTCTGTCGATAGTGGGGATTGGTCTGATAAAATTACATATGCAGCGCATGGTATTTCTGTTTTAGCGATGGATTGTAGGGGACAAGGTGGTCTTTCAGAGGATAATCTGACTGTTTTAGGTAATACATTAAGAGGTCATATTATTCGAGGGATCGATGACCCAAATCCAGATAATTTTTATTTCCGTCAGGTGTTTTTAGATACTGTTCAAGCAGCAAGAATTCTCATGTCTATGGAGCATGTAGATGAAAACCGCATCGGAGTATTCGGTATGTCCCAAGGTGGGGCACTTGCGACAGTATGTGCTGCGTTAGAGCCTAGAGTGAAAATGGCGATTTGTGGCTATCCATTTTTATCAGATTATAAACGTGTGTGGGAGATGGATATTAACGCTTCTGCCTATGCTGAGATTGCAGAATATTTCCGTAAGTTTGATCCTCATCATGAGAGAGAAGATGAGATCTTCCTGAAATTAGGTTATATCGACATTCAAAATTTTGCAGACAGAGTGAAGGCAAATGTATTATGGGTGACCGGCATGATTGATTTAATTTGTCCACCATCGTCTCAATTTGCAGCATACAATAAAATCACATCTGAAAAAGAACTCCTTTTGTATCATGAATTTGGACACGAGGGACTACCAAGACTTGTTGACAAAGCACTTCAGAGGTTTTTAAAGCTATAATAAAAAATGTGGAAAGATTAGTGGGGATATCCCCACTAATTAACTTGGATCAACTTCATCGTAAGAAAGGGTAGTTACTTCAGTGTACTCCCCTTTTTTCATTTCTTCATCAGAAGCCTTTTGTTCTAGCTCTTCCTGGTCATCCATGCCAGGTGCGATTGTAGGCTGGTCATTTTCATTTCTTTTTTTCATCATACTCAACTCCTTTTAGGCTAATATTCCCCTAAGATCAAATCAGTTATCCGCATTTGCACCAAATTTTGGAGTTTATAGGTTGACGCCTATACAAACGCTCACCTCCTGCATAAGCTGATCATGTAACACACAAGGAGGTGTTATTAAATGCATAACAGTTTTGCATTGATCGTTGTACTGTTCATTCTTTTAATTATTGTCGGTACAGCTTACGTTGGCTACTAACTTTAAAATTAAATTAATATATGACCTACTAAAGTAAGGCTGTTGGATTAACTACTAACAGCCTTATTAATTTTGATTATATAACCTGATTTGTTCCGCTTATCATGAAAAGGGTAGTTTGAAAATAAAGTAAATAAAGGCGTTTACGTAAAACCTTAATTTTAAACGAATGAAGAAACTAGCTGAGACAAAAGCGAAGAACATTTAATAACTGGAGGAAGATAAATGCATAACTCACAGTTTGGAATCCCAGAGATATTTGACAATCAAGATACTGGAAAATTAGCTACTCTATATAACGATATAAAATTCGTATTGAAGGTACCAATAGTTAATTTTGTATTTCGAACATTGGCCCATTATGATCAGTTCTTAACACTTGGTTGGAACCAAGTAAGAACCAACTTGCTGACTCAAAACATGGAGGATGCAGCAGCCCAACTTAGATATCCTCATCTTTCTTTTAATGCTCCACAAATCAAGTGGAATCAATTCTACCCAAAAGAAACAATCGATAGAATTAAGGGAGTTCTTTTAGTATTTAACTATGTAAATCCAAAGCTTTTATTAATGACGATAAGCTGGGAAGAGGCCCTAGGCTATCGCCCAATTACTGGTGGTAAGAAAATAGAGGGGTTCATTCAGGCTGGAATTTTCCCAGGATTCCCAAAACCACATATGATTGATATTCCATCTGCAGATTATTCAACTAAGGTAGTTTTAAAGGATATTATTGATACTAAAAATAGCTATGATGCAGCAAGTGATTACCGGGCATTAGCATGCTTTCCGGGCTTCTTAGAGAAAACTTGGCCATCTCTTAAAGAGGTCATAAAAACAGAAGAGTATACATTATTGGGGCATGAACTAAAAGAAAATGCAAGAAAGTTAGTTCATGAGCTATCACCTTATCCTATAAGGCTAACATCGGAATATTTACAGACGGTTTATTCTCCTGGGGAAGTGGCCGGTATTATGGGTATCATTTCAATGTTCTCCAATTTTATTGCTAATTTAATCATTGATGGTGAGTGCTTTCGTAGAATTGTTATGGATATTTAAAGGGAATAAAAACATACTAATACAAAGATTACTAGAAAAATTAGGTGTTAGTGTTGAAAGCAGTTAACATTCAATCTTCAAAAGAAACTAAACAGATTTTGTTTGCTCTTGTACTGATTTTTATCTATGTTTCTCCGTTATTTATTCTGGGAGAGGACGCCCATATCCGGGATCATGATAACTTGGATTCAAATATTGCTTGGTATCGTGTATTAGTGGAAAGCGGTGAAGTATTTGGGAAACTTAACGCAACCATTCCACAGGTGATTAATGGAAACTTATCTAGAGGAGCCTATGGTTCAGAGTTGTCAGTCATTGTTTGGCTACATGCACTATTCCCGCCAATGCTTGCATATGCGTTAAGTCAAACATTAACAAGAGTAATAGCTTTTATTGGGATGTACTTATTGTTAAAAACTCATTTTATTAAGGAAAAAAATAATCACTTTATGATAGTAGGAGTGTCTCTTGCCTTTGCGTTAACTCCTTTCTGGCCATCTGGAATGCTGAGTACACTCGGCCATCCTCTTGCCTTGTGGGCATTCTTGAATATACGAAATCGTAAACATTCTTGGAGGGAATGGCTAGCACTTGGACTATTGCCTTTTTATTCAAGTCTAGTCCTTGGGTTTATCTTTTTCCTTGTAATGATCGGTTTACTATGGGTTAGAGATGTAATTGTCCGTAGAGACTGGAATCCCGTGTTCCTAGGAAGTATTTTCTTTATGACACTTATTTTTTGTATTGTGGATTATCGATTAATCTTTTCGCTTATTGTTCCTCATGAAGCTACTCAACGAAGTGAGTTTATCTCTTCTAGACACGATGTTTGGCGATCATTACGTTTATCTATTAAAAATTACGTACTAGGACATCACCATGTGATGACAGTACATACCTTTAACATCCTTCCGTTAACGTTGGTTGCTACAGGGGTCATTCTGAAGCGAAAAAACTGGCGTGAGCATAGAAGGTTTATCTACTTGTTTTTATTTAACATAGCTTTGTCTATTTGGTACGCCTTTTGGTTTAATAATCTATGGAAACCGGTTAAGGAAATCTTTAATATTGCTGTAACTTTTAATTTCGCACGCTTCCACTTTTTAAGACCTCTCGTCATTTATCTTCTTTTTGCACTATCGTGTCTTATACTTAGTCGTCTTGGAAGGAGATGGCGAAGGTTTGTTAGCTTTATGATTATCGGCCAAATATCGATTCTGTTTCTTTTCAATGAAGAAATTGTATTTAGGTATTTAGGAACACCTTCGTTTAAAGAATATTACGCAGAGGAACAGTTTAATAAAATTAAAGACTATATTGACCTTCCACAAAAATCGTATCGAGTTGCGAGTATTGGACTTCATCCGGCAATTGCACAATTTAATGGATTTTACACGGTAGATACGTATAACAATTTTTATCCGTTATCATACAAATACCAATTCAGAAGAATAATCGAAAAAGAGTTAGAGAAGAACCCGAACATTAGAGTTTACTTCGATGAATGGGGAAGTAGATGTTATTTATTCGTCGATGAGTTAGGAAAGAAATATGATTTTAGAAAAAACTCTGACAAAGTTATTAATCACTTAGAATTAAATACGAAGGCTTTTGAAAATATGGGAGGACGTTATATCTTCTCAAGCGTTCCTATAAATAATGCAGGAAAAAATAACTTGTTATTAAAACGAGTATTTGACCATCAAGATTCAGCTTGGAGAATATATTTGTATGAAGTGGATGGATCTTGATAATTTTTATCGAAGTCTACCTTGAAAAAAGAAAAGCGGAAGACGCTCGTTCATCGACGACAGGCATAAGACAAGACGGCTAGAAGGTTGCTCTTTAACCTTCTAGGGTGGATTGACTTAGACCTGAGAGCCGATAGTGCCTGGAGCTAGACACCAAGCTAAGCATAATTTTTCAAACTCCATGGTGCTAATTTTAATTAGCATGGAAGTCTCCCTGAAAATAACCTAGGTCAGAGAATTCCAATTTCCTTACTAATGCCCAAGCCCTACAAAGGGAATGAAAAGAGTTGTTTGATTCCCTTTCCTCATGCACAAAGCCCTACAAAGGGAATGAAAAGCGTTGTTTGATTCCCTTTCTCATGCACAAAGCCTATGAAAGGGAATGAAAGATATTCGAGACACAAAGATCAGTAGTTGTCTAGTTGCTCTCCCTCCACACTGAGTGAATGCACAATCCACAAGGTTACAAACATTTTTATTCTCCATGGTCCGAAATACTTTTTTATCATGGTTTTCTACCTTAGTTATAATAAATAATGAATACATAAATGCAATAGCTGTCGTAGGACTATCGCAACATTTTTAATAATAAACATATTATTTGTTATTACATATTCATTAACTAACGTATTTTTTAGGTTTATGAATTAAATATTTTCTTAAATGCATGAAGTGTGTCCTTTTGTTCTTGAACAGAACTCTTTGGAGCAACATCCATCATGATTTTGTCTGTAAATTGGTTATATCTGTGTTGAAACATCGTTTGCTGAAGAGACATGTGGATATGTATGTCTCTGACATTTTGTGTTTTCATTCTTAATGCTGAACTGAAATTGTCATGTGCCATCGTTTTTGCTGTATTTCGTAGCTCCATAGCAATGTTTTGCTCGGTCATAGCAAAACCGTGATGTTGACATTGAATAGACACAGGCTCTAGCTTATTTAAATAATCAACTGTTACATCATCATTTCGATCAGGGTCAATTAACAGCATCATCACTTTCACATGATTGCGCATAACGAGATATTGATCGTAAATGATTTGTTTTAAAGTGGGATTTTGAACTGTACAAAAATATGCTTCTAATTTACTTAGAATTCCTTTATGGAAATTTAAGTGTTCAGTCATAAGGCTAAGGTCAATTGATTTTAGAATCATATACATCCATCCCTTATTGTAGTTTTAAAAACGTGAATTATCTTAGGTGTTTTACAACAAACTACCTCTATAAAACATATGTTTAAAAAAAATACTTTATGAAGGTAGGATGAGTTTACTTGAATCAAGAGAAGTTAGTAGCAAAAGAATTAAATCAAATGATAAATGAAGACAAGATACCATTATCGATTACTGAAGATGTTCATGAAATATGCCGAAGCTTAATTTCAGGGGAAATGAAAGTAAGTGAACTTCAGGATAAGGATAGCTTTATTGTGAGTGCAGTTCAACAAGCCATGAGTAGAATCGACACAAAAAACTCTCAGAATTAAATTACTAAAGACAAACAACATGATTATCACTCCTTCATAGTCTATTTCATTAGGTTATAAGGAGTGAAAGTTTTAATATGACAGAAGAACGAATCACAATAGGAAATTATCAAATGTCTTTCAGGGTTTATGATAGTCCGAGTGATGAGGTTGTCGTGTTTATTCACGGGATACCAACTAACTCGCACCTCTGGGATCAAATCATTCCATACTTAACCCCAAATTATAAGGTCGTTGCAGTGGATCTCATTGGATATGGTCAATCTAGCAGAGGCCCTGCGGCTGACCTCACCTTACCAAAACAAGCGAGCTATATTATCGAATTATTTAATCACTTAGGTATTTATCGAGCTCATGTGGTCGGACATGATTTAGGTGGAGGAATCGTTCAAATTATATCTGTATGCTATCCTGATCGTGTTAAAAGTATGGTTGTAGCAGACGGTGTTTGTTTTGCAAATTGGCCACTACCAAAAGTAGTGTCTATTCGCTGGCCGATTGCCCCAGAATTTGAGCCTTCACCATTATTTATCGAAAGAATGCTTCGAGAAGGTGTAAACAATCCTCAAGTACTTACTCCTGCTATTTTAAGATGTTTTACCTTACCGTTTGCTAGACCAACAGGTGGTGAAGAGCTTCAACAAGCATCGTTTGCATTAAATCATCATCAAACAGAAGACCTTGTACCATATCTTCCAGGAATCAAATGTCCTGTTACCCTTTTGTGGGGTCAGTTTGACCGCTATCTCCCACCATATTGGGGACTGCTTTTAAAGCAAACCATCCCACAGGCAAATTTAAGAATACTTCCTGACTGTAGTCATTATTCTATGCTAGATAATCCTGCGTTGTTTGCACATGAGTTGCTTACACATCTTCATTCGAGTAGTTAGAATCTAATGGGCCAGTAAAAACTGGTCTTTTTTGAGTTATATAGCGGTTGTTTAAGAGGAGCAAATGACCTACACTTGTTATAGATAATTAACCAAGTATTGATCGGTTCCATTATTTGATACAGCAATTATTCATGTTAAAGAACCTGTAAGGCAGGCTTTGGAACAAGAAGGTAAATCGCTTCTTTGAGAGAATGTTAAATAAAATAATAGATTAGGAGGAATAACATGATTCCACAAAGGGTTAGCTTAATTACATTAGGAGCAATTAATTTACCGAAGCTTCGTCAATTTTATCAAAGCTTTGGTTGGCAAGAAACTGAGATGAGTTCTGATAATTATTGTGCGTTTAAAACAGCTGGAGTGATTCTTTCATTATTTCCGCTAGAAGAATTAGAGAAAGATTCTGGTGTGAAAATTAGTCGTTCACCTGATACATATCAAGCAGTAGCTCTTGCAATAAATGTAGATGAACCGAACCAGGTGGATAGTATGATTGAAACCATTAGAGGTTTAGGTGGAGAAATACTTAGAGAACCAAGTGATGCTTTTTGGGGAGGAAGAACCGCGTATTTTGCTGATCCAGAAAATAACCTATGGGAAGTAGCCTGGAATCCATCATCGGTATTTGATGAGCGTGGCGCAATGATTTCATTTTAAAAAGGAGGAGATATATTGATCACACAAATGTTTATTTTTCTTTTCATTGCATGGATTTTAAGTATGATCATAGATAAGCTCCTGCGTGAAAAGTTTAATATCCCGAAAATGAAAGGGATGTATAAAACGGTAAACTCACTCCATAAATGGATTGAACGGTTGATTGTAGCTGTTTTTCTATTGGGAGCAGGTTTTCTCATTTTCATCAATGATCCTAATCAAAATCCCGACACGTTTCTTATTTGGTTATTAATTTATTTTTGTACATTGTTTTCGGTACGGTCATGGATGGAGTGGAAATATCAGCGGGAAACCAATCAGTACATCATTTCAATTTATAATCTAGTATTTGTTTTAATTATCATAGTGACATCGTTTATCTTCTTCTATTAATTTCTGTTGGAGGGGAGGAACTTGTATCATTACATTCGGTGAAAAGGAAATAGAGATAGATTATATTTATAGACCTGGAGCTTATGCAGTTATTTTATACGATGAGAAGGTTGCAGTTATTCAAACAGGTGATGGAAAGTTCTTTCTTCCCGGTGGTGGAATAGAACTTAATGAAACAAACGAAGAATGTTTAAAAAGAGAAGCAGTCGAAGAGATGGGAATGGAGATTGAGGTTGTTGACTATTTAGGATCTGCTAGGAGATATTTTTACTCTACAAATCAATATCAATACTATCTAAGTGAGGGCTATTTCTATATCTGTAACAAAGGTGATATTGTTTCGGCTCCGGTTGAAAAGGATCATCACTTGATATGGTTAGATCCGGAACAAGCAACTGAATGTTTATTTCATGAACACCAAAGCTGGGCGATTCAAAAGGTGATGGCACGCAAATAGAATATTTTTTACTGGGATAAGGTACACTTCATTATTCCAGTTTTTTTGTTATATGCGTTATTATTGGAAATATTAAAGCAAGAGACATTAAAAAGAGGTGAAAGAGTGATGAGTGATAACCATCAAACTGCGATAGATCAAGCGATGAATTACATACAACAAGAAAAAGAAAAGGTTAATCGTGATCCTTGGAGATTAGTGTACCATGTTTCAGCAATGGCAAATTGGATGAATGATCCGAATGGATTTTCTTATTACAATGGTGAATATCATTTATTTTATCAGCATCATCCGTTTTCTCCTGAATGGGGTCCAATGTATTGGGGACATGCAAAAAGTAAGAACCTTGCACATTGGGAGCATTTACCGATTGCTCTTGCTCCATCAGAAGATTATGACCAAGATGGTTGTTTTTCAGGAAGTGCAATTGAAAAAGACGGTAAGTTATACCTCATGTACACTGGGAACACGTGGACAGGTGAGGATCGAGATACCGATTTAAAACAAGTACAATGCATAGCTGTAAGTGATGATGGTGTACACTTTAAAAAAATAAGTGACAATCCTGTGATCTCCTCAGCACCAGAGGGGGATATCCATCCATTTCATTTTAGAGATCCCAAAGTCTGGGAATATGAAGGTGTTTATTATTGTGTATTGGGTTCAAGAACAATCGAGCATAAAGGACAAGCTCTTTTATATCGTTCAAAAGATTTATTGGAGTGGGAGTTTGTTAACATTGCGCTAAAAGGTGAAGGAAATGTAGCGGGTTTTATGTGGGAATGTCCGGACATTTTTCGTTTAGAAGGAAAAGATGTGTTAGTTATGTCACCACAAGGAATGAAACCTGAGGGTGAACTTTATCATAATCTTCATCAAGCTGGTTATTTACTTGGAGAGTTAAATTATCAAGATGGAACGATGAAGCATGATAAGTTTCAATTACTTGATTATGGTTTTGATTTTTATGCTCCTCAAACAACAATTGATGACCAAGGAAGAAGAATTATGATTGCTTGGATGGCCATGTGGGAAAGTGAAATGCCTGAGCAAAAGCGTGGCTGGGCTGGAGCCATGACAATCCCGAGACAATTGGTACTAAAAGAAGATATCATCTACTCTATTCCTGTGGAGGAACTTAAAGAGCTGAGAACAGGAGAGGTAAGTTATGAAAACCAACCTGTTGAAGGTGAAAAAGAGTTTAGTGGTGTTGAGGGAGATTGCTTCGAATTAGAAATGATTATTGATACGAATTCGGCTGACCAATTTGGCGTGAAGCTGAGAAAAGATGATAACTTGAACCAATCAACCATCTTGTCTTTTGATCGAAATTCAGGATTAGTAGAATTAAACCGTAATTCATCAGGAGACGGTCCTGGTGGGGTTCGAAAAGCACCTGTTAGGTTACATGAAAATAAGTTGAAATTACATCTATTTGTTGATAAGTCTTCTGTGGAAGTTTTTATTAACGATGGTGAACAAGTGATGAGTGCTAGAATTTACCCTGGTGAGGAATCGAAGGGAATATCTATTTTTTCAGAGGATTCGATTGTTGTGGAGTCGTTAAAGAAATGGACGATTAAAAGTGCCTTTTAATGATTGAAGTAGAGAATGTGTTATGTTCTCTACTTCTTATATTATCTTTTACAAAAAGTTTACAAAAGCAATCTTGAAATAAATATATAATTAAACTATTATATAAGTAATTAATTATATGTTGTGTGACATAATTTAGATTGTCCTTTGGTGATATTATATACTATTAAAGATTGCTGAACCGTATTTTGGAGGTGCTTTATGCAAGCAACAACTGTTGAAATTGAAAAAGCTGCAACGATTCTTAAGCTGTTAGGAGACAAGACCCGTTTAACGATCGTGAAAATCCTAGATGCACAAGATTGTTGTGTTTGTGAGTTTGTTGAGATATTTAAAGCTAGTCAGCCCGCTATAAGTCAGCATTTGCGTAAACTAAAGGATGCAGGAGTCGTTAGAGAAACAAGAAGAGGACAATGGATTATTTATTCATTGAATAAGGAGAGTGAATACTATTCTTTTGTACAATCTATTTTAGATTCTCTTCCGAATCAGGAATTTAGAATACAGGAACTAGAGAAACAGGGTTTGCGAATTTCCTGTGAATAAAGGAGTTTTAGTTAATGACAAGTGTAATTGTAGCATCATTGATATTTTTATTAACATTAGTTTTAGTGATTTGGCAACCAAAAGGATTATCGATTGGTTGGTCAGCGTGCGGAGGAGCTGTTCTCGCATTACTAGCTGGAATTGTTAATTGGCAGGATGTAGTGGTTGTCACATCCATTGTGTGGAATGCGACCTTAGCTTTTATTGCAATTATTATTATATCTCTTATTCTTGACGAAATTGGCTTCTTCGAATGGTCCGCACTTCATATGGCAAGAGCCGCTAAAGGTAATGGCGTGCGAATGTTTATTTATGTGTCTATTTTGGGCGCACTCGTTGCAGCACTATTTGCTAACGATGGAGCTGCTTTAATTTTGACTCCTATCGTACTAGCAATGGTTCGTAATCTTAATTTTAATGAAAAAATGGTCTTTCCATTTATCATTGCGAGTGGATTTATAGCCGATACTACGTCTTTACCGCTGGTTGTAAGTAACCTTGTAAACATTGTATCTGCAGATTTCTTTGGAATAGGGTTTGTTGAATATGCATCAAGAATGATTGTGCCGAATTTCTTCTCACTCGGAGCAAGTATCTTAGTTTTATATCTATATTTTAGAAAAAGCATCCCGAAACAATACAATATTAGTGAGTTGAAAAAGCCAGTAGAAGCGATACGAGATGAAAAAATGTTTCGTTTGTCGTGGAGTGTATTGGCAATCTTGTTAGTAGGTTATTTTGCAAGTGAATTTATTGGTGTACCAGTTTCAATTATTGCTGGAATTGTTGCGATATTCTTCTTACTAATGGCGAGAAAAAGCTCTGCGGTAAACACTAAAAGTGTAATTAAAGGGGCACCGTGGGCAATTGTGTTCTTCTCGATTGGAATGTATGTGGTCGTTTATGGCTTACGTAAGGTCGGATTAACAGATCTTTTAGCAGAGGTTATCCAACTAACAGCTGATCAAGGATTGTTTGCGGCAACGATCGGAATGGGCTTCATTGCAGCCATTTTGTCTTCTGTTATGAACAATATGCCAACCGTAATGATTAATGCCCTCGCGATTTCAGATACAAATACAACCGGGGCTATTCAAGAAGCATTAATTTACGCGAATATAATTGGTTCGGATTTGGGACCTAAAATTACTCCAATCGGATCTTTGGCTACACTATTATGGCTTCATGTTTTATCACTTAAAGGGGTAAAAATATCATGGGGAACTTATTTTAAAACAGGTATCATTTTAACCATCCCAACTTTGTTTATTACATTAGTTGGCTTATATATATGGTTGTTGATTATTCATTAAATTAGGAAACTTATCTTCATCAATTATAAAGGAGACTTATAATGTCAAAGAAAACAATTTACTTTTTATGTACAGGAAATTCTTGTAGAAGCCAAATGGCTGAAGGCTGGGCGAAAAAACATTTAGGTGAAGATTGGGAAGTGAAAAGTGCAGGGCTTGAGGCACATGGTCTAAATCCCAATGCAGTAAAGGCGATGAATGAATCAGGAATTGATATCTCTAATCAAACTTCTGATGTGATCGATCCAGCAATTTTAAATCATGCAGATTTAGTTGTGACGCTTTGTGGACATGCAGCTGATCATTGTCCTGTGACACCACCACACATTAAAAAAGTTCATTGGGGATTTGATGATCCTGCAAAAGCGGAAGGAACAGATGAGGAAAAGTGGGCATTTTTCCAACGTGTGAGAGATGAAATTGGTGAAAGAATTCATCGATTTGCTGAAACCGGAGAGTAAGAAGTAGGTTTTCTGAGGTGTTATTTAGGGACTGGGGTTATTACAGGTACTTGGATAGCACCTTTTTATTAAATATAATTAATAGGAGATAAAAACATGTCTAAAAAAAACTATCAAGAACTGATTAAGGATCGAATTTTTATCGGTGGAGCAGATGATGTTGAGGCTATCCTGGAGCAGGAAAAAGTTGATGTGATTTTTGACTTAAGAGCTGAAGCACCTACGGCAGAATCAAACTATAATCGTTTGCATACTCCGATTGTGGACGATGAGCAAAAGCAAGATGAGTCTATAAGGGGTGCGATTTCGGGAGTTGTACAAGCCTATAATGAGGGGAACAAGGTTTACTTTCATTGTGGAGGAGGAAGCAATCGAACAGGAACAGTTGCTATCGGAACTCTTTTAGAATTGGGACTGGCAAATTCAGTTGAGGAAGCTGAGCAGCAGGCGCAATCAATTAGATCTAAGATTAAAGTGAAACCTGAGATGAAAGATGCGTTAAAGCGGATTTATCCATCAATTCTGGAGTAGTGAACAACTACTTTTTTTTTAAGTACCTAAATTAAGTCAATTACAAAACCAAAAGCATAGTCCAGTAAAAAGAATGCAAACTAATGAAGTAAGTTCTTTATTTTGAGTAAGGACTACGATTTCTCAATGCAATGAGGTAGGGGTGGTGAGAAGATGTCTAACAAGAAGAATAAGGAATTTAAGTATAATACTGCTCTTCCAAAAACAGATGTAGAATTTGCGAACACTGGACTTGAAAAAGTTGCATTAAAAGCCCAAGAAAGTAAAAGTAAGGAAAAATAAGGGAGAGATGTATTTCCTTTGTGAAAATCTGTGAAATAAGGGATCGCCATATGGCGGTCTTTTTAGTTTTATCAAATAGGTATCAATTACGTTTGTTTTTATTGCAATAAATGAAATCATTTATCGTTTATGACGGATTCATGTATAATGATGAAATATGACATATGTTTTTTTGAATACTATTAGAGGATGGGGCCTATGACTGAAGCAAATATTACTAGAATAGATTTAGATGGCAAAGAAATTATTCTTATTGGCACAGCTCACGTATCAAAACAAAGTGCAGAACAAGTAAAGGAAGTTATTGAGCTTGAAAGGCCAGATTCAGTTTGCGTGGAACTTGATCAACAAAGATATCAGGCGTTAAAAGAAGGTAATAAGTGGAAAGAAATGGATATATTTAAAGTTATAAAAGAAAAGAAGGCTACTCTTTTATTAATGAATATGGTTATTTCATCCTATCAAAAGCGAATGGCGCAGCAATTTGGTATTCAAGCTGGTCAAGAGATGATTCAGGGAATTGAATCAGCAGAGGAAGTAGGAGCAAAACTTGTCTTGGCTGATCGAAATATACAAATTACGTTCTCTAGAATATGGAGTGGGATTGGATTATGGGGAAAGGCAAAGCTTCTCTTAGGCATTGTTTCAAGTATTTTTACCAATGAAAAAATTACTGAAGAAGAGCTTGAGAAGATGAAATCTCAGGATATGCTAAATGCTTTGTTAGATGAATTTACTACAGCGTTCCCAAGGTTGAAAGTTCCTCTAATTGATGAAAGAGATCAATATTTAGCAGAAAAAATTAGAAAAGCTCCGGGGAATAAGGTTGTTGCGGTATTAGGGGCAGCTCATGTTCCAGGAATAACGAAAGAAATTCATAAGGAGCATGATTTAAAAGCGTTAAATCGTATTCCTAAGAAAAGCAATGCACCCAAATTAATCTTATGGGCCATTCCAATTTTTATTCTTGCAGTAATTGCATATACATTTTGGGTCAATCCTTCAGCGGGGATGCAGCAAACCATTAGTTGGATTTTATGGAATGGATCTTTTGCTGCACTTGGAGCTGCTCTTGCATTTGGACATCCATTATCTATTGTGACTGCATTCGTTGCAGCTCCAATTAGCTCGTTAAACCCACTTATTGCAGCAGGCTGGTTCTCAGGAATTGTACAAGCATATTTTAAAAGACCAAATGTACAAGACTTTGAAAGATTATCAGAGGATGCCGTGTCTTTAAAGGGCTTTTGGTCTAATAGGGTGACAAGAATTTTATTAATCGTTGTTTTAACAAACTTAGGAAGCACACTCGGTACCTTTATTGGTGGCGCTGATGTTGTTCGGTTATTTTTCCAGAATTTTTAATGTGATAGAATGGGGTTCGGACAGGTTTGAGCGGTTTGATGCTAAAGCTGTCTGAAGTAGCATGGGGTTCGGACAGGTTTGGTCGGTTTTAGGTTAAAGCTGTCTGAAGTAGCGTTGGGTTCGGACAGGTTTGGTCGGTTTTAGGTTAAAGCTGTCTGAAGTAGCTTTGGGTTCGGACACCTTTTGGGGGTTTTAGGCTAAAGCTGTCTGAAGTAGCGTTGGGTTCGGACAACATTGGTTGGTTTTAGGCTAAAGCTGTCTGAAGTAGCGTTGAGTTCGGACAACTTTAGTTGGTTTTAGGTTAAAGCTGTCTGAAGTAGCGTTGGGTTTGGACAACTTTGGTTGGTTTTAGGCTAAAGCTGTCTGAAGTAGCGTTGGATTCGGACAAGTTTGATTGGTTTTAGGCTAAAGCTGTCTGAAGTAGCATGGGGTTCGGACAGGTTTGGATGGTTTTAGGGTCAAGCTGTCTGAAGTAGCGTTGGGTTCGGACAGGTTTGATTGGTTTTAGGCTAAAGCTGTCTGAAGTAGCATGGGGTTCGGACAGGTTTGGATGGTTTTAGGGTCAAGCTGTCTGAAGTAGCGTTGGGTTTGGACAACTTGAGTGGAGATCATGAAAAAGTTGTCCAAAGTTACCAAGCTTTCAGTCAACTAACCTCTCAAATCCGGTTTTCTTATGAAAACCGGATTTTTTTATCATGAATATAGACCAATTCACATCTAAATGCGTTAAGGTGAGGGAAAGAATCATCCATTTCAGAGGTTTATTCTCGAACTAATGTTGAATGCTTTCGAAATCATCATTTTATTTTCGAACTAAAGGAGTTTATTTTCGATATCAAGCCATTTATCGATTTTTCGACAAAATCTCATAGAAAAAAGTACCTAGTCATCTACATCAAAATGCATGTGCTAGGTACCCCACTATAATTGAACCACTCGCTCTTACTTAACGCAGTTTAATAGTAACCCCTTTATCAACGCTCTCAAGTGCACCACAAGTAACCTCTTGCGTTTTATATGCATCCTCATAACTTGAAAGAATTCCAGATGAGTCCTGTGATCGTACTGCATTAATAAAAATTTGATTTTCAATAATATAAGCGTTTTCCGAATCTTTGTATTGCAAAACCTCACCAGGATAATTAACGGTTAACAAATCAGGTGTATAATCAACAATTCCTTTATCCGTATAAAAAGATAAGCCTGTTCGATGAACTCCACTTGGTAGGATACATGTATTTGAGATTGTCGCTACCACCCCAGTGGATAACTTCATAGTGACGGAACCGACATCAGGAACCGTTACTGAATCTACTTTGTCTTGCATCACACGATTTCCATAAAAGCCAAATACTTCATCAACATCTCCACAAACATACCTTAACAAATCAACCAGATGCGTGGTTTGCTCGATAAATTGTCCTCCGGATTGCTCTTGTTTTCGCCACCAAGGAACCATAGGCATTTCTCCAGACCATTGCCCCATGACCATTCCTACCTTTTGATCACTTAAAATGGTTTTCAGCTGCTGGACAGATTTTTTATACCTGAAATGGTAGCCAACAGACGTCATAACTGGGCTCTTCTTTAGCTCAGATAAGATTTTTGTAGGAATTTTTAAGTTAGTTGCCAACGGTTTTTCAACAAAGAAAGGAATTCCTCTTTTGATCAATTCTAACTCGATTGGACCGTGGCTCATCGGAGGGGTACAAATGTACACAGCATCTAAATTTTCGGAATCTAACATTTGTACCAAAGAGCTGTAGCCCTTTGCCTGACTAAATAAACGTGCAAAGGTATCTGCTTTTTCTTGGCTAGTTCCCAAGATTGCTTTGATTTCCAAGTCCTTAAAAGTTGATAGTATATCACTATGAATTTTACTGAAGTAACCTGTTCCTATAATTCCTAATTTTAACAACATTCAATCCCTCCTAGTCCTTTTCTTAAGTTTAAGATAGATTGAGTTTAAAAGATATATCGTGAAGAGAAATTGACTATGTAATTACAAAGAAAGGTACTACTATGATAGCACCTTTTCCGTCTAATGAACCTTAATTGGAGTCGTAATAGCTCGGGAGGCCTTCACTTGCTGTGATGATTCTTGAACGATTATTACTGCTGCGATGACCAAGAAAATACCGATATATTGCCAAAGTGATAGTGTTTCTTTAAACACTAAAAAGCTAGATAGAGAAGCGACCACAGGTTCAATGGTTGCGATGATGGATGCTCGGCTTGTTTCAACAGACTGTAGTCCTTTTGTATAGAGTATATAGGCCAGTGTTGTGGAAAGGAGCCCAAGAGCAATCGTATATATCCATACCTTTGGGTTGTTAAATAAATGAAGTACGGAATGAAGGTTGCTAAAGGGTGTAATTCCGATTGCCGCAAAAATAAACGTATATACAGCAACTGTGAATGAATGATATTTTCTTAAAGCAAATTTTCCAAAGATACTATATAGTGCATAAAATAAACCCGAACCAAGGCCTAAGATAAGTCCATAGGTTGAAATGGTTTCATTTGCACTTGGAAAAATACCGATAACAAATGAACAACCTACTAATGTCGTAACTAATGCGATGATTTTTCTTGGAGTAAACCATTCTTTGAAAATAAATCTAGAGAGAATGGTAACAAAAGCAGGTGCTGTGTATAAGAGAATGGCTGCGATTGATATCGAAGTTTCCTGTATAGCTGTGAATAGGCACAAATTAAAAAATACAATACTAATGATTCCTGTACCAAAGAAATATTTACTGTCCTTAACTTTAATCTTTAAATAAGCTTTATTTTTTATGATAACGAAAATAATTAGAAAAAACGCAGCAGAAACTGCACGTACTGTTACAACCTGTATTGGTGAAAATCCAAGTTCATATAAATATGAAACGAAGATCCCAATCATTCCCCATAAAGCAGCTCCGGTAGCGATAAAAATCAAAGGTAGTTTATTACTCAACATTTTGGTCCTCCAGTAAGAAAAAGATTCTAAAAAGACACTAACAAAAATTTTTCCGTTTGAAAATACTTTATTGAAAATCATACAGAAATATCTATATATTTACATAATTTATAAAATTAAAAATTTATATATCCAGATACATGGATTGTATCTTATAATAATCTAGAAATCACTAAATTACATATTTAAAGGGGGATTTTCATGCAGGCAGTTGTTGATCAAATCAATGGATTTATCTGGAGTCCGGCACTTATTTATTTATGCTTAGCGGTGGGCCTATATTTTACAATTGCAACGAAGTTTCTTCAAGTAAGACATATGAAGGGGATTGGAAAACTAATGTTCCAACGTAGCTCTTCAGATGCTGGAATATCTTCATTTCAAGCATTAACAATGGCTCTTTCGGGTCGTGTAGGAACAGGTAATATTGCAGGGGTAGCAACAGCGATTGCTGCAGGTGGTCCTGGTGCTGTATTTTGGATGTGGTTAATCGCATTTTTAGGTGCTGGTTCAGCGTTCATCGAAGCAGCATTAGGTCAGGTATATAAAGTAAAGAAAGATGGCCAATTTCGTGGTGGCCCTGCATTTTATATTGAAAAAGGACTTAAAATTAAATGGTATGCAGTTTTATTTGCAGTAGTTACAGTGATCGCTACTGGTGCACTTCTTCCTGGTGTACAAGCAAATAGTATTGCTACTAGTGTTGATACAGCATTCGGGATTCCAAAATGGGTAACAGGGGCTGTCATCGTCGTATTTTTAGCAATTATTATTTTAGGTGGAGTAAAGAGGATTGCTCGAGTGGCTGAATTTGTGGTGCCTTTTATGGCTATCGGTTATATTTTAGTTGCTCTTATTATCATAGCTTTAAACATTGGTCAGTTACCTGAGGTTATCTCTCTCATCTTCAAGAGTGCCTTTGGTGTTGATGCGGCATTTGGTGGGATTATTGGTGCCGCGATTACATGGGGAGTAAAGCGTGGTATTTATTCTAATGAAGCTGGACAGGGAACTGCACCACATGCAGCAGCAGCTGCGGATGTCTCACATCCAGCGAAGCAGGGAATTGTTCAAGCATTCTCAGTTTATATCGATACACTATTTATTTGCTCAGCAACAGCATTCATGATTTTAATTACGGGTATGTATAATGTACACCCTGAAGGAGAAGAAGCGATTTATACTAACCTAGCAGATATGAAGCCAGGTCCAGGATATACACAATCAGCCGTTGAGTCGGTCCTTCCAGGTTTTGGAGCACCGTTTGTGGCAATTGCTTTATTATTTTTCGCGTTTACTACAATTATGGCTTACTATTATATGGCTGAAACAAATCTTGCGTACATTAATCGTAAATCTAGGAGATTATGGACTGAATATCTGTTGAAGTTTGTGTTATTAGGAATGGTGTTCTATGGAAGTGTTAAAGAAGCTGCTGTCGCTTGGGGTTTAGGTGATATAGGAGTAGGAAGTATGGCTTGGTTAAATATCATTGCGATTGTCTTATTAACAAAGCCTGCATTAAAGATTCTAAGAGACTATGAATCTCAGCTTAAAGATGGAAAAGATCCTGTTTTTAATCCAGTGAAGGTTGGAATAACGGATGCTGACTACTGGGAGAAGGAATATCAATATGAAGGTTCTGGAGAATTGAATTCAACACCACCAAAGACAAATAATACAATAAATAAAAACTAAAATAGCATAATGTAAGTTCTATCTAAAAGAACGGGTGACCTTGTGAAAGGTCACCCGTTTTTTAGTTGAGTATGTCGACCTATTATCATGTTGATAATGGGTCTTTTGAATTATTTATATAATTTTTAAAATTTCTGAAATTAACTGTTGTAAACTTATATAACATCATTTATAATAACAAATAACAACAAATGTTAGAAAACCTAACACAAAGAAAAGGGGAGTTAAAAAATGGATGCAGTCTTTTTGATGAATAACTTGTGGGTAACTGTTTCTGGGATTTTAGTCTTGTTTATGCTTGGTGGATTTATTTTACTAGAAGCTGGTTCAACAAGAATGAAAAATGCAGGTCATGTTGCTGGGAAAACTATTTTCACGATGGGCTTAGGTTCGTTAGTATTCTGGGCATTAGGTTTTGGTCTCATATATGGAGAAGGTAATAGTTTCATAGGTTTATCTAATTTCTTTTATGGTGACTTTACTACAATGGGAGAAGGTTTAGCTGGATCCGTTGATTTCTTTTTCCAATTAGCATTTGCATTAATTGCATTAACAATCGCATTTGGTGGGTTTGCAGAACGTGCTAAATTATCAGCTTACGTTGTCTTCGCGATTCTCTTCTCAATCCTTATCTATCCAGTGGTTGCACATTGGATTTGGGGTGGTGGATGGTTATCTGCACATGGCAAACAGGATTTTGCTGGTTCTACAGTCGTTCATTTAACAGGTGCAATGGCTGCCTTAGCTGCAACAATTATTTTAAAACCTCGTATTGGTAAATACAGTAAAGATGGAAAGTCTAACGATTTAGCTGGACACAATCAGGTTTATACTACATTGGGTGTATTAATACTTTGGGTAGGTTGGTTTGGATTTAATGCAGGAAGTACGTTTGGCGTAGATGGTGCATTTTTCGGATATGTAGCTTTAAATACTCAATTAGCAGCTGGTGCTGGTGCTGTTGCGGCAATGTTCATTGTTTGGGCAATGACAGGCAAGGCTGACATTCCGACTACTTTAAATGGTGCCTTAGCTGGTTTAGTAGCGATTACTGCTTCGTGTGCTTTCGTTGCTCCTTGGGCAGCTGTAGTAATTGGTTTAATTGGTGGTTTAATTGTTTTCTTCGCAATGAAATTCTTTGATAAAGCTAAAATTGATGATCCAATCTTTGCATTATCGGTACATGGTGCTGCAGGGATCTGGGGAACCATTTCAACTGGTTTCTTCGCTACTCCAGAATTAGCTGCAATGAACACAGGTGCTGCTGGATTATTCTATGGTGGCGGATTCCACCAATTGGGTGTTCAAATTATGGGTGTTGCTAGCTCTGGGTTATATGCATTCGTAGTTTCGTTTATCATCTTAAAAGTAATGAGTGTTGTAATGAAGGGTATAAGAGTAACTGAGGAAGAAGAAATCATTGGTCTTGACTTAAGTGAGCATGGTAGCTATGGTTATCCTGAGAACATGCCGCAAAGTGCAAGCAAAAACACTAGTGCTTAAGTTATAAATAAGATTATTCCGAAAATGGGAGATTACTAATGAATGATGAGTTGAGTTTGTTAAAGCAGTGGAGAGACGAACATATAAAAGCTTATACGAATAATCATGAAAGTTTAAATCAATTCCATGACGGATTAATGACAAAAACAATTCAGTTAGTTATAAAAAAAGTAGCGAGTGAGCAGGGGACACCTCCTGCCCACTTTGCTTTTTTTTTAATGGGAAGTGCAGGGAGATCTGAACAATCTGTTTGGAGTGATCAAGATCACGGGATTATCTTTGAGGGACATGGTAAAGGTCATCAGGATTATTTCTTGCGTTTGGGTAAAGAAATATCCGATGCTCTAGCAAAGGTTGGCTATGAGTATTGTGATGGGAAAGTGATGGCTTCAAATGTACTTTGGTGCAAATCGCTTAGTGAATGGAAAGAACAAATTTCTTCTTGGTTAATAGAAGAGAGTTGGGAATCATTAAGGCATTTTTCAACTTTCTTTGATTCAAGGGTTTTGATTGGCGAACATCAGTTGTTGTCATCGTTAAAAGAGTTGGCTTTTGTGAGGTTGAATTCAAATCCACGATTATATCTGAGATTATTGGAAAATGTATCTCATATCAAAAAAGGTGTTGGGTTATTTGGTCAGCTTATACCAATAGATACAGGTGAAGAGACTGGAAGTATCAATCTAAAAGAGAAAGTGTTCTTTTCTTATGTTAATTCTTTGAGGTTGTTAGCTTTAAAAGAAAAAATTAGTGAGCCCTCAACATTATCTAGGTTTATGTTACTCGCGGATGATTATAAGAATATTAAAGATTACCAAAATGACTTCGTGAGTTTATTGCAATATCGGCTTTACTTTCAACAGAATTCAACTAGCTATGAAGGGGTTCATTATTTAAAGCTTGAAAGTTTAACGAAAAAGGAGAAGCAAGAAATTAAACGCATCATGAAAAGAGGTTATAAACTCTTTTCTGAGACAAGAGCGATTATCGAAAAGGGTGATTGATATGGGGATCAATAATATGGTTCAATTTGTAAAACAATTGTCCGGGAGATTAAGTCCAAATATGTATACATCAATGGCAAGTCAAACAGATCCAGCTAGCATTGCTTTTTTACGCCAATTACAGAGAGAAATGAAAAGAGAAAATGTTTTGAGTATCCCCTTCAACGACTTGAAAGTGGTTGTTTTCGACTTAGAAACAACAGGCTTTAATCCTCAAAAAGGAGACCGTATTATTTCGATAGGTGCTGTGAAAATGCATGGTGAACAAGTGCTTGAGAAGGAAAGCTTTTATTCTTTAGTTCATAGTATAGAAGAACTACCCGCGGAAATTGTTGATTTAACAGGGATTACGAGTGAGGAGTTAAATGATGCGCCAACAATTGAAGTTGTTCTTAAAGACTTCTTTCAATTTGTAGGTAGTGATACACTTGTGGCTCATCACGCAAATCATGAAAGAAACTTTATGGAACATGCCACATGGTCTATCTCCAGAACTAATTTTCTACATCGTATTATTGATACTTCTTTTTTAACTAAAATTATTGAACCGAATGAGAAGTTGGTTACTTTATGTGAGAGTTGTTCTTATTTTGGTATTTCGATTGAGCAAAGGCACCATGCGTTACATGATGCGATTGCTGCAGCTAATCTTTGGTCGGCAAGTCTTAAATCTATTCACCAGCTAGGCTTTTCAGACCTTAATGATGTTTATTCCCATTTGGCTAAAATAAAGTAATGCCCTTATTCAACAGAATTTTAAATTTTAGGCTACTGACAAAGGTGGCTTTTTTTATTTTTTAGGCTAATTTCTTCGCCATGATAATGTGTGGAATACCGTCCTCTATGAATACATCAGACATCGTTTCGTAGCCTAGTTTTTTATAAAAATTTTCCGCGTGTGTTTGGGCATGTAATTTTACTTTATTTACACCTCTCTCTAGTGCTATTTCTTCAAGGGTTCTAATAATGATATTGCCGATCCCTTGTTTTCGGTGTGTTAATAGTATGCATATTCTTTCTAGTTTGCCTAAATCATCAACATATCTTATCCTTCCGGTTCCTACTGCTTCGTTTTCTTGAGAAACTAGTATGTGCTTGCAATCTGCTTCAAGATGATCAAATTGATCAAATTCATCCTCTAAAGGTACCCCTTGTTCCTCAACAAACACTTTTTTTCTTATTTCAAACGCTGATTCTAATTCATTTTTATTAGTTATTACTATTGTCTTCATTAATTAAATTCTCCTTCTATTTTATTATTATTAGTATAGTGTATTTCATGAAAAAATTACTATCAAAAAGGTAGAAACATGTAGTATATTGACTATAACGAGATTGGGGATATTTTCTGATTTTTGGAGGGTGGGTGGATATGGAAGCGGTTAAAGGGTTTTTGATGAATGCTCAATTTATAATTATGCCGATCTTATTTTCTCATTTCATTTTCTTTAGAGGTATTTATATCGAGGGTAGCCAGAAAAAGCGAATGTACATTTTTACAATGACCTCTATTATTTCAATTATTTTATGTATGAGTTTTCCTGTTCATTTAGGGAGCTTTATCTTTGACTTACACTTAATTCCTTTATTGTTGGGGATTTTATATGGAGGAAAAAAAGGTGGTTTTATAACCCTTGGTGTTATCGTATTTTATCGATTTATATTAGGTGGAGGAATTGGTGCCTATATAACCATTTTTGAGACTGTTTTTGTTTTATTAATTACGATGCCGTTAGTGAAGCGAATAAGGAGTAGTAATGTACTACAGCGGATAGCTTATTCTTCTTCTATCTGTATTTCTCCATTAATTATTGGGTACATCATTAGTTTGTTTATACTTGATAATCCCCCACATTTACTTGTTTTAGGTTTATGTTTTATTACCATATTAACTTTAGGGATGGTTTTTATTATCATTGACATTATGTCTGAACGTTACAAATACTTTAATGCGGTTCGAAAATCTGAAAAACTTGAGGTTGTCAGTCAATTAGCGGCATCTATCTCACACGAGGTACGTAATCCGCTAACGGTGACGAAAGGATTTTTGCAATTGTTGAATGGTGATGAAGAAGACCTTAAGAAGAAGAGCTATATCGAGCTAGCGTTAAATCAATTAAATGATGCAGAAGTTATTATATCTGACTATCTTACTTTTGCTAAACCTGAAGGCTCGGATGGAACTACGATTCAGTTACATAAAGAAATTTCTTATGTGCTTTCTGTATTACGACCTTTAGCTAATCATTATTCGGTTTCAATCAATTCTCAAATGATTTCTGTAGACATTCAAGGAGATGTCAGTAAGTTCAGACAATGTTTTATAAATATTTTGAAAAATTGTTTAGAGGCAATGCCCGATGGAGGAACACTTAATTTAAGTACATATTTAATGGGTGACACGGTATTTGTAAAAATTCAGGATAGTGGGATAGGTATGTCGGAGGAACAATTAAAAAGACTTGGCGAACCTTACTTTTCGACAAAAACAAAGGGGACCGGCTTAGGAATGATGGTTTCCTTTAGTGTGATAAGATCACTTGGTGGAACGGTTAATGTTGAAAGTGTGCAGAATGAAGGAACAACCTTTGTTATTGGGTTTCCATATCTAACATGTTTGGATGAATTGGCATAAAAAAGGGCTTACGAACCTATGGGTTTCCGTACCCTGTCACAAAACGTCAATTTGCACGGTACAACCCAAGGTGTAATTTTTTTGCACTATTATAATATGTAGGGCAATTTATAAGGTTAGGTGGATAAAAAGCATTAAAAATAGCAAGGGTTTAGACATTTGCTATTGGCTAATTATTGAATGCGTACTACGAAGTTTGCAGTACTCAGCCTTCTCGACTTGATTTTGTCTAGGTATGAGAATTCTTAAGCGGAGAATTTCCCTCTATTCTATCTAGGGAAGCTCAAAAAGCGAATATAAGCGGAGGTATTCCCGTTAACTGCCTTGAATAAGACAGAATCTAAAGATTTGGGCTAATTAAGTGGAAAAACTCCCCTTATTTGTATGAAAATATGGGTATTTCCTAATTTAGCGGTAATTTCTCCGTTTATATTTCAAATATAGTGAAATCAGCTTTCGGGTTAATAGAGCATAACTGATATTTTCTGTTCTATATATCAATTTCTAAGGGGAAATGTAGTGTGTTTAGCTGAGGTACACAGGCTATTGTCCCCCCCTACATTTTAATAATAAATTGCATTACAAATCCTCCAATAAATTTATCGAAACCCCTTTATATTAAACAAAACCCCTTTATATCAAACAAAATGACCTCCAAATTCCCAACAATTTGAAGGTTATTTTATTTGACATTTTTTATGTTTGGGCAAGGAAATGGAATTCGTTTAAAGAGCCTTCCTTTTTTATAGTGCCTAAAATCGGTTTAACATATGATTGGATTAGAGTGAACTCTATAATATCTATTGTAAACGGAAAGTGAATGTAATGTTAGGTAGAGCCTTATTTTTACACGTTTTTTTAAAATTCGATATATAATATCTGAATAACATGATGGAAAAATCCCACTTTTAGCAAATAATAAAGCTATAACCTGATTTTTGGATAAAGCAAGTTGCTTTACTAACAGTTTTTGTTGGACTTATGATAACCTTTACTTGTAATCATCTGATTAATTTTTTGGAGGAAGATTGTTTTGATTAATACTAATGTAGTATCTATATTAGAAAATAAAATAAATATAATTAAACATAATGAAGAGTTCATATATCTAGTAGGTCCTATTAAATTACCTGTCAATCTTGATGGAGAAACGACCGTTTTTCAATGGTATTGTTGGCTGCGATGTAGTGATATTGATGGAGATTTCTGTGGAGATGGCTCTTTTAATTTAGAGAAAATTATCGAAAGATTAGCTTCTTCAAATTTAGCTGAAATGCAGCAGTCTAGTGTCTTAGTTTATGGAGATTTTGAAAATGCTGAAGAAACGCTTATTCGAATGCATAGTATCTGTCACACAGGTGATATTTTTGGGAGTAAGCGCTGTGATTGTGGTTTCCAGCTGAAATCGGCGATGAAGATGATAGCTGCTCAAGGGTCTGGTGCGTTATTTTATTTATCGAATCATGAAGGTAGAGGAATAGGGCTTTTTAGTAAGGCGTTAGCTTATATTTTACAGGAAGATGGGTTTGATACAGTTGAAGCGAATCTGAATTTAGGATTTGTTGATGATGCGAGAAGTTATGAAGATGCTATTGCTGTGTTAAAAACGCTACGTACAAAACCAGTAACGCTTATTACTAATAATCCACGTAAGTTAGAGGCGTTGCAGGAATCAGGGGCAAATGTATCAGGCCGTATTCCTTTGTGGGGAGACAAATCTGAATATAACGAAAAATATCTAGAGACGAAAATTAAGAGATCTGGTCACTTCAGAGGCGACTTAAATGAGTAGTCATGAATTTTATATGAACCTAGCCCTTCAAAATGCAGTATCTATGAAGGGGCAAACTGACCCAAATCCATTGGTTGGTTCCGTTATAGTGAATGATAACCAGATTGTAGGAATTGGTGCTCACCTAAAAACGGGTGGACCGCATGCTGAAGTTCACGCTCTTCAAATGGCGGGAGAAAAGGCAGAGGGAGGGACCATCTACGTAACACTTGAACCTTGCTCGCATCATGGAAGAACAGGTCCGTGTGCAGAAGCGATTGTTAGAGCTGGACTAAAAAAAGTGGTTGTCGCAACACTTGATCCGAATCCGGTTGTTTCAGGAAACGGGATCAAAATCTTGGAAAATGCGGGACTTGAAGTAATTGTTGGTGTTTGTGAAGAAGACTCACGAAGAATGAATGAAGTATTTAATAAATACATTACAACTAAAACACCTTTTATTACATTAAAGTCTGCAACTACACTCGATGGAAAAATTGCTGCTTACACTTCAGATAGCAAATGGATCACATCAGAAGAAGCTAGGCATGATGTGCATCAATTAAGGAATGAGCATGCTGCTATTTTAGTTGGAGTAAATACTGTCATCAAGGATGATCCTGAATTAACAACTAGAATAATGAATGGAAGGAATCCGATAAGGGTTATATTGGATACAACTTTAAAAATCCCCTTGATTTCCAAGGTTGTGAAAGACCAACTTGCTGAGACTTGGGTATTTACTGGAGTGAATCATTCGGAGCAAAAGAAACAAGAGTTAGAAAAACATGGAGTGAAAGTTTTTGTTACATCAGGGAATACTAGAGTGAGTTTGCCTGAGGTTTTAACCATATTGGGTCAACATCATATTTCATCTTTATTAATAGAAGGTGGAGGAGAAGTGAATGCTGCATTTATTGAGGAGCATTTAGTTGATAAGTTAGTGCTGTATATCGCGCCAAAATTAATTGGTGGTAAAAGTGCGCCAACGTTCTTGGAAGGTGTAGGAATTGATAAAATGAGTCGTGCAGTTGATTTAGAGGATTTGAAAATTGAGAAACTTGGACCTGATTACAGATTTGTAGCTTATCCTCGTTATAGATAAGGCCTTATTCCTTTTTGGGATAAGGTTTTTTTATTTAGGAAAATATTCGCGTCATGAGTCACTTTAGTAAGGTTTTCGTAAATTATGAAAAACACTTTACACTGTACAGAATACAAACAAACCTGGGAGGTAACTATAACATAGTCTCTCAAAAAAAAAAGGGGGAAAGAGTACACTTGGTAAAAGTAAAGATTATACATAAAACTTTAGAGTTTCAGAAGTTACCTACATATAATTCGGGTGAGCGTCTAAATCGATGCTAAGTGTACATTTTACCAAATATTTTTAGGAGTTTTAATCGACTATATTAGGAAATATAAGGACATGAAAAGGAGGAATTTAAATGTCGTCTAAGAAAACAAATTCAACTGATTTAGCGGGTAGATATTATGAACCGGAAGATTATAAAAAAGAAGATGAGTTATCACAAGGGCTTGCAATAACTCACGAACAGGCTAGTGATGTTATGACTGAGGGTGAAATAAAACCAGTTATTGAAAATGTAAATGGTGAAGATATTGAAATACCGAGAGTAGGATACACAGAAGACAAATAGAACTGTGGTGAAGGGTATTATACCCTCACCATTTTTCTTCGATTCCTAAATTAAAAGGAAGGTATTATATGAAGGAAAATAGTGCGAAAAAGTCCAAGGGAAAGATGAAATGGTGGCAGCTGTCTTTATTTGGTGTCGGTTGTACTATTGGAACTGGATTCTTCCTAGGTTCTAGTATAGCGATTACTAAGAGTGGGCCAGCAGTTTTGATTTTATTTATATTAGCTGCGATAGGAACGTATTTTGTTTTTGATGCATTGGCAAAAATGACTGCCTCTGATCCACAAAAAGGAGCATTTCGTACCTATGCTAAAAAGGCGTTTGGGCATTGGGCTGGATTTAGTATCGGTTGGGTCTATTGGGCTTCTGAAATGCTTATTATGGGAAGTCAATTAACCGCACTTTCAATTTTCTCGCAATTTTGGTTTCCGAAGGTTCCGCTTTGGATATTTGCGACAGGTTATGCCGTATTAGGAATTATTGTTCTATTAATAGGTGTTAAGTGGTTAAACAGGGTAGAGGGTTTTTTGGCAGTAATTAAAATTGCGGCAATAATGATGTTCATTATAATTGCATCAGCTGGTTTGTTAGGAATGTTTGGGGGGGTAGATGGCAACCTACCAACAACAACTGAGGAATTTTTTCCAAGACCATTCATAGGATTGTGGTCTGCGTTAATCTTGGCTTTTTATGCATTTGGTGGGATAGAAATTATGGGCTTGATGGCAACTCAACTGAAAAATCCAAAAGAAGCCCCAAAAGCTGGAAAAGTTATGATTTTATTATTAACAGTAATTTATGTTGCATCAATTGGATTAGCGGTTATTCTTGTTCCATGGGATGCGTTTAATACTGAAAAGAGTCCATTCGTTACGGGCTTGCGGAATTTTGATTTGTCTTTTATTCCGCACTTATTCAATTCAGCATTAATTATTGCGGGCTTTTCTACGATGGCTGCAGCTCTTTTTGGTGTAACAAGTATTTTAGTCAATTTATCAGAGGATGGAGATGCGCCCAAGTTTTTCTCGAAGAAAGGAAAATTGAAAATCCCAATACCTGCTTTGGGCTTAACGACGGCTGGATTGGTCACTTCTATAGTATTGTCTTTGCTTATGCCAGATTCAATTTATGAGTATATCACTACCGGTGCAGGATTAATGCTGTTGTATAATTGGGCTTTTATCCTATTATCTGCATGTAGAAACCTTTCGCCAGGGTTGTTGGACCGAATAAAATATTATACAGGTCTTGTACTGATTTTTCTTGCGGTATCAGGAACAATCCTAACTAAAGAGAGTAGGCCGGGTTTTTTTATCAGTTTGGGATTTGTTATCTTAATAGGAGCAATCACCTTAAAAATGAACTCTGTCTGGAAAAAAAGTGAAGGTAAATCAGGGTCTTCTTCTTTGTTTAAAAAACTTGAAAAGCCATAAATAATACCTTCGATTTACATCAGTATATCGAAGGTACTATTTTATATTCCGAAAAGTAACCGTATTCCTTGAATTCCAAAGTAAACACCGAATCCTATGAGAGACAAGCCTGATAAAAAGGAGATAAGCGTCAATAGTTGTGATGTTAAAAATTTCCTAAAACTACTAGATACAGCTGCCATTGTCACATCCCATAATAATAAACCGATAAAAATAGCTGCACTATATAGAATCAGTTGAGCATTTGCATAGGTAGAAGCTGTTTTTGCTAAAACTGATCCGAAGATTCCGAGCCAAAACAAGATGGTTAAAGGGTTTGTTAATGACATCAAAAAACCTGAAAAAAATGCTTTAATAGGACGTTCTTCTTTATCGCGAAATTGCTTTGACTGAATTTGTCCGGCGCTGAATAAACTTTCGATCCCAGTATATATGAGGACAAATGCTCCGAAAAGCCATAAAAAGGTTTTTACCATTGGAGTGTCAATGAATTGAACAACCCCAAAGTAAACAATAAGCATATAAACCCCATCCGCTACAACTGCCCCAACTCCTACCAACCAAGCATGTAGAAATCCGTGTTTGATGCCCCGGTCAATTTGTGCAGCATTTACCGGACCTATTGGTGCTGCTAATGAAAGACCTAGTAAGATATAACTTAAAAAAACGCTCAAGTTCTACACCCCTCCTGAAGTAATGAAGATTCTTCTTTATAGGACGTAATTTGAAATAGAGTATGACCTAATAAAAAAGAACTTGTCTACAAATCCTATTCAGGAAGTCTGGCTTGTACTACAAAAATTTTAAAAGAATTAAAGCTCGTATTTTTAAAAGACAGGGGTGATTAACATCGTGAGTAATGTGAAAGAGATATTAGAAATTGTAGGTGAAGCTCAAAAAGCTGTTATTGAAGCGCAAGGCGTTGATGATCCCGAACGTTTTCAAAATGCTCAATATAAACTTGCTAGCGCAAAGCAGATGTTAAGTGAAATGAACACGCAAGGAATGGAAGAGAGTTCTTTAATTGAAATTAGGAGAGCAGAAGAGTTGGTAAGACATTTATCTGAAGCCCATGAAGCTAATAGAGCATATTAAAAAATTTAGCTATTTTACTTGATCTTTATGATTTGTGGAGTAATGGTGCCGCTCTACTTAGTACGAAGTTTTTTAAATGACATAGTAAAAAGATAGATGAAGACGAAGTGTCTTATCTATCTTTTTTCCTTTTAATACTATTTTCAATTATTACACCTATTTTTTGTTCTTCTTTTTTGAGTTAGTTTTATCTTGTTGGAAGGCACTTTCGGTTTCGTGGTCATTTTTAATTTGTTCTATACTGCTATTTGTAATTCCGTTCTTCTTCATATATATCACCACCTTTAACAATAGTATTTTGTCTAAAAATAGATTCCCTATTCATTAGAGAGGTTGAAATATGGTTTTGTATTAGATGTGTTCTTACGATAACATTCTATATATTTCCATGCAGAATAAGTTGACTTCTATGAAATGATAATGGTATGATAAGTCCTGTTCCTACGAGAGAGTCATTCGTTCGTATGAATGAAAAAACTATTTCAAAAAAACATTTGACATCGATTGATAGAAATGTTAAATTAATAAAGCTGTTTCGAAAGTTCTTTGAAAACTGAACACAATAAACAAGCGTCAACGTTTAATCTAGTTTTAAATTTTTATTTGAGCAATCAAATATCTCTTATTGGAGAGTTTGATCCTGGCTCAGGATGAACGCTGGCGGCGTGCCTAATACATGCAAGTCGAGCGGATTAAAGGAAGCTTGCTTCCTTTAATTAGCGGCGGACGGGTGAGTAACACGTGGGCAACCTGCCTGTAAGACTGGGATAACTTCGGGAAACCGGAGCTAATACCGGATAATATAAAGAACCTCATGGTTCTCTATTAAAAGATGGTTTCGGCTATCACTTACAGATGGGCCCGCGGCGCATTAGCTAGTTGGTGAGGTAACGGCTCACCAAGGCAACGATGCGTAGCCGACCTGAGAGGGTGATCGGCCACACTGGGACTGAGACACGGCCCAGACTCCTACGGGAGGCAGCAGTAGGGAATCTTCCGCAATGGACGAAAGTCTGACGGAGCAACGCCGCGTGAACGATGAAGGCCTTCGGGTCGTAAAGTTCTGTTGTTAAGGAAGAACAAGTACGAGAGTAACTGCTCGTACCTTGACGGTACTTAACCAGAAAGCCACGGCTAACTACGTGCCAGCAGCCGCGGTAATACGTAGGTGGCAAGCGTTATCCGGAATTATTGGGCGTAAAGCGCTCGCAGGCGGTCTTTTAAGTCTGATGTGAAAGCCCCCGGCTCAACCGGGGAGGGTCATTGGAAACTGGGAGACTTGAGTGCAGAAGAGGAGAGTGGAATTCCACGTGTAGCGGTGAAATGCGTAGAGATGTGGAGGAACACCAGTGGCGAAGGCGACTCTCTGGTCTGTAACTGACGCTGAGGAGCGAAAGCGTGGGGAGCGAACAGGATTAGATACCCTGGTAGTCCACGCCGTAAACGATGAGTGCTAAGTGTTAGGGGGTTTCCGCCCCTTAGTGCTGCAGCAAACGCATTAAGCACTCCGCCTGGGGAGTACGGTCGCAAGACTGAAACTCAAAGGAATTGACGGGGGCCCGCACAAGCGGTGGAGCATGTGGTTTAATTCGAAGCAACGCGAAGAACCTTACCAGGTCTTGACATCCCTATGACCGCTCTAGAGATAGAGTTTTCCCTTCGGGGACAAAGGTGACAGGTGGTGCATGGTTGTCGTCAGCTCGTGTCGTGAGATGTTGGGTTAAGTCCCGCAACGAGCGCAACCCTTGATCTTAGTTGCCAGCATTCAGTTGGGCACTCTAAGGTGACTGCCGGTGACAAACCGGAGGAAGGTGGGGATGACGTCAAATCATCATGCCCCTTATGACCTGGGCTACACACGTGCTACAATGGATGGTACAAAGGGCAGCAAAACCGCGAGGTTAAGCGAATCCCATAAAACCATTCTCAGTTCGGATTGCAGGCTGCAACTCGCCTGCATGAAGCTGGAATCGCTAGTAATCGCGGATCAGCATGCCGCGGTGAATACGTTCCCGGGCCTTGTACACACCGCCCGTCACACCACGAGAGTTTGTAACACCCGAAGTCGGTGGGGTAACCTAAGATGAAACTTGTTTCATCTAGGAGCCAGCCGCCTAAGGTGGGACAGATGATTGGGGTGAAGTCGTAACAAGGTAGCCGTATCGGAAGGTGCGGCTGGATCACCTCCTTTCTAAGGAAACTGAATCTCTTATGAGATTCATAAAAAGACGCTTGATTTATTGTGGTCAGTTTTGAAGGAACTTTCCTTCTATTAGAATTCGTACCTTGAAAACTAGATAACGTAACAAGACATTCATTAAGAATTAAAACCAAAGTAATAAACTGTAAAGTTTTTACGACTTTAACTTAGGTTAAGTTAGTAAGGGCGCACGGTGGATGCCTTGGCACTAGGAGCCGATGAAGGACGGGACTAACACCGATATGCTTCGGGGAGCTGTAAGTAAGCTTTGATCCGAAGATTTCCGAATGGGGAAACCCACTGCTCGTAATGGAGTAGTATCTCTACCTGAATTCATAGGGTAGTTGAAGGTAAACCCGGGGAACTGAAACATCTAAGTACCCGGAGGAAGAGAAAGCAAACGCGATTTCCTGAGTAGCGGCGAGCGAAACGGAAAATAGCCCAAACCAAGAGGCTTGCCTCTTGGGGTTGTAGGACACTCTGTACGGAGTTACAAAAGAACGAGGTAGATGAAGTGATCTGGAAAGGTCAGCCACAGAAGGTAACAGCCCTGTAGTCGAAACTTCGTTCTCTCTAGAGTGGATCCTGAGTACGGCGGGACACGAGAAATCCCGTCGGAAGCAGGGAGGACCATCTCCCAAGGCTAAATACTCCCTAGTGACCGATAGTGAACCAGTACCGTGAGGGAAAGGTGAAAAGCACCCCGGAAGGGGAGTGAAAGAGATCCTGAAACCGTGTGCCTACAAGTAGTCAGAGCCCTATGATTTTTCCTTCGGAAAATATCAGGGTGATGGCGTGCCTTTTGTAGAATGAACCGGCGAGTTACGATCACGTGCAAGGTTAAGTTGATAAGACGGAGCCGCAGCGAAAGCGAGTCTTAAATAGGGCGCATGAGTACGTGGTTGTAGACCCGAAACCAGGTGATCTACCCATGTCCAGGGTGAAGTTCAGGTAACACTGAATGGAGGCCCGAACCCACGCACGTTGAAAAGTGCGGGGATGAGGTGTGGGTAGCGGAGAAATTCCAATCGAACTTGGAGATAGCTGGTTCTCTCCGAAATAGCTTTAGGGCTAGCCTTGAACATGAGAGTCTTGGAGGTAGAGCACTGATTGGACTAGGGGCCCCCAACGGGTTACCGAATTCAGTCAAACTCCGAATGCCAAAGACTTATATTCAGGAGTCAGACTGCGAGTGATAAGATCCGTAGTCAAGAGGGAAACAGCCCAGACCACCAGCTAAGGTCCCAAAGTATACGTTAAGTGGAAAAGGATGTGGAGTTGCCCAGACAACCAGGATGTTGGCTTAGAAGCAGCCACCATTTAAAGAGTGCGTAATAGCTCACTGGTCGAGTGACTCTGCGCCGAAAATGTACCGGGGCTAAACGTATCACCGAAGCTGTGGATTGTTCTTTTAGAACAATGGTAGGAGAGCGTTCTAAGTGCAGTGAAGTCAGACCGGAAGGACTGGTGGAGCGCTTAGAAGTGAGAATGCCGGTATGAGTAGCGAAAGAGGGGTGAGAATCCCCTCCACCGTATGCCTAAGGTTTCCTGAGGAAGGCTCGTCCGCTCAGGGTAAGTCGGGACCTAAGCCGAGGCCGAAAGGCGTAGGCGATGGACAACAGGTTGAAATTCCTGTACCACCTCCTCACCGTTTGAG